>CBFHVU010000138.1:0-5815 GCA_965659465.1 uncultured Paracoccaceae bacterium | reverse complement strand
CTGTCGCCATTGGTGTGGCGGCAAAACTGCATGGGCTTGATCGGCATTTGACAGTCTCGTCCTACCTCCATGCATTTTGCTCAAACCTCGTTTCTGCAGCTGTTCGCCTCGTGCCGCTGGGTCAAACGCTGGGGCAAAAGGTTCTGATGGACCTTACCCCCGTAATCCAGACAACAACAGACTATGCCCTTACCGCACAAACAAGTGATCTCTGGTCAAATTGTTTTCTCTCAGATGTGGCCTCGATGCGCCATGAAACTCAAAGCCCAAGGATTTTCAAAACATGACAACGCCCAAAAAATCAGCCGTCCGTATAGGCATTGGAGGTCCGGTTGGCGCTGGAAAGACCTCGCTCACGGCGGCCATCGCGAAACAGCTCAAAGATAGGTATTCACTCGCCGTTATCACGAATGATATTTACACCAAAGAAGACGCCGAAGCCCTGATGCGCATGCAAATCCTCCCTTCTGATCGGGTGATTGGGGTTGAAACGGGCGGCTGTCCGCATACAGCAATCCGCGAAGATGCCTCTATCAACCTTGCTGCAGTGGCCGAGTTGCAAAAGCGTCATCCTGATCTTGATATTATTCTCATCGAAAGTGGCGGTGATAACCTTTCAGCGACCTTCTCGCCCGAATTGGCAGATATCACCGTTTTTGTTATCGACGTCGCAATGGGTGAAGAAATCCCTCGTAAAGGTGGTCCCGCGATAAAGAAATCGGATGTACTTGTTATCAATAAAACCGATCTCGCTCCCTATGTAGGTGCGGATTTAAGTGTAATGCAACGCGACACTGTGCGTGTGCGCGGAGATCGTCCGTATTTCTTTGCCGAGGTGCGCAACGGTAAAAACATCAACTGCATTGCCGATACCTTACTGGATTTGTCCGGACTGTTTCCCTCAGCATAGTTGCGGAACGTCCACATGTCAGTTACGTCGACTTTACATATTGTCAATGTAATTAAAAGTCATTTCTAGTTCATTCAAGTTAGCCCAATTACAGTGTCTGAGTAGATCAGTTGTATGGCGTATCTGGGGGAAACGGCATCCCATCAAGGAGCTTTTTGAGTTCTTTATCTTGATCATCGCTATACCCAAACTCATAGCTAGGGCGTTCTTTGGAAACTAGACCAGCCAAATGGTTAGTACCCCAAATCATAGCATTATAGTTCGCGTCCATTTTGTCCTGACAGCCCATTATATAACCGTAATAGCCTTCGATAGAGTCTGCTACATGTTGCAAGGTATCTACCAGCGGCTGGGCTTCTTCGCGCAAGTCGCTGTGCACTGAAAGTTGTAATTTGGCCATTTTCTTGCCCTTGATGTCCCGCGAAGCGTTCGACAAAATCGCAGGCGATATTTCGTAGGTAACCGATTTGGTTGGCAAAATTGCGATGGCGTCTGATGAACAGGCGCGTGGTGTGACCTATATCAACCGCGCAATTCAGGAAATCTCGGACTCGGCAATGACCAATGCTGTACGCGCCGAGGAATTGACGGTGGTTGCAAGCGAACTGTCAGAATCAAATGAAGCTGTGCGCAAGCAAATCAGCCAGTTTGATTTGGGTCCACAGAATGTAAATCGTGCATCGTTGAAATCATCGACGGCACAGCCAGCGGCCAAATCATCTGCCAAGACCAGCAAGCCTGCAAAGTCTAGCCTGCCGAAATCTGGGGGTTCATTGCAAAATGGCTTTTCAATGAATGGCGCGGCGAAATCAGGTCTGGACCTAGATGAACGCGGCTTTGGTCGCTACTAACCAACCGATACCAGAATGACCGAAACAAAAACGGGCGCTTGTGCGCCCATTTTTTTAATTTGCGTGATCGAGTTCGATAAATTTCCCGACTAGAGCTAGGGCATCTGCACTGGACCAGTGAGCATCCCCCAACAGTCGGCCAATTTCATTGCCATCCTCGTCGATCAGCAATGTTGCCGGTAAACCCGCCACGTATAAACTGCGCGCCAGAGCGCCTTTGGGGTCTTGGTGTTTGGGTAGGTTCTCGACATCGATTTCGTCGAAAAACGCATCAATGACCTTGGGTGAATTGCGCATTGTGGCGATTGTGACAACTTGGAAATCATCGCTGCCCAAGGTTGCTTGTAGTTCTGAAAGGGATGGCATTTCATAACGACAGGGCGCGCACCACGTGGCCCACAGGTTTAATACGGTCGTTTTGCCCTGAAAATCAGACAGGGTCAGCGCGGTGCCAGATTCGTCGAAAAATACCGTCTGTGCAACGGGTTTTGCATCCGCATGTAAAACCAATTTTTTCATGTCGCCGGTTTTCAAATCCGCCAGAGATGAAAAATCCTGCGCCGAAACAAATGATGCGTTTGCACCGATGGCCAAGGCCGTATAAAGAACAGTTAATCCAGTTAGACGCATAAACCCTCCGAAAGGTAACGAAATGTCAAATAAATCCTCAAACCAAATGTGGGGTGGCCGGTTCGCATCAGGCCCAGACGCCATCATGGAAGCGATCAATGCATCCATCGGGTTTGATCAGCGTTTGGCAGAACAGGATATCCGAGGTTCAAGAGCCCACGCCGCCATGTTGGCAGCCCAAGGCATCATCACAGATAGCGAAGCCGCCGCCATTCGGGAAGGCCTTCTCACGGTTTTGTCAGAGATTCAGTCGGGAAATTTCGAATTTTCTGCCGCGCTCGAGGATATTCATATGAATGTCGAGGCGCGACTAAAGGAAATTATCGGTGAACCTGCGGGCCGTTTGCACACGGCGCGGTCGCGTAACGATCAGGTGGCCACCGATTTTCGCCTGTGGGTGCGCGATCAATTTGATGCCTTTGAAACGGGTTTGCTGGCCTTGATCAATGCGCTGTTGGTTCAGGCCGAACAGGGCGCCGATTGGGTCATGCCCGGATTTACCCATTTGCAAACGGCACAACCCGTGACATGGGGGCATCATATGATGGCCTATGTTGAAATGTTGGGCCGTGATTTGTCGCGGGTGCGCGATGCGCGTGCGCGTATGAACGAATGTCCGCTGGGATCGGCGGCCTTGGCAGGGACATCATTCCCGATTGATCGGCATATGACGGCGGCAGATTTGGGATTTGCCCATCCCACGGCCAATTCATTGGACGCGGTCAGCGATCGTGATTTTGCGTTGGAATTCCTGTCGGTCGCATCGATTTGCGCCATGCACCTGTCCCGTTTTGCCGAGGAATTGGTAATCTGGTCATCGGCGCAATTCCGGTTTGTCACCCTGTCTGATCGGTTTTCGACCGGATCCTCGATCATGCCGCAAAAGAAAAACCCAGACGCCGCCGAATTGATCCGCGCCAAGGTGGGCCGGATTTTTGGTGCCAATGTCGCCCTGATGATGGTGATGAAGGGATTGCCGCTGGCCTATTCCAAGGACATGCAAGAGGACAAAGAACAGGTCTTTGATGCCGCCGATAACCTGATGCTGGCCTTGGCCGCGATGGAGGGGATGGTCAAAGACATGTCCGCCAATGTCGATAATTTGGCCGCCGCTGCGGGATCAGGGTTTTCCACCGCGACCGATCTGGCCGATTGGTTGGTGCGCGCGATCAATATGCCATTCCGCGATGCCCATCATGTCACCGGCAGCTTGGTCGCGATGGCCGAAACCAAGGGGTGTGAATTGTCTGATCTATCATTGGCCGATATGCAGTCCGTTCATGCTGACATCACAGATGATGTCTATTCGGTGCTAACGGTTGATAATTCGGTCAAATCGCGTGTGTCCTACGGCGGAACGGCCCCCGCCCAAGTGTTGGTGCAAATCCAGCGCTGGAAAGATGTTTTGAAATGATGCGTGTCATTTGCACCATCTTGGCACTTACCCTAATTTCTGCTTGTGGTATTGACGGGGCCCCCAGACCGCCACAGGTACAGTCAGAATAACAGTTCAAGAGGTTGACGATGACCCAACTTAGATTTGCATCTGGGATTTCCCGTTTGGGGACAGAATCTGCGTTCATGGTTTTGGCGCGCGCCAATGCCTTGGCCGCGCAGGGTAAGGACATCATTAACCTAGGTATTGGACAGCCCGATTTCAAAACCCCCGATCACATTGTCCAAGCGGGGATCAAGGCGTTGCAGGACGGCCATCATGGCTATACCCCTGCCAATGGCTTGCCTGAATTGCGACATGCCGTGGCTGCAGATCTGGAAAAACGCCATGGTGCAGCGGTGAACCCAGATAATGTTATTGTTGTGCCAGGTGGCAAACCGACCATGTTTTTTGCCGTCTTGATGTTTGGCGAAGTGGGCGCGGAAATTATGTATCCCAACCCCGGTTTTCCGATTTATGAATCGGTTATCAAATATTCCGGTGCAACCCCCGTCCCGATTGCACTGCGCGAAGAAAATGGGTTCGCCTTTGATGCCGATACGGTGCTGGCCCAGATCACGGATCGCACACGGTTGATCATTATCAACAGCCCCGCCAACCCAACCGGGGGTGTTACGCCCGAGGCCGAAATTGATAAATTGGTGGCAGGTTTGCAAAACCATCCGCATGTCGCACTGATGTCGGATGAAATTTACAGCCAAATGCTCTACGATGGCCGCGAACATGTCAGTTTGTTGAATTACCCCGAAATTCGCGATCGTTTGATCGTTTTGGATGGCTGGTCGAAAACCTATGCAATGACCGGATGGCGCATGGGGTTTGCGGTCTGGCCCGATGCTATGGTCGATCCTGTGACGCGGTTGTGTATCAATGACCATTCATGTGTGAATGCCTCGGCCCAATTTGCAGGGTTGGCCGCGCTGACCGGTCCCCAAGATGCCGTTCATGACATGGTGGCCCAATTTGACGACCGCCGCAAAACCATTGTGGCGGCGTTGAATGATGTGCCGGGTGTCACCTGCACCGATGCGGCGGGGGCATTTTATGCCTTTCCCAATATCACAGGCACCGGTTTGACATCGCAGCAGGCCCAAGACCTGTTTTTAGACAAAGCAGGCGTTGCCACCATTTCAGGCACCAGTTTCGGAGAATACGGCGAAGGTTACGTCAGATTTTCCTATGCCAATGGCAAAGACAACATCCTGCGCGCGATAGACCGTATTCGTGACGTGTTAAGATAGACCCGAGGACCCGATGGATCATTTCCTATACAAAGATGGCGTTTTGCACGCCGAAGAGGTTGCACTGACCGAAATCGCCGCTGCTGTTGGCACGCCGTTTTATGTCTATTCCACTGCGACGCTGACACGGCATTTTCAGCTGTTTGATGAGGCGCTGGCAGGAATAGACCATTTGGTCTGCTACGCGATGAAAGCCGCGTCTAATCAGGCCATTTTGAAAACCTTGGGCGATTTGGGTGCCGGTATGGATGTGGTGTCGGGGGGCGAATACGCACGTGCCAAGGCGGCTGGCATTCCAAGCGATCGCATCGTGTTTTCAGGTGTGGGCAAAACAGCGGATGAAATTCGCGCGGCCCTGACCGGTGGCATTCGTCAATTCAATGTCGAAAGCGAACCAGAAATGCAGGTCATTTCCCGCGTTGCCGTTGAAGTGGGCGTGACCGCGCCCATCACCATTCGCGTCAATCCTGATGTTGACGCCAAAACGCACGCGAAAATTGCCACGGGAAAATCGGAAAACAAATTTGGCATCCCCATTTCACGCGCGCGCGACGTCTATGCCATGGCCGCCGCCCTGCCAAATATCGAAATCGTCGGAATTGATGTCCATATCGGCAGCCAGCTGACCCAATTGGCCCCGTTTGAGGCCGCCTATATCAAAGTGGCGGAGGTCGTCGAACAGCTGCGCGCAGATGGGCATAATATCCGCCGCTTGGATCTGGGGGGG
>CBFHVU010000137.1:0-5929 GCA_965659465.1 uncultured Paracoccaceae bacterium | reverse complement strand
GGGTGTCATCCGGTTTGCGCGCGGGTTTCGATCTGATATCCTATCAGCCTTGCCTGAAAAACTGTACCGCGCGTGGATGGCAGAATTTAAGACGCCATTTTTCAAATCAATCGTGGCGAATGATCCTGCCTTGGTCAAATTGGTGTTGAAACAACGCCCCCTTGATTTTCCAAAATCGGATTATCTGGGGGATGGATTGCGGCCCTTGTTTGGGGATAGCGTTTTTTTAACCAATGGCCCTAAATGGCAACGTCAGCGGCGCATCATTGATCCCGCATTCGAAGGCGGGCGTTTGCGCCACAGTTATCCGCAGATGTATGATGCGGCCCAGGGTCTGTTGGATCGTTTAACGACAGGGCGCCATGAATTCGAAGAATTGGCCAGCGCCTATGCCGCGGATGTCATTTTTCGAACACTGTTTTCTGTGCCAATCGACACCGAAATTGCCCACGATATTTTCCAAGAATTTCGAAAACACCAAGAGGTGCAACCGATCGTAAATCTGGGCGGAGTGATGCGATTGCCGCGCTGGATGCCGCGGTTTTACCGTCCCGCGGCGCGTAAATCGGCTCGGCGGATCCGTGCATTGATCACCGAATTGACGCGCAATCGCGCGCGCGCCATTGCCGATGGCACAGCGCCACAGGATTTGGCAACCAAGATCATGACGACACCCGACCCCGAAACGGGCAAATGTTTCGACTGGGATGAAATGGTCGATCAGGTGGCGATATTTTTCCTAGCCGGTCATGAAACCAGCGCATCGGCCATCGGGTGGGCGCTGTATTTGTTGGCCGCGCACCCGGAGTGGCAAGATCGAATTTATTAGGAAAGTCAGATGCTTCGCGATGATTTTTCATATCTGTCGCAGTTGTCGCAAACGCGCGCTGTGTTTCGCGAAACCCTGCGGCTTTATCCGCCCGTACCGATGATGGTGCGTGAAACCTGCCAATCCGAAAACCTGCGCAATCGTCAGTATGACCGCGGATTGCAGGTGGTGATCAGCCCTTGGCATCTGCACCGCCATCAGCGGCTATGGGACAACCCCGATGGGTTTGATCCCGACCGCTGGAGCACGGACAACGGGCGACAATGTCTGCGCGATGCCTATATCCCATTTTCTGCGGGGCCGAGTGTATGCCCGGGTGCAGGGTTTGCCATGTCCGAGGGCGTATTGGCGCTGGCCATGCTGGTGCGGCAGCATCGGTTTGAATTATGCCCCGATCGCCTGCCACAGCCCGTGGCTCGGCTGACCGTTCGATCCAAAAATGGAATTTGGCTAAACGTGACGCCGCGCGATCAATCGTGATGCGGTCCTGCGTCCACCTGCGACATATACCAGTTTAGCACATAGTCGCGCATAGCCGAGGCCAGACCGCCATCAAAGGGGTCACGCATGGTATCAATTTCGGCGGCCAATTCATTGATCCCCATGTTCCGCTGTTTCGCAATGACAGAAAACGCAGTCCAAAACCGATCCTCAATCGACACAGAAGTGCGATGCCCGTTTAAGGTCAATGATCGTTTTTTTGGTTTAAGTTTGGTCATCGCGCTTATGACCATCCAGGCGTTTTTGATCCAATGCGGTGACGGCGGTGTCGCGTGATTTTTCGGCCTTGGTACGACCAGATTTCACCGCATTTTCCGATGCACGGGCCTTTTTTTCGGCCCGCGCTTTTTCTTTTCTATACCGGTTTAGATTGACCGGCGTTGCCATTATTTTGGCCCGATCATATCGGCGGGGATCACGATGCGGTCAAATGTTTCGCCATCGACCAAGCCCAATGCGATGGCTTCTTCGCGCAGGGTTGTCCCGTTTTTATGGGCGGTTTTGGCCACCTTGGTCGCATTGTCATAGCCAATCGTGGGCGCCAAGGCGGTGACCAGCATCAGCGATTCCTGCATCAGTTTTTCAATGCGGGCTGTGTTGGCTTGGGTGCCTTTAACCATGTTATCGGTGAACGATCCCGCCGCATCCCCCAACAACTGCATAGATTGCAACACGTTATAGGACATCATCGGGTTATAGACGTTCAATTCAAAATGGCCTTGGGATCCTGCGAACCCTACGGCGGCATCATTGCCCATCACATGCGCGCACACCATTGTCAGCGCCTCGGCCTGTGTTGGGTTTACTTTGCCCGGCATAATGGATGACCCAGGTTCGTTTTCTGGCAAAATCAATTCGCCCAAACCCGATCGCGGACCAGAGCCCAACAAACGCATGTCATTGGCAATCTTGAACAAAGATGCTGCAACGGTTTTCAACGCGCCCGAAAACATGACCATCGCATCATGCGCGGCCAAGGCTTCGAATTTGTTCGGCGCAGTGACAAAGGGTAGGCCCGTGATGTCAGCGATATTTGCTGCAACGCGGACGTCCCAACCCTTTTTCGTATTCAGGCCGGTTCCCACGGCAGTGCCCCCTTGGGCCAATTCATAGATTTCGGGCAGGATTTTTTCGATCCGCTTGATGCCTTGGGCTACCTGATGGGCATAACCGCCAAATTCCTGTCCCAATGTCAGCGGTGTCGCATCCTGCGTATGTGTCCGGCCAATTTTGATGATGTCTTTGAATTCTTCGGATTTCTCGACCAGTGCGGCGTGCAATTTTTGCAGACCGGGGATCAACGTGTCGCGCGCCATCATGCCGATTGCGACATGCATTGCCGTGGGAAATGTGTCGTTTGACGATTGCCCCATGTTGCAGTGGTCGTTGGGGTGTACAGGTTTTTTCGACCCCATTTCCCCGCCCAACATTTCGATGGCGCGGTTTGAAATGACCTCGTTCGCGTTCATGTTGGATTGGGTGCCTGACCCAGTTTGCCACACGACCAATGGGAAATTGTCGTCGAATTTGCCGTCGATCACCTCTTGGGCGGCAGCTTGGATCGCATTACCCAGATCTGGGTCCATATCCCCTTGGGCCACGTTTGCCATGGCACAGGCTTTCTTGATCACGCCCAGCGCGCGAATGATCGCCACGGGCTGGCGTTCCCACCCAATCGGGAAATTCATAATGGACCGCTGCGTCTGCGCGCCCCAGTATTTATTGGCGGGGACATCTAGCGGGCCAAAGCTGTCGGTTTCAATACGGATATCTGCCATGGTAAACTCCATTGGTATGCATTTGTATACGCATTACGAAATTGCGGATTGGAAATCAATGCGTCATTCGATACCCTGCGGTCGCATTATTTGCGGAACTGATCCAGTGATACAACCTCGGCATCGCCGTGTTTTTCATTTGGCGTATCATCGATTTCGGTTTCATCCTCATCTTCGTCTTCAAAGTCGTGCGTTTCAAAACGTAATCCAAATTCGACCGAGGGATCAACGAATGTGATTATCGCATCATAGGGGATATACATTGGCTCAGGTGCGTCCCCGAAATTCAATGTGATGTGAAACCCGTCCTCTAAAACACGCAGGTCGTCAAACCAATGCTGCACGACCACGGTCATATCCTCGGGATAGCGATCATGCAGCCATTGCGCCAATTGCACGTCTGGATGACCTGTATCAAAGGTAATGAAAAAATGATGTTCGCCCGGCAGACCACTGTCGGCGACCTGTTCCAAAACCTCTTTAATCAGGCCCCGCATGGCGCGGTGCATCATGGAACCGTAATCTAGACCGTTGGACATTGGCACTCCTGCAGTTTTTTTCAACCATAGAAGATTCGACTAAAAACGAAAGGGGAAAAGCCAAAAGAACTGTCAAAAACTGTTTTGAGTTTCCACTGATTTTTATTCACCACTCAGATCCGGCGTGTCTATTTTGCCCAAACAATCGTATCAGCGCCGTAAACACCTAAATCTGGGTCGGTATCGGCCGTCACGTTAGAGGTCAGGGCGCCCATGAACATGCGTTCTCCGTCAACGGATAAAAAACCACCAACCCCATCAGATTCAATCGTTACAGTATCAACATAGGCATTATTTTCATAAACAACCAAGCGACCTTAGTAGCCAAAACGTGCCACGCCACTGCTGTCAACTTCGCCTGATGCGAATAATTCTCCTGTGGTAGTGTAAAGGATGCGGTCAACTGTCATGGTCGCATCGTCATTTTGTATCGTTCCACTTGAATTTACGTCCGATACGACAAAGTTCTTTGCACTACCAATTAGATGGTTGGCATTCAGGTTCAAACTTAAGGTTGTGTCACCAATGGCCACCCGTTCATTACGATACGTTCCTAAATCAACTAATATATTCCCTGTGACGTTGATATTTGAATTTGGTAACTCAAGACTTCCCATATAAGAAACTGTTTGCTCGCCCTCTAACAAATATACCAGCTCGATTACGTCTTCAAGTTTTTCATTGATGGACACTTCAGTCGGTTTGACTCCATCAAAGCTAAGGACAGACGAAGTTTCATTTGAGGAACCTGAATCAATAGAGGTATCTGTTGAATCTTCTTTATCAACCGAAGTGTCGTTTGGTCCCCCAGTACCAATGAAAAGATTATTTGACGCGCCACCATCACTTGAACCACCACACGCCGATAAAAATACAGAAATTGAAAGTACGCTTGCAGAGAAAATTGTACGGGTCATATCGTCCTATCCATTTTTAAATCAATTAAATTATGTTCGCGCATTGGCTTATTTATGTCAATTTTTAATCACCTATTGGTTTATGACGTGGCCTTTCAATCCATGCCCCCGCAATAATTCAAAAACAGTCTTTCATTTTTGTAAAAATACTCAAACGCGACGATCCCAATCAGACCAAACATCTAATGGTAAGACGCCGCAGTGGTCACGCAACACGCGAAAAAAAAGACCCGTCAGACACTTGTCCTCGGCTTCATTCATTTTCGGGGTAACTTGACCAATCGCAATTGCATTCAAACCAGTCCCAGAAAATGCCGGCACACCCGAAATGACGTCCGTTATCAATAAACCACAGGCGGCTAAATCCCCGTCGGTTGTCGTAAATATAAACCCATTGGTCTCGGTTAATTGGACTGTGTTATCTGCGATTTTGCCTAAATTATCGATAATTTCCAATTGGCCGTCATACCGAAACCGTTGGTCATCCGACACAAAACGACCACCGGCCTATAATTCCCCTTTTGCTGTCGCCACAATTTTGGTTGATTTCAGCGCCACATTCCGACTTCGGAAATTTCCAGGATCTTCGCTTTCGATCAAGATAAAATTTTCGGCGCTAACTGAAATGCGGAGCGATTATGCACAGAAATTAATGCTAATGTCACTGTGGCCAAGGGCCCTTCTTTGATACATTCTTGCATTTTTCCTATAGTCATCGATCACCAACAAAACGTGACCAGAAAAATGAACAGGTGATTGGGGAAACTCCACAAAATCAAAAATGCAGTTTTCAGTGGGGGCGTCTCTGCTATCATAATAACGTTGTTGGCCAAGGCGTGTTCATTGGTCATGGGTCGCGCCGTCAATTGAGTGTGGGCGTCAGGCGTTTATTCTGGTTGTCCGAATTGTCGGGTTCGGTGGAACAGGCAATAAGCACACTCAGACATAACAGACAGAAATATTTGTCATCTCGCAGGCCACCTCCAAATAAACCTGTGACAAATATAGTGAACTGAATGTAGGCATAGTTTGTGTTTCGACGCACATCAACAGCGCTTGGTGACAGGCGACACAGTTTGTGAGAGCCAAGGTTAGCGAACCAGTACATACTATAAATGGGATAAAGTGCAGGTATTCTGTTGCCAGGAACCTGCGAACCCCGCCTATCGCGGCTAGGCAATAGGGCTTAAGATTTCAGTATCGCCGACTGCTTACGCAGCCATTGCTACTGGAGCACGATTGTCATTTGCAATTGTACAGTTTTCGCCGGTAACGGTGGCAGACAGCCGAGACAAAGCTAACACCTTTAGACGTTCGTCGATCCTATTTCAGCCCCAAGACCGCCAAATGAACGGGTGTTTGGTG
>CBFHVU010000136.1:0-6005 GCA_965659465.1 uncultured Paracoccaceae bacterium | reverse complement strand
CACTGGCCAATTGGATTTGGGGTGGGGCCTTGATTATGGCGCTTGGTGGGCTGCTAAGCCTAAGTGATCGGCGTTTCCGATTGGCCGCTGGGGCTGCACGGAAATCGCCCACAATGGGGGCACCGGCTGAATGATACGCATCCTACTTGGTTTATGTTTGGCTGTCTGGGCTACAATGTCACACGCGGTTCAACCGGATGAAATTCTGGATGACCCCGTGCTGGAACAGCGCGCGCGTGACATTTCCAAGGATCTGCGGTGCTTGGTGTGCAAAAGCGAAAGTATCGATGAAAGCAATTCCAGCCTTGCGCGCGATTTGCGTTTGTTGGTGCGCGAACGACTGGTCGAAGGTGACACAAACCAAGAGGTCAAAGATTACATTGTCGACCGCTACGGCGAATTTGCTTTGCTAAAACCGAAAATTTGGGGGTCGAATCTGTTCCTTTGGGCCGCTGGACCACTTTTGCTGTTGCTGTCGATCATTGTTGGCTTTTTCTATCTCCGCAGTCGATCAATTGCCACGGACAACCAAACTGTGTCATTGTCTGACGAGGAAAAAAATCGTCTTTCTGAAATCTTGGACGAAAACTGACACGACGTCGCTATTGCGACGGGCCAAAATTTCGGCATCAATAGTGGAAAACCACAAGGAACAATTTGATGATATATGACACCTTGCGTGTGACATTGGAAAATGACGTCGCGGTTATCGCACTGAACCGTCCTGATGTAATGAATGCGTTGAACACCCAGATGCGTGCGGAATTGACATCAGCCATTTTGGAAATGGGCAGGGCCGCGCGTGTTGTTGTCTTGACCGGAACGGGCGCCTCGTTTTGCTCTGGTCAGGATCTTGGGGATGGCAGTAGCCTTGCCAAGCTTGATCTGGAACGTACGTTGCGCGACGAATATGAACCCATGCTGCATGCGATAATCTATTGCCCAGTTCCAACAATCACGGCTTTGAACGGTGTCGCGGCGGGGGCGGGTGCGAATTTGGCCTTGGCTGCGGATGTTGTGATAGCAACCAAGTCTGCGTATTTCACACAAGCATTCACGAAAATTGGCCTGATCCCTGACGCGGGTGGCACATATTTCCTGCCACGTTTTGTTGGACAGGCCAAAGCGATGGGTGCAGCCTTGTTCGCCGAAAAAATAACAGCCGAGCAAGCGGATGCATGGGGCATGATTTTTGAAGCGATCGAAGATGACGCATTCGATGCGCATTGGCGTGCACGTGCCGCCAAGCTGGCCACAGGCCCAAGCGTTGCCTATAAAAACATCAAGAATGCCTTGGGCAAAACATGGCAAAACACCCTAGAGGAACAGCTGTCGCTTGAGGCGAAGTTGCAAAAAGAATGCGGCAATACCCGTGATTTCCAAGAGGGTATATTATCGTTTATTGAAAAACGCGCCCCAAATTTTGAAGGCCGCTAGATAGGCCAAAAAAAAACGCCCCATTTTCGGGGCGTTTTTTATTGCGTTAGCGATTTTCGATATCGACGTAATCACGCGATGTTTCGCCCAGATACAACTGGCGTGGACGCCCGATTTTCAATTGCGGATCGTCGATCATTTCTTTCCATTGTGATATCCAGCCAACTGTGCGCGACAGCGCGAAAATTGGCGTGAACATTGATGTTGGAAAGCCGATGGCCTCAAGAATGATACCGGAATAGAAATCAACATTTGGGAACAGTTTTTTCTCGATGAAGTATGGATCATTCAAGGCAACTTGTTCCAATTCCTTGGCAACCTGCAACAATGGGTTATCGTCAACACCCAGTAATTCCAACACTTCGTCCGCGGACTGTTTCAAAACAGTGGCACGTGGATCGGTGTTTTTATAGACGCGGTGACCAAAGCCCATCAAACGGAATGGGTCGTTTTTATCTTTGGCACGGGCGATAAATTCTGGAATGCGATCCACCGTTCCGATTTCACGCAACATTTCCAAACATGCTTGGTTTGCACCGCCATGGGCAGGGCCCCACAAACACGCAATACCGGCCGCGATACAGGCAAACGGGTTTGCACCCGAACTGGATGCCAAACGCACCGTTGATGTGGACGCGTTTTGTTCGTGATCCGCATGCAATGTGAAAATGCGATCCATCGCACGCGCGATTATTGGGTTTACATGATATTCCTCGGCCGGAACGGAAAAACACATGTGCAAGAAATTCGACGCATAATCCAAATCATTGCGTGGATAAACAAACGGTTGGCCGATTGAATATTTATACGCCATCGCAGCGATCGTCGGAATTTTTGCGATCAAACGAATGGCCGCCACCTCGCGGTGCCATGGATCGTTTACATCCGTACTGTCGTGATAAAACGCAGACATCGCGCCCACAACACCAACCAGTGTCGCCATAGGGTGGCTGTCACGGCGGAACCCGCGGAAGAAATAATGCATCTGTTCATGCACCATCGTATGCTTGGTCACGCGCGTTTCAAAATCTTCTAACTCGGCAGCGCTTGGCAGATTGCCGTATAACAGCAAATAACAAACCTCGAGATAATGCGATTTACCTGCAAGCTGATCAATCGGATAGCCGCGGTGCAGCAATTCACCTTTGCCACCATCAATAAATGTGATGGTACTGTCGCAGCTGGCAGTTGATGTGAACCCTGGATCATATGTGAACACACCCGCATCAGCATATAGTTTACGAATATCAATGACATCCGGACCAGCAGTCGGCGAATACATTGGTAAATCGTAAGATTTGCCATCAATGCTTAGCGTCGCCTTTTTAGTCGATTCAGGCATGTTTTTCCCTTTCTCAATCATGCTCGCCACTGCGAACAACGGTTAACCGGTATACTCTTCTACGGACTGAACAGCCCGTAATTTAGCCTGCATACCCTTCGGCTTGTGTCAGGCGCAAAATTGTTTCATCGCGCCCTAATACCAACATCATATCAAATACACTTGGGGTAACGCTGCGCCCAGCCAATGCCGCTCTGAGGGGTCCGGCCATTTTGCCAAACTTAATCTCATGTGCTTCGGCCACTGCAGTTGTCACAGCCTCAAGACCTTCACGTGACCAAGTAGCATTGTGCAGCTGCGGCGTCAATGATTTCAGTATACTACGGGATACATCATCCAATGATTTGGCTGCCTTTTCCTCTATCTCCAAAGGTGCATCTGCAAGAATAAAAGACGCTTTATCAATGACTTCACCAAATGTTTTAGCGCGATCTTTCACACAATAAAGTGCATTTTTTAGACCGGAAATTTTATCATCAGACAAATCTGGCTCACCAATTTTGCTGCGGTATGCTAATAATTCGCTTAATAATTCATCATCATCAGCGGTCGCAATGTGCTGTCCGGACAGGTTTTGCAATTTCTTGAAATCAAACCGCGCCGCTGATTTGCCTATACCGGACAGGTCGAACCATTCCATGGCTTGCGCATCGGTGAAAAATTCATCGTCCCCATGGCTCCAGCTCAGTCGGGCCAGATAATTGCGCATGGCTGCAGCGGGATAGCCCATGTCTTGGTAATCCTCTACACCTGTTGCGCCGTGCCGTTTGGACAGTTTCTTGCCATCCTCACCATGGATCAGCGGGATATGCGCGTAAACGGGCAGGGGCCAGCCCATTGCGTTATAAATCATCATTTGACGCGCTGCATTGTTCAAATGGTCATCCCCGCGGATCACATGGGTCACACCCATATCGTGGTCATCAACCACAACGGCCAACATATAAACAGGTGTGCCATCCGAACGTAACAAAACCATGTCATCCAATTGGTCGTTGCGAATGGTCACATCGCCTTGGACCTGATCTGGGATAACTGTCACCCCTTGGTCAGGGGATTTAATGCGCACCACATAGGGGGCATCTGGATGGGTGGCAGGATCGGCATCGCGCCATGGGCTTTGGTATAATGTCGATCGTCCCTCGGCGCGGGCCGCATCGCGATAGGCCTGAATTTCATCCTGTGTCGCAAAACATTTATAGGCTTTGCCAGCAGCCAGTAATTCATGCGCCACCGCCGCGTGACGATCCGCGCGATCGAATTGGCTGACCACATCGCCATCGAAATCCAGGCCCAGCCAATCCATGCCGCGCAAAATAGCCTCTGTTGCCTCGGGCGTGGATCGTTCGCGATCCGTATCCTCGATCCGTAACAGGAATTTACCACCGCGCCCGCGGGCATATAGCCAGTTAAACAGCGCAGTGCGCGCCGTGCCAATATGCATATATCCAGTGGGCGAAGGTGCGATGCGCGTGACAACCTGTGACATGTTTTTAACCTTTTGGTAATCTATTGGGTTCATTTTCCCCCTGTCTAACGACTGCTAGGAATAAGGACAAGCGTTACAAATGATCCCGCGAACGGTTCTGCGCGAAATTGCACAGCAGCGCATGGTCCTGTTCCATTGGTTGCCTGTCGCAATGGCCTGTGGGATCGGCGTGTTTTTTAGCTATGGTTGCTGGGTCGCATTGGGCTTGTGTGGTGGTGTGGGCCTAGCTGCGGCTGCTTATCTGACCATAATTGGCTGGCGCGATCATGCGCTGTTGCCTTGGATGGTGTTGGTTTTATCCGTGGCACTGGGGGGAATGGCGGGCATGCTGCGCAGCTATCTGGTTTCGGCACCAGTGCTGTCCTATCCCTATTATGGTGACATTATCGGCCGTGTGGTCCAAGTGGATCGTTCCAATTCCAACGCGCCCCGATATACGCTGGATCAGTTGACGTTGGGGCCAATTCCGGCCCACAAAACCCCGCGTAAAATTCGCGTGTCGGTGCATGATAAAACTGGGGCATCTGACGCGCGCATTGGCGATATCATCAGGGTGCGCGGCTATATTTCGCCCCCCCAAGGTCCGGTGGAACCCGATGGCTTTGATTTTCGCAAATATGCCTATTTTCTGAAACTGGGGGCTGTGGGATATTCCCGCGATGCACCAATCGTGATCGGACAATCGGAACAGAAATTTTGGTTCAAGTCGATGCAAACCTGGTTATCCGAGCTTGTGGATCAGTCGATAGACCCCAAAGTATCCGGATTTGCCAAAGCACTGATCGCTGGGGATCGCCGTGATATGCAAACCGAGGTGATTGCAGATTTACTGGCCACAAATCTGGCGCATTTACTGGCCATTTCGGGTTTGCATATGGGGTTGCTGACGTCATTAGTGTATTTCTGTATTCGCGTGATCTGTGTTGTGGCCCGTGGCATGCTGGGCCGACACGCGCGCACCATTGCCGCGGTGATGGCCATTTGTGTGGGCGCACTGTATCTGGGCGTGTCGGGTGGCAACATCGCCACACAGCGCGCGTTTATTATGATGGGCACATTTTATGGTGCGGTTATCTTGGGCCAGCGCGTGATCAGTTTTCGATCGCTTGCGCTGGCGGCGATGATCATTTTGCTCTACCGCCCTGAATCGGTCTTTTCGCCGGGGTTCCAAATGTCGTTTTCTGCGACGCTCGGATTGATCTGTGCGTTTCGCTGGATCGCAGATCATACGCGTATGGACCCCAGTTTGCAGTTTCTTGTATCGCTCGCCGTATCGTCCTTTGTCGCGGGGGCTGCGACTGCGCCGTTTTCGGCGATGCATTTCAACACCTTTAGCACAGTCAGTTTCTTGGCCAATGTCAGTGCGGTCCCTGTGATGTCCCTGATCGTGGCGCCATCGGCAGTGGCGGGCGTGCTGGCGGCCATGGTTGGGGTCTCAGACATTGCCTTTGTTCCTATGGAATGGGGGCTGCACTGGATTTTGGGCGTGGCGCAATATTTCGCACAGTGGCCGGGGGCGACCAGACCCATTATCACACCGTCTGCATGGACTGGATTGGCGGTGACAGCGGCTGGATTAATGCTTGCGCTTTGGCAGGGGGGGTATGCGCGCACCTTGGGGGTATTGTTCTGTGTCGTGGCATTGATGGGCTGGGTCGTGGCAGATCGACCCGGTATTTTAATTTCCCGCAATGCACGATTGGTGGGTGTTATGACAGATCACGGTCGCGCCCTATC
>CBFHVU010000135.1:0-6019 GCA_965659465.1 uncultured Paracoccaceae bacterium | reverse complement strand
TTGCTTTCCTTTAGATCTGAGCCTTGCACCTGATAGCCCATGTTCAACAGCACCTCGGCAATACCTGACATGCCAATGCCGCCAATACCCACGAAATGGATTGGGCCCACATCCAAGGGTAATTTTGTCGTGGCTGCGTTCATGGTCTAATTCTTTCTTTAGGTTGTTTGTTTATCATATTAGTCCGAGGCCGCCGGTTGGGCCAAGGCGCCGCGCGCCTGCGCGACCGACACGACCAAGGCGGCTAATCGTTCACCTGCATCCGGAATCCCCAAGGACAACGCCTGACGCGCCATATGATGTGCAGCATCAGGCTGGGTCAGAACGGTTTGGATTTGCTGGGCCAGACTGTCCACATGAAACTGACTTTCCGGGATCAAAATTGTGGCTTCACCTTGGACCAACCCTTGGGCGTTGGCGGTCTGTTCATCGCGCAACGCTGCTGCCAAAGGTACCAAGATCGACGGACGGCCAATCACCGCAATATCGGCCACGGATGACGCGCCTGCACGGCTGATGACCAACTGCGCCTCGGTCATACGGGTGGGGACATCGTCGAAAAATGGCTGAACATCTGCAGCAATGCCGTTTTCGGCATAAAACTGGCTGACACGGTCGTGGTCTTCGTCACGGGCCTGATGGCTGACCCGAATGTGGCGCAGAATATCCATGGGCAGTTGGGCAATCGCCGGTGGCACCACATCAGACAAAATCCGTGCGCCCTGTGATCCGCCCATCACCAATATCGACATCGGATAATCGCCGGGCGGAATATAGCCTGCCCCCGCACGATCCCGCACGGCCCCGCGCACGGGGTTGCCGATATGTTCGGCCGTCAATCCATCGGGCATCTGGGTGGGCCATGTACCGCAGGCAATGCAATCGACCCATTTGGCGAACATCTGGTTTACCCGTCCCAACACACCGTTTTGTTCATGCAAAATCCGTGGGCGCCGTAAAATCACAGCAGCCGCCATTGCAGGGATTGATGGATACCCCCCAAACCCAATCACAACGGTTGGCTTATCAAATACCATTCGGATGACCGCGTTTAACGTACCCGCCCCAATTTGAAACGGCACCAACAGTTTGGACAGCATCCCACCACGGGCAAAAGTGCCAGACTTCAGGACCTCAATCGCAACCGCATCAGGAAATTTACCGACGTAACGCGCGCCGCGTGGATCGGTGGTCAGTTTGACCCGCCACCCCATATCAAGCAGTTCCTCGGCCAAGGCCTGCGCGGGAAACATATGTCCCCCTGTGCCGCCGGCTGCCAAAATTGCCAATGGCGCTTTCGTCATCGTAAATTAACCCCGCCGCTTTAGAATGTCGGATATGTCCTTTTGCGGGCGCGCGCGCGTAAATGCAAGCAGCATTCCCAATGCAATCCCCCCCGCAATCAGCGAAGATCCACCATAGCTGACAAATGGCAATGTCATCCCCTTGGCCGGCAACAGGCGCACAGCAACCCCCATATTGATAATGGCCTGCACACCGAACATGCACACCAATCCAGTCCCTGCCAAGCGAATGAACGGATCACGTTCGCGCATCAACCGGATCAGCGATGACACAACAATGCTGGCATAGATAAAGATGATAAAGGCCACCAAGACAAACCCGTATTCTTCTGCTGCGACCGCGATGATGAAATCGGTATGCGCATCTGGCAGCGACCATTTCACCTGCCCCTCGCCCACACCGACACCGAAAAAACCACCCTCTTGGATGGCGTTGGTGGCATAGCCCAACTGCGTTCTGGGATCGACGTCGGGCGATAAAAACCCGTCAATCCGCCGCGCAAAGTGGTCCGACATGGTATAGGCCAATGTCCCGCCCCCAACGGTTAAACCCGCTAAAAAGATCAATAAAATCATGGGCGCGCCAGCAACAAAATATACAACACCCCATCCGAACAAGACCAAAGATGCCTGACCAAAATCAGGTTGCAACACCAACATAATCACCACCGTGATGGCCAAAAAAAACGACCACAACCGACCGGGCGGTCCATTGATTTCCTGGGCCGCGGCCATCAACCACGCGGCCACAACGATAAACCCGGGTTTCAAAAACTCTGACGGCTGAAGGGATGCAAAGCCAAGCGCGTACCAGCGCACCGCCCCTTTGCCGAAATCGGTGCCAAACACAGGCAACAGGGCCAAGGCCACAAATGACACCAAAAATCCGATCACAGCCAACCGACGTACCAAAACCGGGCCCAGCATCGACATGACGATCATAACAATCAAAGACACACCCCCAAAAAACGCCTGCCGCTGGACATAATGGAAGGGTGCCAGACCATTTTTTTCGGCCAAGGGGGGCGATGCCGCCAACCCCAACAGGATACCGATGCTGAACAGCATGATTACGGAAATCAAACTCCAACGGTCAACCGTGCGCCACCATTTTGGTAAAATCGGTTCACCCCGTGATACGGGTATGGAACCATAGACCATCTCAGTCATGGGTTGCTTGCCTTTTCTGCCTCGTGCCTGTCCCTTTTGGGATCTTTGAGCTAGGATATACACAAAGTGCTTTTCTTACCAGCAAAAATCGGGTTTACCCAGACGAAATGGCAAAAAACTGAGCATCAACCATGCATTTCAAAACAATAATCTTGGGCGCAGGTGCAGCGGGACTGATGTGTGCCAGCACGACTAAGGGGGCTTTGGTGATCGATCATGCCAAGGCCGCGGGTGAAAAAATCCGTATTTCAGGTGGTGGACGCTGCAATTTCACCAATATCTACACGGATGCCAGAAATTTCATATCGCAAAACCCCCATTTTGCGAAATCGGCATTGTCCCGTTACACTCAGTGGGATTTTTTGGACTTGGTCCAGCGGCATAACATCGCCTATCACGAAAAAACATTGGGCCAAATGTTTTGCGACACCTCGGCCAAGGAAATCATTGCCATGCTGCGCCACGAATGCGATCGGGCGGATGCGCAGATTTGGCTGCAAACGGCGATAACATCGATTGACCATCGCGACGGCGAATTTTACCTGACCCTTGACCACCATGGCCAAACGAAACAGGTCCGCGGCACGCATTTGGTTGTGGCCACAGGTGGCAAATCAATTCCCAAAATGGGCGCAACCGGCTTTGCCTATGACATTGCCCAGAAATTCGGGCTGGTGGTGACAGACACACGGCCCGCGTTGGTGCCGTTTACGTTTTCAGATGGCCGGTTTCGCGACATATCAGGCGTTGCAACCCCCGTGCGGGCCACTGCCAACCTAAACAGCTTTGACGAGGCGATGTTGTTTACGCATCGCGGCCTATCAGGACCTGCAATGTTGCAAATTTCTAGCTATTGGACCGAGGGACACGACATTACCATCAACCTTGATCCTGACAACACGCTGAAACCTGCCCTGCAGATCCAACGACAAACATCGGGCAAGCGGCAGTTTTCGACAGAATTGGCAAAACATTTACCCACCCGTCTGGTGGATTATTTGGGGCAGCAATTTGATTTAACCGGAAATCTGGCGGATTGGTCGGACGCCCGCATGGATCAAGTATTAACTAGATTGCAAAACTGGTCTTTGCGGCCCACGGGCACCGAAGGGTACCGCACCGCCGAGGTGACCGCAGGCGGCGTGTGCACATCGGGATTGTCGTCAAAAACGATGGCGGCCAAAACCCTGCCAAATCTGTATTTCATTGGCGAAGCCGTGGATGTCACGGGCTGGCTGGGCGGTTACAATTTCCAATGGGCCTGGTCCAGCGGTGTCGCCGCGGGCCGCGCGATTAATGCAGCCTCCTAATTGTCGTCGCCCTGCGCAGAAATCCACTGTGTGACCTGTTGGATGTAATCATCGCCCCGCTGTTCAAAGTTATCATATTGATCGAAACTGGCCGCAGCCGGGGCCAGTAAAACGGTGTCGCCGGCCCTTGCATCAGATGCCGCCTTGGCAACGGCCACCTGCATGGTTGTGCAAACTTCGCAGTCGATGCCCAAATCCATCGCGAATTTGGCGGCCTCGCGGCCGATAACATAAGCGCGCGTGACCCGCTGGGCCGCAATTTCGGGCAATGTTCCCAGCCCCCCTTCTTTGGCCAAGCCGCCACAAATCCAGCGTATGTTATCAAAGGCAGATAATGCCTTGGCCGCGCTGTCCACATTTGTGGCCTTGCTGTCATTGACAAATGTGATGCCTGCATGCTGCGCAATTGTTTGCGACCGATGCGCCAAGCCATGAAAACTGGCCATAGCCTGTTCAATCACACGCGGTGCAATCCCCATCGCACGCGCGGCCGCATAGGCGGCGCAGGCGTTTTGATGGTTATGCGCCCCGGGCAATCCCGTCATGGCCCGCAGGTCGATGGACGAGACCTGCCGACCCTTGCGATATTCTGACAAAAACCCCTTGCGCGCGAACACCGACCAGCCCGCGTCATCCAGTTTGCGTGTGACGGAAACTTGGATCACCCGATCATCTGATGTGGCTTGGGCCATTTGGTTGGCGACAAACTGGCCTTCGATTTCATCGATGCCGATCACGGCGCGGTCTGGCCCGCCTTCGGCGAACAGGCGACGTTTGGCGGCGAAATACCCGCCCAAGCCAGCATGCCGATCCAAATGATCAGGCGACAGGTTGGTCAACACGGCAACATCAGGCGTCAGCGCACGCGCCAATTCGGTTTGGTAACTGGACAGCTCTAGCACCACCACTTCGCCGTCCTGTAATGGATCCAAATCGAACACCCCGCGACCAATGTTCCCCGCCAGTTGCGTTGGCCGGCCCGCATGATCAAAGATGTGATGGATCAGCGTTGAGGTGGTTGATTTCCCATTCGATCCCGTCACCGCAATAACGCGCGGGATCGTATCGAAACTGGCCCAATCTTGTCCGCCAAGGGACCGAAAAAACAAACCAATGTCATTATCAATGGCAACACCGGCCTGCATTGCCGACCAAATGATTGGATTCGGCATTGGATAAAGATGTGGGATCCCCGGGCTGACGATCAGACTGTCAACATCACGCCAGTCTGCACGCGACAGATCCACGGGATCAAACCCCTGACCCTGCGCCGCATCACGTGCGGCGGGGTTGTCATCCCAAACCCAGACCTGTGCGCCACTGTCGCGCAACGCACGCGCGGCGGACAACCCAGATCGCCCCAACCCCAAAACTGCGATGGTTCGGTCCTGAACACCCTGCACACTTAGCATAGCTTTCCCCAACTTTAATGATGCGATTGGAGCTAGTTTTGGGTCTTTGTCACGTCAGGTGCAAGGGCTGATTGCGGTTTTTTCGATCAACCCCAGATCAAATCTGCCTCGAACCCCGTTTGGTTTGAATATCCGGGCGTTGCGTCCAAGGGGCCAATCCATGTGCCATCCTGTAACCGTTGCAGAGATTGGTTTTCACTGCTGTTATTCGATTCAAACACACCGATATCAATGGACTGCATTCCCGTGGCTGGCCCGTCCAACGCGGTAAAGCTGCCTTCGTAACTTAGAAATTCTATGACCTCTCCGTTATCGACCAGCGCGATACCATCTGCGCCATTTTTCAGCCCGCTCATCGGGGTATCCCAGACATAATAATCAAAGGCGGCATCGCTGCTGATCAAATCCACATTCATCGATGTCAGTGGAATGACCTAATACATATTTTGCAATCCCTCTTTGCCGTTATACAAATACAGCGACATTTGCGAGACATCATAACCGTTGGTCACACGCACTTCGATCATTTCATTGTCATCCAACCCTGTGTCGTCATAGTGGATTTCGTTTATGCGTGGGCTGGTATCGATTTCTGCGCTGTCTTTGATGGTGATGACCATATTGTGCTGATGCGTTGCGCCCGATGGATCACGGGCCTCAAGCGTGATGTGATATGAATTGTCACCATTTGCATCCAGAGGCGTTTCAAAATCAGGCGCGGCGACAAAGCTAAGGCGATGTGTATCCCCGTCATAAGTAAACAGCGCCCCATCGCCTGTGTCCAACACGGCCACATCGACAGGTTTATATTCGGGATCCGACA
>CBFHVU010000134.1:2662-6062 GCA_965659465.1 uncultured Paracoccaceae bacterium | reverse complement strand
AACTTTGCCCCCAAAGGGACAAGGCAACCGCCCTGCGCGGGGGGCGCGCGATGTTGCGCTTGGGGATGTCACGCGGTCTGGATGGAATAGATGAGGATCGCATAGATGCCTATTACCCCGTGTTATTGCAGGCCTATGGCACAGATTTGAATACACATACCCAATTCTTTGACGGTGCGATCGCCTGTGTGGAACAGTTGCGACGCCAAGGGGATCGTGTGGTGATTTGCACGAATAAACCCGAAGGGCTGGCTGAACAGTTGATGCAAAATCTTGGGGTGCGCGATTTGTTTGACGCACTGATCGGCGCAGATACATTGCCCACACGCAAACCCGATGTCGCCCCCTATATCGCGGCTGTGGACCGTGCGGGGGGGCAGGTGGCACGATCCTGTATGATCGGCGACACCGCCACCGATCACAACACAGCGCGCAATGTTGGCGTTCCCAGCATTTTGGTTGATTTCGGCCCCGGTGACGAAGACGTGCACGCCTTGAAACCGGACGCTATATTGCGTCATTTCAATGAGTTGCCCGATATTGTTGATCGCCTTCTGGGGGTATAACAGGCCTTAGGCGGGGACGGGCAGTAACACTTGGTTCGTCAGCAGGCTAAGTTCGGAATGATCCAACGCATCTACCGCATCTTCGATCCGGTTTGCGCGGTCTCTGCCCAAAATGGGGTCGGTGAGCCGATGGAATTTATCGCGCAATTCGTCGGCGCTGGGCGGGGCTGTGTGGTCCCATTTGGGTTGGTGCCAATCGCTGCTGACGCGCTGACCATTTGACAGCGTGATGGTCACCTTGGCAAAACGTTTAAGCGGGAATTCAGCGTTGGCAAAAGGGTCTTCGACCATTTTTATCAGTTTTGACAGACGTCTGACCTGCGGTGCGTTTAACGCATCATCGGCAATATCTTCGGGCGTGACGTCACCATGCACCAAGGCGATTGCGACGGGAAAGGACGTAGAATACTGCGCCTGTTCCGTATTTACAGGATCATTGGTGGCCAGTCGCACAGATTCATGGAACGTCTGAATTTCGATGCCTGCAATCATTTCTGGCACCAATCCATGCTGGCGCCGCAGGGTCAATGCCGCCTCGATCGGGGCTTGGGCCCAGCGGCAGACAGGATAGGGTTTGTAGTATTGTTCCAACATATACCAGCGTGATCCCAGATCATCCCAGTATGGCGTGGCGTCCTCGACCGTGATGGCGGGCGCACCGGTAAAGCCCGATTGCGCCAAACGCACAGCCGACACGCCCGCCATGGCCCCCCAGCCTGATCCGTCCTTGACCATGGTTGGATAATCAATGCAGCGCATCATTTGGCTGCGCGGCCCGTGATATTCTGCAATCCCCAACGCGTGGCGGGTTTCATCGTGGGTCAAATGCGCAATCCGCGCGCCGGCTGCGGCCGCGGTCACTGCGCCCCAGCTGCCCGATGTATGGTAATCTGGGACAGTTGCGTGTTGCGCGATTGAGGCGCGTGCCCCAAATTCATACCCCATCAAAAGCGCGGACATAAATTCGCGACCTGATATTTGTTCACTGTATCCCAGTGACAAAACAGCCGGCAGCAGAGGGCAGCCAATATGCCCCTTGGCCGGATTAAATCCGTCATGGGCATCGACACTGTCGATTGTTATGCCCGCCGCTAAGGCAGCCCCAGATGCAGATGCCGTTCTGCGATCAAACAGCATCGGAATTGTGCCACCAAATTCCAGTGCCGCATGCGACCTGATAAGGCGCGACATTTTCGTTTCTGTCCCCGCCGCGGCCACACCCAGTAAATCTAGCAGGCTAAGTTTGCATTGTTCTTGAACGTTGCTGGGCGCTTGGTCGAAATCCAGACGGTGGATGAATTCTATCGGTAACATATTGGGCCCATGGCTAAGGGATTTAATGTGATGATCTATGGTTTACGATTTTTTGCAAGCATAGTTTTTGATTTGCGACAGGAATGGCGTTGGTTATGTCGTTTGTTGCCATTGACCCACAGGAGCATATTGATAAAACTGCGGTTATGACAAAACGATTTACCGGTAATTTCACCCAACAAGAACCCATCCCCGCGGCAGGAATTGAAGCCGCAGTTGCAGTGATGCAATCTGGTCGCATCCACCGATATAATGTGGTGGGTGAAGATATTGGCGAAACGGCGCGGCTTGAATTGGAATTTGCCGATTATGTCGGTTCCAAATATTGTTTGGCTGTGGCCTCTGGCGGCTATGCGCTGGCCACTGCGTTACGCGCTGTCGGGGTGCAGCCGGGGGATCAGGTGTTGACCAATGCTTTTACGCTTGCACCCGTTCCGGGGGCGATTGCGGCTGTTGGGGCTATGCCGGTTTTTGTGGGTGTGACCCAATCTTTGACCATTGATTTAGAGGATCTGCGCGCAAAAATTTCCCAGGCCAAGGTGTTGTTGCTGTCGCATATGCGGGGCCACCTGTGTGATATGGATGCACTGTTGGACCTGTGTTGTGACCATGGTGTCGTGGTTGTCGAAGACTGCGCCCATACCATGGGTGCCAAATGGAATGGCCGCATGTCTGGCACAGACGGGTTGGTGGGCTGTTATTCGACCCAGACCTACAAACATATTAATTCGGGCGAAGGTGGTCTGTTGGTCACCAACGATCCGCAGGTTATGGCCCGCGCGACCATGATGTCTGGATCCTATATGATGTTTGGCAAACATCCCGCTGGCCCCTCCGTCGATGTCTATGATCAAATTCGATATGAAACCCCTAATATGTCGGGGCGTATGGACCACTTGCGCGCGGCGATTTTGCGCCCTCAGTTGGCGGATTTAGATCGTCAAATCGCGCGCTGGAACGATCGTTATCGCCGTGTGGAACAGGCAGTATCGGATTGTGCTGGCTTGACCGTTATCAAACGTCCGCAGGCAGAATTTTATGTGGGCTCGTCCATTCAGTTTCTGCTGATGGATTGGGCGGGGGCAGATATTCAATCGGTTGTGCAGCGATGTGCTGCCCGAGGCGTGGAACTGAAATGGTTCGGTGCGCCAGAACCCGTTGGGTTTACGTCACGCTATGACAGCTGGACATATGTACCCAAACAATCCCTGCCTGACAGTGATCCGATTTTGCACGCGATTTTGGATATGCGTTTGCCATTGACCTTTGATTTGGAGGACTGTGATTTGATCGCGGAAATCATTTGCCAAGAGGTCACTGCCGTATACACTGCAGCGCAGGGTTAGGGGCGCGCGTCTATTTCAATGGCGTCATCTTCTGCTTTGTGTGCAGGTTCTAGGTGAATGTGGGGTTTGATTTGGCGATCATGCGCTTTTAACGCGGCCTCAATCTGGTCGCATAGCTGATGCGCGTCATAGACCGTCATATCGCTGGGTACGATCAAATGGAAATCAACGTAA
>CBFHVU010000134.1:0-2652 GCA_965659465.1 uncultured Paracoccaceae bacterium | reverse complement strand
GTGGCCATCGAAACGGGTACGCAAATCATGTGCTTGCAAAGCGCCGGTTCCAAATTGTGCGATAATTGATTTGATCGTTTGTTGCGTGTCTTCATCTACCGCTTCGTCCAGCAAGGCACCAAAGGACGCGCGCATAACACGCCATCCTGACCACAAAATATGCAGTCCAACGATACACGCCAAGAGTGGGTCAAGCCACGGCAACCCAAACCAAACGGCTGCTGCGATCCCGATAATGACGCCAGCGGATGATACAACATCCGTACGTAGATGAATTCCGTCTGCGACCAACGCTTGCGACCTTAGTGCGCGGCCTTGTCGTATCAATACGGTGCTCCAGATTGCATTAAGGATACCTGCGGCAATGTTTAGGCCCACGCCAATGTCTAGGTTTTGCCAGTCCCTTGGGTTTAAAAAGGCATCAACCGCGTTCCACAAGATCAATATTGCGGCCAGAATAATCAACACGCCCTCTATCACGGCGCTGATAATCTCAGCTTTGTGGTGGCCATAGTGATGGTTTTCGTCCGCAGGCATTGCAGCCACACGAATGGCCCACAGTGCCGCCGCAGCGGTGGCGACATTTACAATACTTTCGAGTGCTTCGGACAAAAGTGCCACAGACCCAGTCACACTATAGGCCACGGTTTTCAGGCTCAGAACGATAAATCCAATGGCTAAGCTAAAAATTGCAATGCGTTGGGCGCGGGGCATGGCGGTGTCCTGATTTAATACGGTGGCTGATAACAGTATGCGACCAGATGCTGCAAGCCAAAATCTGTGATCTTTGCCACCTCGGGGCTTGACCAATGGATAGGAGTAGTGGTTAATATTGAACAACTGTTCAATAAAGGGGTTCGCTATGTTTTTATCGTCCATGACCTTTGATCTAGGCGAGGATGTAAACGCCTTGCGCGATATGGTGCATCGCTGGGCCCAGGATCGCGTCAAACCAATCGCCGCCGAGGTGGATCGCACCAATGAATTTCCCGCCGAACTGTGGCGTGAAATGGGGGAATTGGGGTTGCTGGGGATCACGGTTGATCCTGAATGGGGCGGGGCAGGTATGTCCTATCTGGCGCATGTTATCGCGACCGAAGAGATTGCCCGCGCCAGTGCGTCGGTCAGTCTGTCGTATGGGGCGCATTCGAACCTGTGTGTGAACCAAATTAAATTGAATGGCACCGACGAACAGCGGCAGACATATTTGCCCAAATTGATTTCCGGCGAACATGTGGGGGCCTTGGCCATGTCGGAACCCTCTGCCGGGTCCGATGTCGTATCGATGCAGCTGCGTGCTGAAAAACGCAATGGGTACTATGTGTTGAATGGTAATAAATACTGGATCACCAATGGACCAGATGCCGATACTTTGGTGGTCTATGCCAAAACGGACATGGATGCTGGTTCCAGGGGGATCACAGCCTTTATCGTTGAAAAATCAATGACAGGGTTTTCCACCTCGCCCCATTTTGACAAACTGGGGATGCGTGGGTCGAACACGGCCGAATTGATTTTCGAAAATGTCGAGGTGCCGTTTGAAAATGTTCTTGGGTCAGAGGGCAAAGGCGTGCGCGTGCTGATGTCGGGGCTGGACTATGAACGCGTGGTTCTGTCTGGGATTGGCACGGGCATTATGGCCGCCTGTTTGGACGAAGTCATGCCCTATATGGTCGAACGCAAACAATTTGGCCAAAGCATTGGGGATTTCCAGCTGATGCAAGGCAAAATTGCCGATATGTACACGGCCATGAATACGGCCCGCGCCTATGTCTATGAGGTTGCGCGCGCCTGTGATCGTGGCCAAGTGACCCGCCAAGACGCGGCGGCCTGTGTCCTTTATGCGTCAGAAGAGGCGATGAAGGTCGCGCACCAAGCGGTTCAGGCCATGGGCGGCGCAGGGTTTTTGTCTGACAGCCCCGTAAGCCGCATTTTCCGCGATGCGAAACTGATGGAAATCGGTGCCGGCACATCTGAAATACGACGCATGTTAATTGGGCGCGAATTGATGGGAACGATGCGGTGACACGGTTTGGTTGGGCGGGCTAAGTCACATGATCCGCTTTCCTTGGAAAATTGTATCAATCCTTGCGTTGATCGCGGTCTTTTTTGGGCTGCGGGTTGGGTATAAGACCGCAACATTGACGGAAACCGATATTATCGATCATTATGTTGGTGCCTATTTGGATACGATGCAATCCTCTGGATTGGTGGTTGATAGCGGATTTTGCCATGCGAAACCTGGGGTGCGCAGATGGGAAAGGATAAGGATCGTCTGTCGAACGCCAAGTGATGCCATCTATATTTATTCCATTGGCCCTTGGGGGCAATTGTTGGGCGGTCGCCCCGAATTGGTTGTCGGGGCAACATGACGCTTTGCGCCGATATCCCCTATCAAACCGCCTATAACGCGTTTTCGTGGGCTTTACCCGTGGCGCTGAATATGGCCGATCAGGTCTGTGATGCGTGGTGCGCGCGCGATCCCGACCGCATCGCCATAATTGATGCAACCGATTGTGGCGCTTTGCGGCCCTATACCTATCGCGACCTGCGCCAGCATGCTGATACATTGGCGCAGGCTTTGATCGCGCTGGGGGTACGCGCGGGTGATCGTGTTGGTGTGTTACGGTCCCAAGATAGTTGGACCGCCGC
>CBFHVU010000133.1:0-6071 GCA_965659465.1 uncultured Paracoccaceae bacterium | reverse complement strand
GCCGCAACCCTGCGGCGTCAGTGATCTTTGCCGCGATCTGACACAGGTTTTCGGCAAATTTCAGCACAAGCCTTTTGACCTTGGGCATATGGCCGCTTATAACGAATAAACATCGTTATCAGGGGGTCGAAGTGATACGCTTTATTCTTAGCTTTTTCGGGGCTATCTTCACCGCTCTCACTTTGGGGATCATCGCCTTTGCCCTATCGCTGGGGGCGGTATTTTGGGTCTATGGGCGTGATCTGCCCAGCCATGCCTCTTTGGCCCAGTATCAACCGCCGACGATCAGCCGTATTTATTCATCTCAAGGGCGTTTGATTGACGAATTTGCCAAAGAACGCCGCCTGTTTACCTCTGCCGAGGAAATCCCCGTGCTGATCAAACAGGCGTTTATTTCGGCCGAGGATAAAAATTTCTATAACCATCCCGGCTATGATTTGCGCGGGATTGCATCTGCGGCGGTGGATGCCGCGCGATCGCGCGGGTCGAACGTGCGCGGGGCCTCAACGATCACGCAACAGGTGATGAAAAATTTCCTGCTGGACGGATCACGGCGCATTGAACGCAAGATCAAGGAAATCATCCTAGCCACGCGGATCGAACAAACGCTGAGCAAGGAAAAAATCCTAGAACTCTATTTGAACGAAATTTTTCTGGGTCAAAATTCCTATGGTGTGACGGCTGCGGCGCAGACCTATTTCAACAAAACCTTGGCTGAATTGGCCCCGCATGAGGCTGCGTTTTTGGCATCTCTGCCCAAGGCACCGTCCGATTATCACCCCGTACGCCGCAAAGATCGCCTGTTACAGCGGCGCAATTACGTTTTGCGCGAAATGTTGCAAAATGGGTATCTGGACCAGACCACCTATGAAACCGAACGCGCGCAGCCGCTGCTGTCGGTGCAAAATGGCGATTTCGACAGTTTCCGCGCGGTGTTGCCGCCCCGCGATTACTTTACCGATGAAATTCGCCGCCAGTTGACCCGTACCTTTGGCGAGGATGAATTTTTCACCGCTGGGATGAGCGTGCGCGCCACGATCGACCCCGATATGCAAAAAGTCGCCGCAACAGCATTGCAGCGGTCGTTGGAAAAATATGACCGCGACCAAGGTGTGTGGCGCGGCACCGGTTTGCGCATTGATTTGACACAGTTGGACGCCAAAACCACATGGCGCGATGCGCTGGCCGAATTGCCCGTATCGCGCAGCATTGTTTTGGATAACCCATGGTATCCCGCCGTTGTTTTAGGGTTCGAAGGCGGCAAAGCGCGCATTGGCATTGATGGGGTCGATGACGATCCGACGGGCCATTGGATTTCGGAACGCGATGTGACTTGGGCGCGCAAATTGCGCGATGATGGCGAACTGGGCCCACAGGCCAAGCGCGCGCAGGATCTGTTGGATTTGGGCGATGTGGTCTATGTCCGCGCAATCACCAACGACGAAGACGGCAGTTTCGTACGCTGGTCCCTGCGTCAAACCAGCGAAGTGCAGGGCGCATTCATGGCGATGGATGTCAATTCGGGCCGTGTGATCGCAATGCAGGGCGGGTTTGATTATCAAACATCTGTGTTCAACCGCGCCACACAGGCCGACCGCCAACCGGGATCCAGTTTCAAACCCTTTGTCTATGCCTCGGCCCTGGACAGTGGATATTCACCTGCAACGATCGTAATCGACGCACCGATCGAGGTTGACACCCCCCAAGGTCTGTGGCGCCCCAAAAACGCGTCAAATCAGTTTTATGGCCCAACACCCCTGCGCACAGGGATCGAACGATCGCGAAATTTGATGACCATCCGTTTGGCACAGGTGGTTGGCATGGATACCATTGCTGATTATGCCGAAAAATTTGGCGTGTATTCCAATATGGGCCGGTTTTTGGCCAATTCATTGGGGTCTGAGGAAACCACATTGTTCAAAATGGTGGCGGCCTATGCGATGTTTGCCAATGGGGGCGAACGGGTGGAACCCACCTTGGTGGACCGGATACAGGATCGGTTTGGCAAAACCGTGTACCGCCACGATCAACGCCGCTGTTTGAATTGTGATTTGGAACGGTTATCAGATGGCAAAGGCCCCTATATCGTGTCAAACCGCGAACGCGTGATGGATGCGATCACGGCCTATCAACTAACATCCATGATGAAGGGCGTGGTCGATCGCGGCACGGCCGCATCCTATGTCAATCTGCCTGTCCCTGCGGCGGGCAAAACGGGGACGACCAATGATGCCAAGGACGCGTGGTTTGTGGGCTTTACGTCGAACATCGTGGCCGGGTGTTATATCGGGTATGACATTCCGCGTCCCATGGGGCGGGGTACATCGGGCGGGGGCATGTGTGGCCCTGTGTTTAACGAATTCATGCTGGCAGCGGTCGAAAAATTTGGCGGCGGTCCGTTTCGTGTGCCCGAGGGTGGCGTTTTCATCAACATAGACCGCAGCACAGGCGCGCGTCTCAGTGACGATGCGCAGGGCGATTATGTGGTCGCCGAATATTTCCGCGAAGGCGAAGAGCCTGTGTTTGGTGTGACATTCGATGGTGGCTTTGCTATGGGCGGCAATTTCGAGATCATCCGCCTAGATGGGTCCGTCAAAAAAACGGTGACCACCTCATCGGGCAATCAGGTCCAAATTGGTCCCAAGGCCACGCTTGGTACGCTCAGCTCAGGCGGGCTATATTAACCCATTGCGATGGCTTAATTCTGTTCTTGGCCCATCTTGCCACATCTGGCGGGCTGGGATAATGAGGGCGCAAGAGCGATAACTCAAGTATTGACGAACAAGGTGAAACATGCGCGCAGATATTCAAAATATGGTTTCTGAAATCAACAAATCGCTGGATTTGTTGCGCCAGCGCATGGGGTGGGATACGGTTCACCACCGCCTAGAAGAATTCAACGCACGTGTCGAAGATCCTGATCTGTGGAACGATCCTGAAAACGCTCAGAAATTGATGCGCGAACGTCAGGCTTTGGTTGATGCTGTGTCCAACCACGACAGCATGCAACAGGATTTGAACGACAACATCGAATTGATGGAGTTGGGCGAAATGGAGGATGATCAAGAGGTCGTCGAAGACGCCGAAAACGCCATCCGCGCCTTGGTCAAGAAAGCCGCCGCCAAAGAGCTTGAGGCGTTGTTGAACGGCGAAGCGGATGCCAATGATTCATTCCTTGAGGTCCATTCAGGCGCAGGCGGCACCGAAAGCTGCGATTGGGCGTCGATGTTGGCACGTATGTATGTTCGGTGGGCCGAAAAATCGGGCTATACCGTTGAAATGCAATCCGAAACCCCGGGCGAAGAGGCGGGGATAAAATCCGTGACCTATAAAATCACGGGGCACAATGCCTATGGCTGGTTAAAATCCGAAAGCGGCGTACATCGCTTGGTGCGGATTTCACCCTTTGACAGTGCGGCCAAACGGCATACGTCGTTTTGTTCGGTCTGGGTTTACCCTGTTGTGGATGACAACATTGATATTCAGGTCAATCCGGCGGACATTCGCATTGATACATTCCGATCCTCGGGCGCGGGCGGACAGCACGTCAATACCACAGATTCGGCCGTGCGGATTACACACAATCCAACAGGGATCGTTGTGACCAGTTCCGAAAAATCGCAGCATCAAAACCGTGACATCGCGATGAAGGCATTGAAATCGCGCCTGTATCAAATGGAATTGGACCGCCGCAATGCCGCCATCAATGAGGCGCATGAAAACAAAGGCGACGCAGGCTGGGGCAACCAAATCCGTTCTTATGTGTTGCAACCCTATCAGATGGTCAAAGACCTGCGCACAGGGCATGAAACCTCTGATACCAAGGGCGTGTTGGATGGCGATCTTGATGCGTTTATGGCGGCGACCTTGGCGATGGATGTCTCGGGCAAATCGCGCGCAGACGCAAACAACGCAGATTAATCGTTCTCCATAACGGTGGCGGTAATTGGCGCGCGCCGATGGTGTCACGCCTATCGGTTGAAACGCTAAATAATATGATAATTCTGGGTCCCGACGCTAATCACATTGGGGTTTTGTTCGTTAAACCAATTAACGGTCATAGCGCACAAAGGACTCCAGAGCATGCAAAGTATCTTTCGTTTTATACAAGCCAGACGGTTGATTACGGTTTTGGCTTTGGCATTGTCAGTGCCTGTTATGCTGGCAATGGTCTTGGCGATTGTGCGGATTTGGCAACAAAAAACAAACTATGCCAAAATTATAGAAGTGGACGAAGTGGTTCATTTCGGCATTGATGGCATGGTTTTGGTCGATGCGTTGCGACGTGAACGCACGGCGGCACTGCCCTTTGTTGCAACATGTGGCAAGGACGGCGCAGATGCCTATCAGGCGCAGTTTGCGTAAACCGATGCGGTGATTTCGGAAATCTTGGCAGAGATTGAAAGCTTACGTGAAATCGAGATGAACAATACCATCACCGAAGACTTGGATAATATTGTTCAGGCATTGACCCAATTAGCGACATTGCGTCAGGACATCCAAGTTATGACGTATCCTGCGTTTGAAGTGATCGAACTTTATTCTGCGATCAATCAATTGGTGATCGACTTTGTCGAAGAAGCGGTGACGTTTTCTGATCATGCCAATGTATCGCACAGCTTGGTGACGTCTTTATATTTATTGAATGCAACCGAATATTTTGCGGTGGAACATCCTTTGGGCGGAGGCGCATTTCAGGTGAGGCGTTGGGATAAAACCAACATTGCACAGCTGGGCGATATCACAAAACGCCAGAGGTGTTTTTCAAGAAGTTTGAACGGACCGCAGCGCCCGAACAGAACGAAATGTATCAAGCACTGATCGGCAGCGAAGCCTATCAATCCATGATGGAACTGCGCAATATTGTCGTCGCATGGGGTCAGTCCGGTAATTTCCAAGGCTATGACTAAGCGCAGTTTATCGAAATTTATGACACGATACATACCGATTTGCGCAGCTTGGAAACCAAGGCTTTGGATGATGTTATGGCGATTATTGACGAAAAAATCGACAGAATTTGGTCGGATTACATTTCGGTTTTGTGGGGGGCATTGGCTGCCATCCTGGCGAAGATCGCTATTGCGGGATTGGTGATTGGTGTTTTGCGCGCACAGGTCACAGGTTTGGCAGATGCGGCCAATAAAATGGCGGGCGGCAATTTGGATATTACATTGCCGCGGGCGCATGAAAACGAATTGGGCGCGTTGATTATTGCTTTGGCCATCTTTCGTGATGAAACACGCAAGGCGTGAAAATTCGAAGAAGAATCGCGCGTGAAGGCCGTGCAAGAAGCCTCCGAGGCATCCCGCCAAGCCAAAGAAAAGTTAGAGCAATCACGCTATGTCGCGTCCGAATTGGAACGTGCGGCAACGGCGTTTGAACAACTGTCGCATTCGGTCAATGTGACGGCCGAGATGGCGGATCAGGCACGCAACAAAAGCACGTCGATCAAGGATAAATCAGATCGCGGTACGCAAACGGTTAAAACCGCAATTGCAGCTATGAGCGATATTCGTAACAGTTCAAATGAAATCTGGAACATTACAAAGCTGATTGATGAAATTTCATTCCAAACCAACCTCTTGGCCTTGAATGCGCGGGTCGAGGCCGCGCGCGCAGGCGCCGCAGAACGTGGGTTTGCGGTGGTCGTCGCCGAGGTACAGCAATTGACGGCGCGCTCTGCCAAGGCGGCCAGTGATATTTCTGAACTGATTGTCCAAAGCACAAAGCAAGTGAAATATGGATCAGAAGTGGTGAACAAATCTGGTGAAGCTTTGGATGAAATTGCTGGCGGTATTTTTGAGGTGGCCGAGGTCATCCAAAATGTATCTGCAACGGTTCGTGAACAATCGACCGCCATTGGCGAGATCAACAAAACCACAGCAGCGATTGATGATACTTTGAAAACCATATTGTCAGACGCAGCCTAATTGGTTCTTGGGCATATTTGCAGCCCATACCCGAACATAATCACCTGCCTAATTCTATATTAGGCGGGTGTTTTTTTGACACTTTTATGTTGGCATAGCAGATAAAAATATAAATAAGGTTCCTAACGCACAAAAGGGGCC
>CBFHVU010000132.1:0-6100 GCA_965659465.1 uncultured Paracoccaceae bacterium | reverse complement strand
CAATACCGATCGATGTGGCATCAAAGCAAAGTTTTGAAACACCATGCCAATTTTTTCGTTGCGAAATTTTTGCAAGGCTTGGGGCGCCAGAGCCATGACATCGGTGCCCTCGATCATGATTTTGCCGTCGGTGGGTTCAAGCAATCGGTTAAAATGGCGCACAAGGGTTGATTTACCGCTACCCGACAATCCCATGATACAGAATATTTCGCCGCGTTTTACATCCAGGCTGACATCAGCCACACCCACAACGGCGTTGAATTCGGCCAGCACTTCGGCTTTGGTCAGGCCCCTGTCGCGGATGGCCTGCAATGCAACATCTGCGCGAGCGCCGAAAATTTTCCATACGTTCGATATTTCGATAACCGTGTCTTGGGTCATCTTGGCCCGCCCCCTGATCCTGTTTTAATCAGACTGGCGCAGACGATGTGCCTGCGCCAGCCCCTGATTTTATCTGGGCAATTACAGGCCCAACATGGCGTCCACGCGGTCCGAATTGGCTGCGACCCATTCGGCAGCAACCTCGGCTGGATCGCGGTCCTGTGCGCTGATTTCATAGGCCAGACTGCTGACATCATCGGCAGTTAATTCGAAATTTTGGAAAAATTCCGCAATCGCAGGGGACCGATCCACCAAGGAATTGGACCAAGCAATTTGTACCTGTTTCAAGGCATCCTTGGATGCAACATAGGATTTCGCAAACCAATCTGCGTCATCAGATGGTTGGATCATTTTGTATTTTTCAGGATCATAGGTGGGTTCAGTCAACATCACGACATCGAACATGAACCAAACCGCATGGGGTTTATAACAATAGAACGCATATCCTTCGCCCTTGGCGATGCTGTCTTTGATCCGCGCTGTTTTCACCGCCTCTTCTGCACGGATGGGTTCTAGGAAATCCATCAATCCGTAATCGCGGACTTTGACTTCGTTGACATTGGCTGACGCCCAACCGGGGGCACCAATCCAAATTTCACCTTTGCCATTGCCATCGCTATCCATAAGCGCCGCCACATCGGGACGGCCCAAGTCTGCGATATCTGTGATATTGTTGGCAGCCGCAAAATCTTTGGATACACAGAACCCTTGGTTGCCCTCATAGGGGTTTGACGACAATGTAACGGTGCCTGCCTCTTTCACATATTTGTTTGTGAAACTTTCTTGGTTAGGCAGCCACACATCGGGGTGCACATCAACGTCGCCCTTGCCCTGATCCATGGCTTGGAAAATTGTGGCGTTGTTGCCCGGCACATATTCGACCGTACCGCCAATGCGCGATGTGACCACTTCGCCCAACACATGTGCGATGGCTTGGGCACCGGTCCAGGACGGCACGCCGATCTTGACCTCTTCTGCGGTGGCAGCCGCGACGGAGGCTGCGAAAATTGCTGTTCCCAACAGCATGGTTTTTAATGACATAGTATTCTCTCCTTGTTGGTTTATTGTGATTTTAATTGGTTCAGCTGGTATAGCCGTGCAGGTCAAAGGTTTGGTCATAACCAAACAGCGCCGCACTGCCGCCAGTGTGTAAAAATACGACGTTTTGCATTCCATCAAAGTAGCCTTGGCGTATCAGGTCAATCAAGCCATCCAGACCTTTGCCAGAGTAAACGGGATCGAACAGCAACCCTTCGGTGCGGGCCAGTAATTTCACGGCGTTGATCATGCCATCGGTCGGAATGCCATATCCTGATCCGACGTAATCACAGTTGGCACGCACGGATGCACGATCAATCTGCACCCCAGTGGATAAATGATCCGCCGTCCGCACCGCCAAATCGTATACCATGGTTTCCTGTTTTTCGCGGGGCGCGCGCACACCAATTCCCAACAGATGTATGTCGCTGTCCACGGCCGCCAGACCTGTCACCAACCCAGCCTGTGTGCCCGAGCTGCCCGTAGCATGAACCAAGGCATCAATTTTCAAACCCTTGTGTTCGCCCTGTTCGACCAATTCGCGCGCGCAATTTACGTATCCCAATGCGCCGATTGGGTTCGATCCACCACCGGGAATGATATAGGGCGTTTTCCCTGCCTGGCGCAGTGTATTGGCCAGCTGTTCCATTTCGGCGTTCATATCTGCACCACCTGCACGTTTTGAAACTGCGGCCCCGTGCAGTCGATCAAGCAGGACATTGCCATTAAGGATATAGTTTTTGTCGTTTGACCCTGTGCGATCCTCTAGCAGGATGTGACACTCTAGCCCGACTTTGGCCGAAGCGGCCGCGGTTTGGCGGGCGTGGTTGGATTGCGTCGCACCTTGGGTGATGATTGTATCTGCCCCCTGCTCTAGCGCGTCGGCGATCAGAAATTCCAGTTTACGGGTTTTATTGCCGCCTGACGACAGACCTGTGCAATCGTCGCGTTTGACCCACAGCCGCGGTCCGCCCAATTCTTCGCTCAGGCGATCCATGGGCTCTAGCGGCGTTGGCAAATGGCCCAAATGTGTTCTGGGAAACCGCGCAAGCGCGATTGATAAATCCTTGCAGCGGCTTAGCTGCAGGTCAGATTGATGCGCTGTTGACACCTCTGTAATGCTTGATTGGTCTGCCACGAAAGCTCCTCCTGTCTTTTCAGGCATACGATTGCAAACGTCTGTGTAAAAAAACAGTGCTTTTTGTTATGTCTGCCCATACACTTTGTTTGGGCATAGGAGGATACAATATGGACATGCGTTGGCTGGATGATGTTTTGATCCTGTTAGAGGAACGCAATATGACCCGCGCGGCCGAGCGTCGGAATATCACCCAACCAGCATTTTCACGACGCATTCGCAGCTTTGAACACTGGCTTGGCGTCACAATATTAGATCGCAAAACCAACAGTATAGGCCTAAGCCCAGCCCTAATCGACAACGAAGATGAAATTCGCGGGCTTGTGTCGCGGTTGACGGAATTGAAATTCAAAATCGCCCATCACAACCCCGCAGCGGCAGTGGTGGCCATCGCGGCACAGCACACGGCCGTCTTTTCCACCTTTCCCGATATGGCCCTGCGCGCCATGGCCGCATTTCCTGGGGTTCGGTTTCGGATGCGGGCCGGAAATTTGGGGGACTGCGTGGCAATGTTCGTGCGAGGCGACACCAGTATGCTGCTATGTTACGAAGCGCCCCGCGTGGATACGTTACAGTTCGGCCCCGATGTTCAACGCGGCACTTGGGGACACGATTATTTGGTGCCCGTTGTCGGGGGAACGCTGCGCTACAGCGTCAAAGACAACCGAAATATCGCGGCAGATACCGCCAGTATCGTCTATCCTGACAACAGCTATTTCGGTCAGGTGTTGAAAGAAAATAACAAACCCTTTGGCACGGCGGACCTAAGTGCCAATCCATTTTGTCAAACGGCGTTTTCCAGCGGGATCAAAGAAATGGTTTTGTCAGGACTGGGGGTCGGTTGGCTGCCCTATAGCATGATCCACAAAGAGGTCGAAAGCGGCGAGGTCATATCATTGGCAAGCCAATTTGGCCAAGTCCACTTAACCGTTGGGATTTATGCACATGAGAAAACACCCATGGCGACCAAGTTACTAGCGTTATGGGCAACGTCAGGATAATTTAAAATACCCACCCCAAATAAATCAACCAAGTCCACACTTATTGCCCAAAGTACGAGACGCACAGTCCGTGATTCCAGATCCCTGACTTAGGGTTAACTGCAATAGATTCGCAGTAATAGCACCTGAACACATCCTGAGCAGCCTCACCTGACTGGTCCATACTAATTATTAGTGCATAATTGGCCGCTGATCTAGCGGTATGTTGGCCCTAAGCAAGGCCGAAGTAGACCATTACATGTCCTGCGGCACAACATTCACAGCGATGGGTGTTGACACGGTCATGCTTGCAAACGCCGCACGCGCCCTTAGGGCAGAGTTCTAGTCATCTGAAACCGTTTAGGCATTGGCGTTCCAGTTTTCCAATTTATAGTAGCGGATGTTCTTATTAAGCATACATATGTAATCCCGTTTTAACTGTTTCTAAGCGGCATCCCAAACACACGCCGCGGCATTCTGCTTAATCGCAAGACAACTAACCTGCATTTCTCGCGCCAGGGATTAAAATTCCGTGATCCGAATAGCGTTGATACCAATCGTCAAGGCTGAGATGGACAGCTATCTGTCACTGATCAAATCTGGCGAAATCAAGAAATTCAAATTAACGATACCCGCAAGCCGTCACAATTTGCACCGCCTTGCAGAACTTTCAAAATACGAAAATGGATCATTCGGTGACTTTCATTTTTTGCGCTGTACAAATATCACAAAAAGCGCCAAAACAGACGACCCCAAGATCAGCAATAGCGATACAGCATTCAAAAGAGGTGTTGAGCCCTCTTTTAATCTATCGAACATGGCAATCGTCAATGGCGCGTCAGAGCCGACCAACATCAAGGTTGTGTTGAAATTTTCAAAGCTCATTAAAAACGCTACAACCGTAGCACCGACTATGGCGGGCAATAAGAACGGTACTGTTATGGTGCGAATGGCCGTCAACGGGGTCGCACCCAAGTTTAATGCCGCCTCTTCCAGACTGCGATCAAATTTCTGCAAACGGGCCGAAATCACCAATGTTGCGATAGTCGCGATAAATGAAAACTGGCCCAAAACGACCAAAACCAATCCAGGGCGCAGAAATTGCAGATCAATTTTTGCAGAATCCCACGCCGCATTAGCAACGGATGAAGAAAAAACCAGGATCGAAATGCCCAACACAATCCCGGGGATGACCAAAGGCAGCAGCATGAACACATACAACACCCCTTTGCCGCGGAAATCATAGCGATTGAACAAAAATGCATTCGTTGTGCCGACAGCCACGGACACAACAGACACACAAAGCGCGACCCAAGCGGATGTTGCGATGGCCCGCACAATCGTGCGTTCATGAAATGCACCGATCATGGGCCGTGTGTCACCGAAAAACCAATTCCATGTGAACCCCTGCCAGGGTAGGGATGGGAATTGACTGTCGTTAAAGGCAAACACCATAACCACAGTCAAAGGCAGGGCAAGATACAGAAAAAACACGCCGACATAGGCCGTATAGGTCATTCGCATCCAGGCAGGTTGTGGAATTGACGGGATCATGACTGTGTTCCTTATTCCATTGTTTTTGCCAAGGTCTGCCCCGTCACACGCAACATGATCCAGACTATGGCCGAGGACAAAATCAGCAACATAAACCCAAATGCTGCGCCCAATTCCCAGTTAAACCGCACAATAAACTGGTTATAGATCATTTCTGTAAACCACAGGCTGTCCTTGCCCCCCAACATGATCGGGGTCAGGTAATTCCCAAGGCTTAGCATGAACACAACAATCGAACCTGATACAATGCCGGGGGCGGCGTGGGGGATGATGATTTCGCGCACAACGGAAACGGTACTGCCGCCTAAATCATATCCCGCCTCAATCACGCTGTTATCCAAACTTTCCAGTGTTGTGACCAAGGGCACGACCATAAACAACATTGATGTATAGACCAAGCCAATCATAATCGCGGCATCATTGTACAAAAATTCGATCGGCCGATCTGCGATCCCTGCCCATTGAAGCAGATTGGACACAATCCCCGTTTCACGCAGCAAAATCATCCAGCCAAAGGTGCGCACCAGTTCTGATACGTAAAACGGGATCAAACACAGCATGAACAGGATTTGTTGTAATCGACCTTGGGCGATCTTTGCGATGTACAGTGACACAGGGAAAGCAATCACCAGGGTGATTGCCGTCGCCAGAATGGACATGACCGCGGTGCGCACAAATGTCCAGATATAGAGCGGTTCAGTAAAGAAAATCAGATAATTTGCGATCCCCGTTTCGTATTTACCAACGCCAACCCTTTCGCGCAGCGACACCAGAAACATGTCAATGTGGGGAATAATAATCAACAATGACAGCCAAAGGATTAACGGCGCCAGCAACAGAAAAAACCCCAATCGCGTTGTCGTTTGGGTCATTGGGCACCTTTCGCGAAACAGGTCGATTGGCCAGCACGCCAACCGATTTGCACTTGATCCCCTTTTCTTAGGTCAGCGTATTCGCCCGATTGTGGCAAGGTCACTTCGATTTTTTCGCCACCCTGTCCATCGGACAA
>CBFHVU010000131.1:0-6128 GCA_965659465.1 uncultured Paracoccaceae bacterium | reverse complement strand
ACAAACGCGACCGGCATTTGGGCAGCCCCTATTTCGACGATTGCGCCGAATTTTGTGAACGCTGGGATCAATCCAGTTTTGATCCCAATTATGACACCAAGCCTATCGAATTTTTCGCCGATATGGTCCGTGAAGTTTTCGCCCGCAAACCCTACGATCCGGATGTGATCCGCCCAGGGCACCGCGAACCCTTGGTGGGCAGCCCGCGCGAATAGAGGATTTCGGCGAAAACCCCTTGCGCATAGGGCAAAACGCGGCTAAAGGACACCCGTCAGAACGGTAAATAACCGCAGCACATTCGGAACGAGCAGGGTCGGAGCGCAAAACCGGCCCTTTTGTGTTGGCGATCTGTACTGACCAACAAACCCCAAGACCGGTGGAGACAACCACCCGGCCAGTATAAATATTTGTAAAGGAATGAAAGCCACATGGCATCAAATACATCTATGGAAGAATTCGAAGCACTCTTAAACGAAAGCTTTGAAATGGACACACCCGAAGAGGGTTCAGTTGTCAAAGGTAAGGTTATCGCAATCGAAGCGGGCCAAGCCATCATCGACGTCGGCTATAAAATGGAAGGCCGCGTTGATCTAAAAGAATTCGCAAACCCAGGCGAAGCCCCCCAAGTTGAAGTTGGCGACGAGGTAGAAGTCTTCCTGCGCGCTGCAGAAAACTCACGTGGCGAAGCAGTCGTTTCACGCGAAATGGCCCGCCGCGAAGAAGCATGGGACCGTCTGGAAAAAGCTTATGCAGACGAAGCACGCGTCGAAGGCGCGATCTTTGGCCGCGTCAAAGGTGGTTTCACAGTGGATCTGGGCGGCGCGGTTGCGTTTTTGCCAGGGTCACAAGTTGACGTGCGTCCGGTTCGTGACGCGGGTCCATTGATGAACATGAAACAGCCATTCCAAATCCTGAAAATGGATCGTCGTCGTGGCAACATCGTTGTATCACGTCGCGCAATTTTGGAAGAGTCACGCGCAGAACAACGCGCAGAAGTTATCGGCAACCTGACCGAAGGCATGGACGTAGAAGGTGTTGTCAAAAACATCACAGAATACGGTGCATTCGTTGATCTGGGCGGCGTTGACGGTCTGTTGCACGTCACTGACATGGCATGGCGTCGTGTAAACCACCCATCCGAAATCCTGACAATCGGCGAAACCGTCAAAGTTCAGGTGATCAAGATCAACAAAGATACACACCGTATCTCGTTGGGCATGAAACAGCTGCAAGACGATCCATGGGATATCGTTGCTGCGAAATACCCATTGGAATCAGTTCACAAAGGTATCGTGACCAACATCACCGATTACGGCGCGTTTGTTGAATTGGAGTCCGGTGTTGAAGGTCTAGTCCACGTGTCAGAAATGTCATGGACCAAGAAAAACGTACACCCCGGCAAAATCGTGTCCACCAGCCAAGAAGTTGACGTCATGGTTCTGGAAATCGACGGTGCAAAACGCCGCGTGTCGCTGGGTCTGAAACAGTGTCAGCGCAACCCATGGGAAGTGTTTGCAGAAACCCACCCAGAGGGCACAGAAGTCGAAGGCGAAGTCAAAAACATCACCGAATTCGGTCTGTTCATCGGCTTGGCTGGCGAAATCGACGGCATGGTTCACCTGTCAGACATTTCATGGGACGAACGTGGCGAAGAGGCGATCCAAAACTACCGCAAAGGCGACATGGTTCAGGCCGTTGTGTCCGAAGTGGACGTTGAAAAAGAACGCATTAGCCTGTCAATCAAAGCTTTGGGCGGTGACAAGTTCGCAGAAGCAACGGGCGGCGTAAAACGCGGTTCTGTTGTAACTGTCGAAGTGACATCAATCGAAGATGGCGGCATCGAGGTGGAATACGAAGGCATGAAATCATTCATCCGTCGTTCCGACCTGTCGCGTGATCGTGCAGAACAGCGTCCAGAGCGTTTCAGCGTTGGTGATAAAGTGGACGTTCGCGTCACAAACATCGACAGCAAAACACGCAAACTGGGTGTATCAATCAAAGCACGCGAAATCGCAGAAGAAAAAGAAGCCGTCGAACAGTATGGTTCTTCCGACTCTGGCGCGTCTTTGGGCGACATCTTGGGCGCCGCGCTGAAAGGCGACGACAAGTAAGCAGCCGCTTGGCACATTCAAAACCCCCGTATCCTGTGCGGGGGTTTTTTGATTCGTACCACTACTTGCAATCGTCACCCCAACCAAAGTCGATGTTCAACTATTATCTTTTGGCGTAAATCCACCAACATTCGCTATGGTTGTACCACAATATGCGGGTCAGTGGGCATGTTTCGGCACAAACCGGCCATTTTAGGAACAAAGTGTTTTGCAAACCTGAAAATGTTTCTATAGTTTTGCAATACAACCTTAACAGGGGGAATACAGATGATACGATCCGAATTGATTCAAAAAATTGCCGACGATAACCCGCATTTGTTTCAGCGGGATGTTGAACGGATCGTTGCCACAGTTTTTGAAGAGATCACTGGTGCACTGGCAAATGGCGACCGTGTTGAACTGCGTGGCTTTGGCGCATTTTCAGTAAAAAAACGCGACGCCCGCATGGGCCGAAATCCAAGAACAGGCGAAGCAGTCCCCGTCGATGCCAAGGCTGTGCCATTCTTTAAGACGGGCAAATTGCTGCGTGACCGACTGAACGGAAAGGCATAATCAGACATGCGTTACATCCGATATATCTTTATGGCGTGTCTGGCGATTATTTTGATTACGGTCGCAATCGCAAATCGCACTATGACCGAATTGGCGCTGTTGCCAGCGGATCTTTCGGCATTGATCGGATTTAACCTCAGCTTTGCGACACCTGTTTTTGTGGTGTTTTTTGCAGGAACAATATTCGGTGTCGTCGTCGGCTTTATCTGGGAATGGATACGGGAACGTAAACACCGTGTTCAGCTTAGCGAAACATCGCGCGAACTGCGCCGTAAAGAGCGTCAGTTAAAGAAATTGAAAGACGACAAATACAAAGACCAAGACGATGTTTTGGCGTTAATTGACGACGCGGCTTGATCTGCATTCATGACAAACGATATTCGTGTTAAAATCTGTGGCCTGACCACTGAACAATCTGTTTTGGATGTCGCCAATGCCGGTGCCCATTATGCTGGGCTGGTCTTTTTCGAAAAATCGTCCCGCAATCTATCGCTGCCATTGGCGCGTGATCTGGCGCTGGCGGCGCCTGTTGGCTTGGCCAAGGTGGCGTTGACCGTAAATGCCGATGACCCCGCGCTTGACGCGATTGTAAACACTGTGCCGCTTGATATGATCCAACTGCACGGATCGGAAACCCCTGCGCGCGTGCGCCAGATCAAGGCGCGCTATGGCCTGCCCGTTATGAAAGCCATTGGAATTTCTGACGCGACAGATCTGGACAGGCTGGACCAGTATTACCAAGACGTAGATCAAATTTTGATCGATGCCAAACCACCCAAAAATGGCCCCCTGCCCGGCGGAAATGGGCTTTCGTTTGATTGGCGTTTGATCACGGGACGCAGATGGCCAGTCCCATGGATGCTGGCCGGCGGCTTGACCCCAGACAACGCAGCCCAAGCGATACAAATGACAGGGGCGCGTCAGCTGGATTTGTCCAGCGGCGTGGAATCTGCCCCCGGGGTCAAAGATGCAGAAAAAATTCGTGCATTTATGGCGGCCATCCGCGGCTAAATCCCTTTACGCCCCCGATAGGACGGGCTACATCAATGGGAAACGTTGCAGCGGAGATGCGTTATGGCAAATGACTTGTTCAACAGCTTTATGACTGGCCCCGATGAAAAGGGCCGCTTTGGCCAATTTGGTGGCCGCTTTGTATCAGAAACCCTGATGCCCCTGATCCTTGAGCTTGAGGAACAGTATGAAAACGCCAAAACGGATCAATCGTTTTGGGACGAAATGCATGATCTGTGGACACATTATGTGGGCCGCCCTAGCCCGCTGTATTTTGCCGAACGTCTGACTGACCATTTGGGCGGGGCGAAAATTTATCTGAAACGGGATGAGCTGAACCACACAGGCGCGCATAAAATCAACAACGTTTTGGGCCAAATCATTCTGGCCCGCCGCATGGGTAAATCACGCATCATCGCCGAAACTGGCGCGGGTCAGCACGGTGTTGCAACAGCGACTGTCTGTGCAAAATTTGGATTGAAATGTGTTGTCTATATGGGCGCACATGACGTTGAACGTCAGGCCCCCAACGTGTTCCGTATGCGTTTGCTGGGGGCTGAGGTGATTCCGGTCACTTCAGGTCGCGGCACATTGAAAGACGCAATGAACGATGCGCTGCGCGATTGGGTGACCAATGTACGCGATACGTTTTACTGCATCGGCACTGTGGCAGGTCCACACCCCTATCCCGCCATGGTGCGCGATTTCCAATCCATCATCGGCAAAGAAGCCAAAGAGCAAATGATGGCCGCCGAGGGCCGCCTGCCCGACACCATCATCGCCGCCATTGGGGGTGGATCGAATGCGATGGGATTGTTTTACCCATTCCTTGACGACACATCCGTCAACATCATCGGCGTCGAAGCCGGTGGCAAGGGTGTGAACGCGAAAATGGAACATTGTGCATCACTGACCGGTGGCCGCCCCGGTGTGTTGCATGGCAACCGCACATACCTGTTGCAAGATAAGGATGGCCAAATTCAGGAAGGATTTTCCATTTCGGCAGGTCTGGATTACCCCGGGATCGGACCTGAGCACGCATGGCTGCATGATATTGGCCGCGCGCAATATGTGTCGATCACAGACAAAGAAGCGCTGGAGGCGTTCCAATTGTCCTGTGCAACTGAGGGCATTATTCCAGCGCTTGAGCCGAGCCATGCCTTGGCCCACGTTATGAAGATTGCGCCTGAGCTGCCCAAGGATCATCTGATCATCATGAATATGTGTGGTCGTGGTGACAAAGATATTTTCACCGTGGCGCGGCATTTAGGATTTGATATGACAGGTCCTGAAGGGCGATCGGTCGAATAAGTGGTAAGTTCTGCTAGTGAGACATAAAAACACCGCCCATCGAGGGCGGTGTTTTTATTTGGGGGCCTAGTGGCCCCCATTTGAGTATTTGTGCAAAAATGAAAGGCCAGTTGGGTTAGCCCAATTCGTTCAGGCGGTCGAGGGCTGCCTGAAATTGGGATTGTTCATCAAGTTTTTCGACCAAATTTGCGCGGGTTTCTTCGATCACTTCGGCTGGGGCGGAGGCGACAAATTTAGGATTGTTGAGGCGCCCTTGCATCCCACCGATTTCCTTGGCGAGTTTTTGTAATGATTTTTCGATGCGCGTTTTTTCGGCATCGACATCAATGATATCTGCCAGTGGCAAGCCAAAGGTCGCCCCTGCGGCGGGCAGCGTAATCGTGCCCTTGGGGAAGATGTCGACATGATCCAGCGACACAAGGCGGGCCAATTTCATGATCATCGTTTCGTTTTGTGACCAAGCTGCACGGGCCATGTCATCCATTTCTGTCACGATCAGAGGGATTTGCAGGCCTGCGGGTACGCGCATTTGGGCACGTGCCGACCGAATGGATTCGATTAATCCGATCACCCAATGCATTTCGCGATCTGCCTCTGCGTTGATTAACTCAGGGCCGTAGGTAGGCCAATCGGCATGGACCAGCATTTTTTCACGTTTTGCGATAGTGCCCCAGAGTTCCTCTGTAATAAAGGGCATGATGGGGTGGAGAAGGATTAGACATTGGTCGATGACCCAGCCCATGGTTTGGCGGGTCTCAGTTTTGACTGCCTCATCATCGCTGTTGAGCAGCGGTTTGGACAGTTCGACGTACCAATCGCAGACCTTGCCCCAGACAAAGGCATAAAGCGATTGTGCCGCATCATTAAAGCGGAATTGCGCCAGCGCTGTGTCAACATCGGCCAGCACTTTGGCCGTTTCGCCCATGATCCAGCGGTTGAGTGTTTGGGTGGGCTGAGGTTGGGCCGCGCCGAATTGCGCGTCGTTCATTTCGGCAAAGCGCGTGGCGTTCCACAGTTTGGTACCAAAGTTGCGATACCCTTGGATCCGGCTGGTGTCCAATTTCAGAACGCCCCCGATTGACGCCATAGCCGCATTGGTAAAGCGCAGCGCATCCGCGCCATATTCGTCGATGATGTCCAAGG
>CBFHVU010000130.1:0-6254 GCA_965659465.1 uncultured Paracoccaceae bacterium | reverse complement strand
CGGTCCCAAGATATTTGGACCGCCGCTGCGCATATAGCGATTTGGAAATTGGGCGCTGTATCGATCCCTTTGTTCAAATTATTTGGATCGGACGCGCTGTCCACGCGTCTGCGTGATGCAGGTGCGCGGGTCGTTATCGTGGACGCAGACGACCACACCGGTCTGCAAGGCATGGATATTCAGCGTTTGCGACCTGATGATCTGACGCTGTCAGATCAGGTGATCAATCCTGTACAGACCACCCCAGACACATCTGCGGTTTTGATCTATACCTCGGGGACGACAGGCGCGCCCAAGGGGGCGTTGCATGGGCATCGCGTTTTGACGGGTCATATTCCGGGTGTTGTGGTCAGCCACGATTTTTTGGGGCAGCCCGATGATTGTCTTTGGACACCTGCGGATTGGGCATGGATCGGTGGGCTGTTTGACGTGTTGATGCCCGGTCTTGCGCTGGGCGTACCTGTGGTGGCGGCCAGATTGGCAAAATTTACCCCAGATTATGCCCGTACTATTATTTCGGCCGCACAGGTGCGCAATGTGTTTTTTCCACCCACCGCGTTGCGCATGCTGCGCGCGGCAGATGCGACAATGTCTGGGCTGCGTTCGGTCGCCAGTGGAGGCGAACCGCTGGGGGCTGAGATGTTGCAATGGGGGCGCGATGCGCTGGGCGTGACGATCAACGAATTCTATGGTCAGACCGAATGTAATATGACCGTGTCCAGCTGTGGGGCGTGGTTTGACAATGCCTCTGGCGCAATCGGCAAACCTGTGCCAGGTCATGTTGTTGAAATCATCGACGATCGCGGCACCCCCACCAAGGACGAAGGCGACATTGCCGTGGCCCGCGGATCCGCCAGCATGATGCTGGAATATTGGAAGCAGCCCAAGGCCACGCGCGAAAAATTCCGTGGTCATTGGATGTTAACGGGCGATCGCGGCATTTGGCGCGATGGGTATATCCAGTTTATTGGCCGTGATGATGACGTGATCACCACGGCCGGTTACCGCGTCGGCCCATCAGAAATCGAAGATTGCCTGTTGACCCATTCAGCCGTGGCAACTGTGGGCGTTGTGGGCAAACCTGATTCACTGCGCACCGAAATTGTCAAAGCCTATGTGGTGTTGAAACAAGACGTCACTGCCACCGACGCCCTGGCCCAAGATTTGGTCGCGCATGTCAAACGCTTTGCCGCGCAACATGCCTATCCCCGCGAAATCGCATTTCTTGACGCCTTGCCCATGACCGTGACAGGCAAAGTCATCCGCAAAGAATTGCGCGCCCGCGCAATCGCTGAACTGAAAGGACACGCGCCATGAAATTAACATCGCGCATTATCCCAAATTCACAGGAATTTCGGGACAATCAAACGCGCAACCAACAGGCGCTGGACTTGGTCCAACAGGTGGCGCAGGTGGCGGCACTGGGGGGCGGTGAAAAATCGCGCGAGCGGCATATTTCGCGTGGGAAAATGTTGCCGCGCGATCGGGTCGCAAATCTGTTGGATGTGGGGTCACCGTTTTTGGAAATCGGGGCAACGGCGGCGCATGATATGTATGATAATGCCGTCCCCGCAGCTGGGGTTGTCGCAGGGATCGGGCGCGTACACGGTACGGATTGTATGATCGTGTGCAATGATGCCACGGTCAAAGGGGGCACATATTACCCCATGACGGTCAAAAAACATCTGCGCGCGCAGGAAATCGCAGCGGAATGCCATCTGCCCTGCATTTATCTGGTCGACAGTGGTGGCGCGAACCTGCCCAATCAGGACGAAGTGTTCCCAGACCGTGACCATTTTGGCCGCATTTTTTATAACCAGGCCCGCATGAGCGCCGCAGGCATTCCCCAGATCGCTGTTGTAATGGGGTCATGCACCGCAGGTGGGGCCTATGTGCCTGCAATGTCGGACGTGACCATTATCGTCAAAGAACAGGGCACGATATTCTTGGCAGGGCCCCCCTTGGTCAAGGCGGCAACCGGCGAAGTTGTCAGCGCCGAGGATTTGGGTGGCGGCGATGTGCATACGCGCCTATCGGGCGTGGCCGATTATCTGGCCGAGGATGACGCACATGCGCTGGGGCTGGCACGTCAGGTGGTGCAATCGCTGAACCGGCGCCGCGTTGATACGGTCGCATGGGCCACGCCCGAGGATCCCGCTTATGATCCGGCCGAATTGCTTGGCGTGGTTCCTGCGGATTTGAAAACCACCTATGACATCCGCGAAGTGATCATGCGTTTGGTTGATGGGTCGCGATTTGATGAATTCAAACCGCGTTTCGGCGAAACGTTGGTGACGGGGTTTGCCTATGTTATGGGCTGTCCGGTTGGGATCATCGCCAACAATGGCGTCTTGTTTTCCGAGGCCGCACAGAAAGGCGCGCATTTCGTCGAGCTGTGTTCACAACGTAAAATTCCGCTGGTGTTTTTGCAAAATATCACTGGTTTTATGGTGGGGCAGAAATACGAAAACGAAGGGATCGCGCGACATGGTGCCAAGCTGGTCACAGCGGTTGCCACGACGTCGGTGCCCAAAATTACGATGCTGGTGGGCGGGTCCTTTGGCGCGGGCAATTATGGCATGGCAGGACGCGCCTATCAGCCGCGGTTTTTGTGGACCTGGCCTAATTCGCGGATTTCGGTCATGGGCGGTCCGCAGGCGGCGGGTGTGTTGGCAACGGTCAAACGCGACGGCATCGAACGCGCTGGCGGCCGTTGGAGCGCCGAGGAAGAGGCCGCGTTCAAACAACCCACCTTGGACATGTTCGAACGCCAATCGCATCCGCTTTATGCCAGCGCACGATTGTGGGATGATGGCATCATCGATCCCCGTAAATCGCGTCAGGTTCTGCATTTGTCATTGATGGCTGCCCTGAATGCCCCGATTGAGGACACGCGTTTTGGCGTGTTTCGGATGTAACATGGGCTGGGTTTTAACATACGATTGGGCCAGATCGCAGGCGCAGGCATGGTGCGATGCATGGAACCGTCGCGATTTGGACGCTGTCATGTCACACTATGCCGATAATGTTCGGGTCTGTTCGCCGCTGGTGAAAAAACGCTTTCCCGACAGCGATGGTTGGCTGCGCGGAGCACTGGCACTGCGTGCCTACTTTGAAATCGGAATGACCAACGCTGCGCTGCAGTTTACGTTTGAGGATGTCCGATTGGGGCACAATGCGGCGACCGTATTGTATCTGCGCGAAAGCGGAATGCGGGTTAGCGATATAATTGTATTCAATGCCGCAGGCCAGATCGAACAAATGATTGCCTGCTATAGCGAGGATCGTGTCAATGTTTAACAAAGTGCTGATCGCAAACCGAGGTGAAATTGCCTGTCGTGTTATGCGAACCTTGCAGAATTTGGGTGTGGCATCGGTCGCGGTTTATTCCGATGCAGATGCACAGGCGGCCCATGTGCAAATGGCGGATCAGGCGGTTCACATCGGGGGATCTGCCCCGGCTGACAGTTATCTGTGTGGCGACCGGATTATTCAGGCCGCACTGGATACGGGCGCCCAAGCAATCCATCCCGGCTATGGGTTTTTGTCGGAAAACCCCGATTTTGTTGATGCGGTGACTGCGGCTGGATTGGTCTTTATCGGGCCATCGGCGGATGCCATTCGTGCCATGGGGCTGAAAGACGCGGCCAAGGCGATCATGGAACAGGCGGGCGTGCCGGTCGTGCCCGGATATCACGGGGCAGATCAATCGGATGATGTCTTGGCACAGGCCGCCGAACAGATCGGATACCCTGTGTTGATCAAGGCCGTCGCCGGCGGCGGCGGCAAGGGGATGCGATTGGTGGATTATGCGGGTGACTTTGCCGATGCTCTGGCCTCGGCCCGATCCGAGGCAAAAACCGCCTTTGGCAACAGTGACGTTTTGGTCGAAAAATATATCACATCCCCCCGTCATATCGAGGTGCAGGTTTTTGGCGATGGCGTCGATGCGGTGCATTTGTTTGAACGTGATTGTTCCCTGCAGCGCCGCCATCAAAAGGTGATAGAAGAGGCCCCCGCACCAGACATGCCCGATGACGTACGCCAAGCCATGTGCGGTGCGGCCGTCCGTGCCGCCAAAGCGATTGGGTACAAAGGGGCAGGGACCATCGAATTCATCGTTGATGGATCGCAAGGTCTGCGCGCCGATGGGTTTTGGTTTATGGAAATGAACACCCGTTTGCAGGTCGAACATCCTGTGACCGAATTAATCACAGGCATCGATTTGGTCGATTGGCAGCTGCGGGTTGCAGCGGGCGGGGCAATCCCCTGTGCGCAGGACGATATTCGGATATCCGGTCACGCATTCGAAGCACGCCTATACGCCGAAGACGTGGCCGCAGGGTTTTTGCCCGCCACTGGCAAATTAGAGCACCTGCAATTCAGCCCAAGGGCCCGCAACGACAGCGCTGTGCGCGCAGGTGATGAAATTTCGCCGTTTTATGACCCGATGATTGCCAAGGTCATCGCATACGGCCCCGATCGAACAACGGCCCTGGCCAAATTACGCCAAGCCTTGGATGAAACCGTTGTCACAGGAACGGTGACAAACATTGCATTCTTGGGCGCATTGGCGCGGCACGATGGGTTTTCTGCGGGGCAGGTTGATACCGGTTTAATTGCACGCGATTTAGATAAATTGACCGCGCCGCAGCCGGATCAAACATCAGCAATCATTGCCGCGGCCTTGGCCACGATACCCCCATCAGATTTCGGCGTGGCCATGGGCTATGCACATTGGGGTCCGATCTGGCATGACGTCCACATCGAATCCAGTGCTGGTGACGTTCACACGGTACGCATTGCCTGCGACCCTGATGGGTTTGATGTGAATTATGCTGGAATCCTGTCACGGGTGGCAAAACAGGGCGCGCGATTGATCTGGGATAATCGGCCTTTGCCAAATGTTATCATTGATCAATCCTCATTGACAGTTATGAATGCAGATCGCAGTGTATTTCATCGGGTTGATCAACTAGCACGGGGCACCGCGCAGGACCATGATGATGCGCAAATCACTGCCCCTATGCCAGGTGCAATTCGCGATGTTTTGGTGGCTGCTGGTCAAACGGTCAGCGCGGGCACGCCCTTGGTCGTGTTAGAGGCAATGAAAATGGAACACCGCCTCTGTGCAACCCGCGACAGTGTGATTGACCAAGTGTTTTGTGTCACAGGCGATCAGGTCGCAGCAGAAGATGTTTTGTTGTCGATGCAACCAACTTCTGAGTCGGATGCCGGATAATTTTGGCAAAATTTTATCATGACGGATAAATTTGTCGTTTATCCATCCAAGTTGTGTGTGATTATGATATCGATGCGCAGATAAATTTCCTGCGTACGGTGCACAAACGCATACCAAAGAGGGGTGTTTTGCCAGTATTTTATCGAAAAAATGCAAACTTATTCGGGAAAAAGAATGTGTTTCGAACATGTTGACCCCAATGCGTTGCAAGAGTAAACCACCCTCAAGCCAACAGGATTTACGGGGTCAGCCCCGTAAAACGCATGAAAGGAGCCATCTGTGGAAGAGATGCTACGGGAATACCTCCCAATTCTTGTGTTTTTGGCCATAGCTATTGGCCTGGGCATTGTACTTATTCTAGCTGCTGTGATCGTAGCGATCCGGAATCCAGATCCGGAAAAAGTATCAGCCTACGAATGTGGATTTAACGCATTCGATGACGCGCGGATGAAATTCGATGTTCGGTTTTACTTGGTCTCGATTTTGTTCATTATTTTTGACCTTGAAATTGCGTTCCTGTTTCCTTGGGCGGTCGCGTTCCAAGATATTTCAATGACGGCCTTTTGGTCGATGATGGTTTTCCTAGGCGTGTTGACCATTGGTTTCGCATATGAGTGGAAGAAAGGGGCACTAGAATGGGAGTGATGACAGGCGCAAACACCGCCGGTTTCGACCGCGAAGTGGCCACACAAGAATTAAACCGCGAACTGCAGGACAAAGGGTTTTTGCTGACCTCGACCGAGGATATCATTAACTGGGCCCGCACAGGGTCGCTGCATTGGATGACCTTTGGTCTGGCGTGCTGCGCGGTTGAAATGATGCACGGCGCGATGGCGCGGTATGATATGGAACGTTTCGGGACTGCGCCGCGCGCGTCCCCACGTCAATCTGATTTGATGATCGTTGCGGGAACGCTGACCAACAAAATGGCCCCAGCGCTGCGCAAGGTGTATGACCAGATGCCGGAACCGCGTTATGTGATTTCGATGGGGTCCTGCGCAAATGGTGGCGG
>CBFHVU010000129.1:0-6335 GCA_965659465.1 uncultured Paracoccaceae bacterium | reverse complement strand
ATAGGCCGAGGACACCAAGTCACGGTCGCGCAGATAGGTCAATGTTTCATCCACCCGCTTGGGCGCGACGCAAAATGCCATTCCGTCACAGCGCGCCCCTTGGGTATAATCCAGCGCCAAGACCAACCCAGGATCGGCCACCGTCCCCCTGTGGTGAATGGATCGCATACAGAAAGAGCGATGATAATCCGGCAAATGCGCCAGTTGCGTTTCCACATATTCAAAGCCGGGGTTCCACAACAGCGACCCATAGCCAAAAACCCACATTGCGATCTCTTTCTTGGTTGTTTTCCCGCCTCTTTAACGCCAATCTGCACCAAAGGCAAAGAGGCGAGACCCATGCAGCGCATTATTTTGTTTACAGTTGGCTTAGCGATCCTGTGGTCATTGAATTGGGCCTGGGGGTTTTCGGGCAATATGAATTATACACGTGCGTGGTTTGATGCCCCCGCGGCACAGGTGGACGACGTATCCCAACGCGGATTTCCCAGTCGCTATGACGTGAACTTGGACGATGTGGCGATACCAGCAATTGGGTTTACGGCAGAATTTTTGCAGGTTTTGCGCGTGGTCTATAACGCGGACCATCGCATAATCGTGTTGCCCGATCAATTTACGCTGATGGGCCAGCCTGTTTCAGGCACAGGGTTTCGGGCCTCGGTCGTGCGCGATGGGGATTTTGTCCGCATCACAATCGAAGGGCGCGACATCACCCTGCCCCAAGGTCTGCATGCGGCGCATGGGCAAATTTCAATGATCCCGGATGTGAGGCTGGGGCAATATAAACTCTTTGTCGCATTCGACAGTCCAACGCTAAACGGTACGCCATTGGCCGCACCCATTCAGATGACAGCGGATGTCACACTGCCCAAAACCATCGACACCCGTTCCCTGACAACCGTTTTGCGTGGCCTGTCGGGGTGGGGCGACACCCTTGTTACGGTGGTTACGCCCGATGAAACCCTGTCCAACCTGTTGTTGGACCCAATGACAGGCACCCTGTCAGGGCCCGCACCACAGTCGGCGGGCATGGATGCGCTGCTGGAATGGGTTCGATCGCTGATGGAATCGGCGACACAAAAATCGGCTCGGGGATCGTAACATGGCAACATCCCCCCCCAAACCTGGCCCCCGAAATTTGATCACCGATGTTGATGGTGTTCTGGTGGGGCATGCCAGCGATCCCGACATTTGCACCGGCGTCAGCGTGATCACGTCGGATCGGCCCTTTGTTGCATCCTATCATGTGATGGGGGGCGCACCGGGGACGCGCGACACCGATTTGCTGGCCCCTGATAAAACCGTGTCAGCCATTGATGCGATCGTGCTGTCTGGTGGCTCGGCCTTTGGTCTGGATGCGGCATCGGGTGTATCGGATGCACTGCGCCAACAGGGGCGCGGGTTTGCCGTGGGTGATATGACCGTTCCCATCGTTCCAGCTGCAATTTTGTTTGATCTGGCCAACGGCGGGGCCAAGGATTGGGACACATCGCCCTATCCCGATTTGGGGCGGCGCGCCTATGCGGCGCGGGGGGATCAATTTGATCTGGGCACAACCGGCGCAGGCTATGGCGCATTATGCGGCACGAGCAAGGGCGGACTGGGGTCTGCATCGTTGCATCTGTCTGGGGGCGGTATGATCGGTGCAATGATGGCTGCCAATCCCGTGGGCAACCCCTGCGACAGCGCGGGGCGATTTTGGGCGGCCCCCTATGAATTGAACGGTGAATTTGGGGGGATGGGCAGCCCCGTGACGGACGGGCAGATATATGACCTAGCCCTGACAAAATTGGGGGCCTTGCACCCCAACCAAAATACCACAATCGGCATTATCGCCACTGACATCACATTGGACAAGGCACAGCTGGCGCGACTGGCCACCGCGGCCCATGACGGCATCGCGCGTGCAATCAGCCCCGCACATTTGCCGTTTGATGGCGATTTGATTTTTGCGATGTCCACGGCCAAACGGCCCGCGCCCGCAACCCCGCATGCCTTAGCAGAACTATGCCATTTCGCAGCCGCCTGCGTTGCACGATCTGTGGCGCGCGGTGTCTATCACGCGACAGGCCAATCGGCAGATGTGAAACCCAGCTGGGCCGCGGCCTATGGCGACCCTTTGTCGTGGAAAAAATAATAGATTTTTTCGGCCAAGGCGTCTGAGACCCCATCGACGGCTTTTAGGTCGGACAGGTTCGCCCGACTGACGGCCTTGGCCGATCCGAAATGGGCCAACAATGCCTTTTTCCGTGCAGCGCCCACCCCATCGATTTCATCCAATGGATTTGCGACAAAGGCATTGGATCGCTTGGCCCTATGGATGCCAATGGCGAAACGGTGCGCTTCGTCGCGCAGCCGCTGGATGTAGTACAGCACGGGGTCATTGCGTTGCAGGGCAAAGACGGGTTTGCCTGTGACGTGAAATTCCTCTTTGCCGTGGTCGCGATCAATGCCCTTGGCCACGCCAACCATCGCCACATCCTGCACACCCAAATCGTCCATAATTTCGCGCACGGCTGATACCTGCCCGGCCCCCCCGTCGATCAACAACAAATCCGGCCAGCTGCCCAATTGTCGTTGCGGATCCTCTTTCAGCAGGCGTTCAAAACGGCGGCGCAGGACCTCTTTCATCATACCAAAATCGTCGCCGGGGGTCAGATCGGTGCCTTGAATATTGAATTTGCGATATTGGTTTTTCATAAACCCATCGGGGCCCGCCACCACCATGGCCCCCACCGCATGCACCCCCTGAATATGCGAGTTATCATAGATTTCAATGCGCTCTGGCGGCTGTTCGAGATCAAAGGCATCCGCAACCCCGCGCAGCAATTTGGCTTGGGTCGCACTTTCGGACATACGGCGGGCCAAGCTTTCTTTGGCATTGCGCAACGCGCCTGAGACCAATTCCAATTTTTCGCCCCGCTGCGGCACGACCAGATCCACCTTGCGGCCTGCGCGGTCGGACAGTAAATCCTGCACCAAATCCGCGTTTTCAATATCGTGGGACAAAATCAGCTGTTTGGGCGGTTCTTTGGTGTCGTAGAACTGCGATACGAATGCCTCTAAAACCTCGGCATGGGAATTGTCGGGGGCGATACGGGGATAAAAATCGCGATTACCCCAGTTTTGGTTGGCCCGAATAAAAAACACCTGAACACAGGCTTGCCCCCCTTCGATATGCAGGGCGATGATATCGGCCTCGGGGACAGTGCGGGGGTTTATGCCTTGGGCGGTTTGCACCTGCGTCATGGCGCGAATGCGGTCGCGCAGGCTGGCGGCTTGCTCAAACTCCATCGCGTCTGACGCCGCCGCCATTTGTTTGGCTAGTGTTTCCTGAATTTGCGTGGATTTTCCCGATAAAAACCGCTGGGCATCGCGCACGGCTTCGGCATAATCCGATTTCGATATACGCCCGACACAGGGCGCGGTGCAACGTTTGATTTGATATTGCAGACAGGGCCGTGTGCGCGTGTCAAACATACTGTCCGAACAATTTCGCAACAAAAACACCCGCTGCAGCTGGGCCAAGGTATAATTGACCGCACCCGCCGAGGCAAAGGGGCCATAATAAGTGCCCTTTTCTTTCTTGGCGCCGCGGTGTTTTTTGATTTGGGGGAAATCGTGATCTGTGACCAGAATGTTGGGGAAACTTTTGTCATCACGCAGCAACACGTTATAGCGCGGCTTTAACTGCTTGATCAGGTTTTGTTCCAGCAACAATGCCTCAGTCTCGGTTTTTGTGGTCAGAAACATCATTTTGGCGGTTTCGGAAATCATACGCGCGATACGACCTGAATGCCCCTGAGGGCGCGCATAATTTGAAACGCGTGCTTTCAGATTGCGGGCTTTGCCAACATATAACACCCGCGCTTGGGCATCCAACATGCGATAGACACCCGGCGAATGATCCAGCTGCCGCACATAGTCTTGGATTAAATGATGGCCCGTTTTATCCGTCATGCTGCCCGATACCCTGTGATTTTTCAGTGATACAGCGATTCTATGTGTCGCTGCAATTTTCCATACCCAAGTTCAAGGGTAAATCTTTCCACGGAACCTGTGGATAAGTCTGATGATAACTTTTGGAAACGCAGGATTTTTCCTTATTTTTTGGTGATTTCGTTAATTTGCATAAAAATTAGGCAGTACTGTAAGTATTTGATTCAAAATGTTATTTTTTTATTTAAAACACCAACACCTTGAATTTTATACATTTTTGTCAACTTTTGTGACGGTTATTTCACAGAGGGGACAACTTTTGGCGCGCCACCTTGGCGCGAACTACTCAACGCCCAGAACATCCGGCGTTTGCCAAGCCAAATGTTGCCCGCCATCAACGCAAATTAACTGCCCCGTAACGGCCGGAGCGTCCAGAAAATACCCCAAAGCAGCACAGATATCCTGAGGGTTGGATCCACGCCCCAACACGGTGTTTTTGCGTTGGCTTTCGAAATGTTCATTGCTTTGACGCGCACCGATCAATGTGGGGCCCGGACCGATGGCATTTACACGCACATCAGGCGCCAAAGCACGCGCGGTCGTTTGGGTCATCGCCCACAAACCCATTTTTGCGATGGTATAGGACATAAATTCAGGTGTCAGTTTTCGCACACGCTGGTCCAGCATATTGATGATCAATCCGCTGGCAACGGGTTCATTGCAGCTGTCGATTGCGCCCTTGGGCACCTGACGCGCAAATTCTTGGGTCAAGACGAAAGGCGCGCGCAGGTTACTTTCGATATGGCGGTCCCAAGATTGGCGGGACGCAGTTTCCAAATTGTCGTATACAAACACGGATGCATTGTTGACCAAGACGCTGATCGGACCGCCCAGCGCATCCGCAGCTTGGTTGATCAATGGCGTCACTTGCGCTTCGACCAAAATATCGGCCTGTAGCGCGACAGCAATGCGCCCCAGCGCTTGGATTTCTGCGACAGTGTCTTGGGCCGCTTGGGCAGATCCATTGTAATGGATGGCAACATCATAGCCGCGATTTGCCAAATAAAGCGCCATAGCGCGGCCCAGTCGTTTGGCCCCGCCCGTTACAAATGCCCGCATGGTTGGATCCTTGTTTTGATTATAAGAGTGTGACCAGATAACTAGCGTAAAGCGCTAGCAGGACAATCCCCCATCGGCGACCCAATCGCCACCCCAGAAATACAAACGGGGCCATCAGGACCGAGACGCCCAACATGACCCACAAATCATAGGTCAAAAATTCCGGCGCAACGCTGATCGGTGCCACCAAAGACGCAACACCGATGATCCCCGCAAGATTGAACAAATTTGATCCAATCACATTTCCCAAGGCAACATCAGCCTGTTTACGAATGGCTGCCATGACGGTTGTTGCCAGTTCGGGTAGGGACGTTCCAATCGCAACCAATGTCAGCCCGATGACCGTGTCTGACACACCAAAATTTCGCGCAATTTCACTGGCCGCATCGACCAAAATATTGGCACCCAATGGCAGGCCAATCAAACCCAGCAGCAAAAATAGCAGGATTTTCCACATCGGCAATGCGGGGTCCGCGCCCTCAAGGTCGTCTAGCAATTCATCATCGGACTGCATCTGGCGCCGCGCGTCATACATATTTTCGCCCAGAACCAACGCCAGCGCCGCCAAAAGAACCAAGCCCTGCCACAGACCAAACTGTCCCGTAAATGCCAAGGCAATAAACAATACCGACAGGCCAACCATAAAGACAAAGCTTTTGCGCGAATCCGATCCACCAGTGTCCATCGTCGATATCAGCGTAGGAACGCCCAACACCAACAACACATTGGCGATATTTGACCCCACCACGTTACCCATCGCAATGCCAGACACACCCTGCGTTGCGGCCTGAATGGCCACCAATAATTCAGGCGCAGAGGTGCCAAATGCAACAATCGTTAGCGACACGATCAACGCAGGTATGCCCAACCTCAGGCTAAGGTTCACAGCACCGCGCACCAAAAAATCGCCCGCAACCACCAATAATACAAACCCTACGGCCGTCAAAACCCATGTCATAGTTGTCTACCGTTGATTACACGAACACTTGGTCCGTCCGATTTGAAATTTGCCGCATTTGCGGCATTTACGGGTGCGAATAGATTTGGGCGCAATGACATGCAATTTGCCAAACATCGCTAAAACACCAATCAGGACCAAAAATAAAACGACCGCTTTGATAATCATGGCTACAATCCAAACTGGGCAAAGGCGGCGCGTTCTTGGACATAGGTGGTCATATCATCCGCAACCGCCATCCCGATGCGTTGGCCCAGTGATTTTTTCACCCCATAGTGGCGATAGCGCAGTTTTTCACCAAACCGCTTGCGCAGCACGT
>CBFHVU010000128.1:0-6411 GCA_965659465.1 uncultured Paracoccaceae bacterium | reverse complement strand
AGGTTTTGGGGTGCTATTTTAATTATTGCGCGATTTAAGTGTATGATATAGCGACAAGTTTTTTCTTGAAATCCGTGGGAGAGATATTTTTCTGCATTCGCTCGGTTATAAAATTACAAAAAATGTTCTGAATGGGTTGCAATATTTCGTGTCCGATATATCAATGGGGTGAGCGCGATTCTGCATCGCGGCAATTTTAAGCACGGAGAAGGACAATGGCATTGGACGCTAATTCAAACATCGCAGCATATGATGCACCCGAAAAGGACCTTTATGAGATTGGTGAAATGCCCCCACTGGGTCATGTGCCGTCGCAGATGTATGCATGGGCCATACGCCGTGAACGTCATGGTGAGCCTGACAAGTCATTTCTGGTAGAAGTTGTTGAAACACCCACGTTAGACAGCCATGATGTGTTGGTTTTGGTTATGGCCGCTGGCGTGAATTATAATGGTATTTGGGCTGGCTTGGGTGTTCCGATCAGCCCGTTTGATGGCCATGGTGCGGATTATCACATTGCAGGTTCGGATGCGTCTGGGATCGTCTGGGCGGTCGGTGACAAGGTTCGCAATTGGAAAGTGGGCGACGAGGTTGTGATCCATTGTAACCAAGACGATGGCGACGACGAAGAATGTAACGGCGGCGATCCGATGTTTTCGACCAGTCAGCGGATTTGGGGCTATGAGACACCGGATGGGTCCTTTGCCCAGTTTACACGTGTGCAGGCGCAGCAATTGATGCCACGCCCCAAACATCTGACATGGGAAGAAAGTGCGTGCTATACCCTGACGCTGGCCACGGCCTATCGCATGTTGTTTGGACATCATCCCCATGAATTGAAACCGGGCCAGAATGTGTTGGTCTGGGGCGCGTCCGGCGGTTTAGGAACCTATGCCATTCAGCTGATCAATGCGGCCGGTGCAAACGCCATTGCCGTTATTTCAGACGAAGACAAACGTGATTTCGTTATGGGTCTGGGCGCCAAAGGCGTAATCAATCGCAAAGATTTCAATTGCTGGGGCCAGTTGCCCGCGGTCGGGTCGCCCGAATACGCCGAATGGTTCAAAGAGGTTCGCAAATTCGGCAAGGCAATCTGGGAATTCACCGGCAAGGGCAACAACGTCGATATCGTGTTCGAACACCCCGGTGAGGCGACATTCCCTGTATCAACGTTCGTCTGTAAGAAAGGCGGCATGGTCGTGATTTGTGCAGGCACATCCGGATTTAACTGTACCTTTGACGTGCGCTATATGTGGATGCACCAAAAACGTTTGCAGGGCTCACACTTTGCCCATCTGAAACAGGCGGCGGCAGCGAATAAATTGATGATCGAACGCCGTTTGGACCCCTGCATGTCCGAGGTGTTTCCATGGGACGAAATCCCTGCCGCGCATATTAAAATGCTGCGCAACGAACATAAACCGGGTAACATGGCGGTGCTGGTGCAGGCACCGACAACGGGTCTGCGCACGTTTGAGGATGCGTTAGACGCGCGTTAACGGCGCAAAGGATGATAACCGGATCAACGGGCTGCGAATCACATTCAGGATTCGTGGCCCGCTTGCGTCTCTGAGTTGAACTTTTTGTATTTCAATATGTTAGGTTTGGTATGACCCGCTATTTATGGGGGGTTGAAAAAAGCGAATATCATTAAGCAGTTACTTCGCGATATGATTGTATTAACCAAATATTAACCATTATTAATGAGACTGAAATGAAACATGAATGGATCTTGGACGTTTTGACCGATCTGCGCAGTTTAGCCAAAAACAACGATCTGTTGACTTTGGCGGCCCAGCTTGAGGATACGCAGCTGGTCGCAACAATCGAAATCGCGTCCTATAGCGAAAGCTTTGGTTGTGACGCGACAGCACAAGACACTGTACATCAATGCGATTTTATCGCAGATCGATCAAGTAAGCGGGTTATCTGACCTGCAACCATTGATCGAGGATCTGCGCGACAGAATTGGCGTGGATCACATGGTCTATCATTAGGTCAATTCCAAAGGGGCCAGTTTAGGGGTGGGAACCTATAGCGATGTTTGGCGCAATCGCTATCTGGAATTGGGGTATGTGCGCGTTGATCCGGTTATTCTGGGCTGTTCCCAGCAAATGCATCCCGCCGATTGGAAAACCTTTGATTGGTCCAGCAAAGCGGCGCGCGCATTTTTACAAGACGCTTTGGATCACGGGGTTGGGAACCAAGGGCTCTCTGTTCCAATTCGGGGACCACTGGGACAATATGGGTTATTTACCGTTAATCACCGCTGTTCTGACGATGAATGGGCTGATTTTATCGAAACCCACCGCGCTGATTTGATTGTTCTTAGCCATATCTTGAACACCAAGGTGATCGCGCTGGAGGGCGAGACTAAGACCCAACCACGCACACCGTTGTCGCCCCGCGAGACAGAAAGCCTGACATTGCTGGCCATCGGCTATAGCCGCACGCAAGTGGCCCAAACCATGCAAATTTCTGAACATACCCTACGCGCCTACATCGAAAGTGCGCGGTTGAAATTGGGTGCATCCAATACCATTCATGCGATTGCATCGGCCCTGACACAAGGGATCATTTTAATTTAAATGCAATGTAATTCGCGCGTTGCTGTTTAGAATTGTTCATTCTTATTGGCCTAGCCTGAGTACTGCGATTGTCAGTACCAGAAGGGCCAAGACCAATGATCAGATTTCTATTTGCAGATCAGCTACACAAATACCCAAAATTGCGCGACACTTTGTTCCAAGACCGCGCCTATCAATTCAAAACGCGTCTGAACTGGGCGGTGGATGTAGATGAAAACGGGTTTGAAACCGATCAATATGACGCGATGAACCCGCTCTATGTGATTTGGGAAATGCCCGATGGTCGTCACGGCGGGTCGATGAGGTTGATGCCGATAACGGGGCAGTGCATGATCAATGAACATTTCGGCGATCTACTGGTCGATGGCCCTGTGAACAGCCCGCTGATTTGGGAATCAATGCGGTTTTGTTTGTCGCGTCACGCCAAACCCCGCACGGCCAATGCGTTGATGTTGGCGGGCGGCGAATTTATGAAAGGCTGCGGTGTCAAACAATATGTGGGCGTTTTTGACCAACGTATGATCCGCATTTACCGTATGATTGGGGCCAGCCCCAAACTGTTGGGGCAAACGGGGCAGGGATCCGATTTTATCGGCATTGGCCTGTGGTCCTATGATACGCAGCTGCATGAACGTGTGTCAAAGATTGCGGGCATTTCGTTGGAACAGTCCCTAGAATGGTTCGAACAGTCCTTTGGGGCAAATCCACAATTTGCGTTGGTTGGGTAACTTAGCCACTGGTATCTTGGGCCCCACCGCATTAGGGTCGGGCCATGACACAAAGCCCCAATGTTTTTTCAGATGATCAGGCGGATGCCTTTGACCATGTGGCCGATATTTTGCGCGGCGCAGGCATTGATTTAGATAACCAATTGCTGCGCCCCCCGCGCGATATGGTGTCATCCGTCATGGCCCTGATGGGCAAGGCGGGATCGGGCAAAACCATGCTGCTGGCGCATTTGGTTAATGCCCTGTCTGATGTGGGCGTTGACATCGTGTCAGGCGATTACGAAAGCCGCCGCAAGAAAGAAAAACGCACCCTTGCCGTTTTGGCCCCCACGAACAAAGCGGCATCGGTCCTGCGCAACCGTGGCGTGCCCGCGACCACGATCCACCGCGTTTTATACACCCCCGTTTATGACCCCGAATATGAACGCATCGCCGAATGGTTGGCGGGTGAAACCGACCGCCCCGAGGTCGAGGGCCTGACGCCCGAGGCGCTGGATCGGGCCCATGATTTTTATCAAACGGCCAAATCTATCCCTGGTGCCTTGGCCGCGGCGGGGCTGCGTGGCTCTGATTTTATCACGGGCTGGAAACGCCGCGAAAGCCCGCTGGACATCGGTTTCGTTGACGAAGCGTCGATGCTGGACGACCGCCAATTCGAAGATTTACAAGAGATTTTTCCAACGCTGGTGTTGTTTGGCGACCCTGCGCAGTTGGCCCCTGTGAACCAAGCCGGTGGAATGGTGTTTGACAGATTACAAGCGGGACAAAAGAAAACCCTCAGCCGCATCCACCGTCAAACCCAAGATAACCCGATTTTGGATCTGGCCCATGCTTTGGCCGATCCCGCGATTACGTTTCACGATTTCGAAACCCTGATCCAAGACAAGGCCGCGCATGATGATCGCGTGGTCTGGGGACAGCGGGTTGAGGTTGATTTGATGGCGCGCAGTCCGGTACTGGTCTGGCGCAACGCGACCCGCATCCGCCTGATCCAAGCGTTCCGCAAAGTCTATGACGCCCCCGAGGACGCGCTGTTGCCTGGTGAGCCGCTGATTTGTGACGGGATCGAGCTGCCTCTAAAACACCGCAAAAAACGCATCGACCTAGAGGCGCGGGGCCTGATCAAAGGCGCGCAGGTGGTGTATTTGGGACCGGGGCGCAAACCGGGGTTTTCGCGCCTGCATGTCATTGGTGCAGAGGATCCGCAGCTGTCTGCCGCCTCTATTGTCAAAATTGAAAAGCCTGACGAAGAAGAACCCTTTATCCCCTTTGCCGCGCGTATGGGCGCCACGTTTTTGCATGGTGCGGCCGTCACGATCCACAAAGCGCAGGGATCGCAGTGGGATACTGTTCAGGTTTTTGCCCCTGATCTTTATGCTGCATCGCAAATGGGCCGTGTCGAGGCTGGTCAGCCATTATGGAAACGGCTGGCCTATGTCGCGATCACGCGGGCGCAGGATCGGTTGATTTGGGTGGTGCGCAACCGTTTGTCGAAACCGACTGCACCTTTGGATACCGATGATCTGCGCGTATTTGCCAGCCCCGAATTGAAACTGGAAATCCAAGACAGCCCTGAGTAAAATTTCGTTCCAATGGGAATTGCCCACTTGCCTATTCGCGCTATTCCTTTTCTAGTAAGCAGAAATAAAAATAAGGGAGGTCCTATCATGCTGGGCCAAATGATGCATCGGCCATTGTCGATCATTGAAATTTTGCGCTATGCGGCGGAAATCCACCGCGATGCAGAAATTGTCTCTGTCCGCACCGAAGGCGACATTCACCGATATGGGTACGGTGATGCCATGAACCGCGTGGGCCAATTGGCCCATGCCTTGGATCGTTTGGGGGTACGGGCCGGTGACCGCGTGGCAACATTGGCATGGAACGGGTATCGCCATTTCGAATTATACTATGCGATCAGCGGGATGGGAGCGGTGTGTCACACAATCAACCCCCGCCTAAGCGCGGAACAAATGACATTTATTGTCGATCACGCCCAAGATCGCGTGTTGTTTACCGATCTGACCTTTGTCCCGATCCTGAAAAATATTCGTGATCAATTGCCCACTCATATGCAAATCGTGATTATGTGCGATCCTGATCATATGCCCGATGGACTGGATGGGGCGCTGTGTTACGAAACGCTGCTGGCGGGTCAATCTCCGGTTTACGACTGGCCAAGTTTGGATGAAAACACCGCCGCAGGTCTTTGCTATACCTCAGGGACGACGGGGAACCCCAAGGGTGCGCTTTATTCCCATCGCTCGACCGTATTGCATGCCATGTCAGTGGCCATCAGCATGGGGCGCCTGATGGGCGAGGGCACACGCGTTTTACCTGTTGTGCCGTTATTTCATGTAAACGCTTGGGGCCTGCCCTATACCGCGCCTATGGTTGGTGCATCGCTGATATTCCCCGGTGCGCAATTGGATGGCGCGTCACTTTATCAGTTGATGGACCGCGAAGCGGTGACATCAGCATGGGGCGTGCCGACTGTTTGGCTGGGGCTGTTGGGTGAAATTGCACAACAGGGCCGCAATCCGGCTGGATTCGACAATGTGGTTGTGGGCGGATCGGCCGCGCCGCGATCCATGATCCGTTCGTTTGAAACATCGGGTGTGTCTGTCTGTCATGCATGGGGCATGACGGAAATGAGCCCGATCGGAACCCATGGCATTTTACCCGATCATCAGCGCATTACATTGGATTTAGAACAGCGTTTGGACATTCAACAGGCCCAAGGCCGTCGTGCATGGGGGGTCGATCTGAAAATCGTGGATGACGCAGGCCAACCACTGCCCCACGATGGACAAACCGCTGGCGAATTATATGTGCGTGGCAATGGGATTATCAGCGGGTATTACAATAATGCCGATGCAACGGCGTCTGCGATGGATATGGATGGCTGGTTTAGTACGGGCGATATCGCTACAATTTCCCCCAACGGTTTGCTGCGTATCCAGGATCGGTCCAAGGATTTGATTAAATCCGGTGGTGAATGGATCAGCTCAATCGACTTGGAAAACATCGTAATTGGCCATGCAGATGTTGCAAATTGCGCGGTAATTGCCGTGCCCCATCCCAAATGGGACGAA
>CBFHVU010000127.1:0-6431 GCA_965659465.1 uncultured Paracoccaceae bacterium | reverse complement strand
CGAAGAATTGGTGCGTGAATTCCTGTTGGGTCTGCCTGGTGGGTTCTGGACCCAATTCCTGATCGTGATGTTGGTGATCTTTATTCTGGGATTTTTCCTAGATTTCATCGAGATCGCTGTTGTGGTTGTTCCAATTGTCGCGCCCATCCTGTTGGCCGATCCCACCGCCAACGTGACAGCCGTATGGCTGGGCGTGATGATCGGTTTGAACATTCAAACATCGTTCCTAACGCCACCCTTTGGCTTTGCCCTGTTTTACCTGCGCGGCGTGGCCCCTGCGGTTGTTAAAACGGTTCAGATGTACAAAGGTGTTATTGCCTTTATCACGTTGCAGCTGATAGCGTTGACTATTGTCGGGTTCTATCCGCCCTTGGTGAATTATCTACCTAACCGGTCATCCTTCCTGTCTGACAGCGCCCCACCCCCACGCAACCCACGTTTGCAATTCTGTCTGGATCAATTCGTGATGGAAAGAATCGATGCGGATCAAGGCGTAACACTGGCTGCGATTGAGGCTGCGAAATCGATGGATGTCGCAGGCCTACCCAAGGTGTTTGGCAAAAACATCGCCTCATCGACCAAAGATGCCGAGAAAGCGATTGTATCCTTGGGTGATATCACGACCGCCGTCGGTGCAGTTGAGGTGGCCACAGACGACTATCGCCCATTGCTGACCACGGTGCGCAGTTTGGAAAAACGGATCCGCCGCGAACAGGAACACCGCGACGAAGCCGCAACTGTGTTGGGTCGGATGCAGGACCAATCAACCGACAAGGCGGTCAAACTAACTGCGGAGATTGCGCAATACGACGCGGCGATCGCAGATTTGCGCGCGCAAATTCCGACCGAATGGGATGCCAAGCATGACACGTTCAAAAAGCTGACAGATGCCGAAAACAACGCGCGTAATACGTATCGCCGCGCGGCGGATGGTGCCTTTGAGGATGCAGCCGACCTGCTGGCCATTTTGAATGCCACAGCGGAATTCAAAACCATGCGTCCCGCCTTGGACGATTTGCGCGCCGTCGTCGAAGCGGCCGGCGAAACGGTCGAATTTGAGGCCGCCGAGGACGCCGCGAAAGAGCTCGAGTCAGCATTCCGCAAAATTGACGGTGCGGATGAGGTCAAGGATGCGCTAGACGATGTTGGCAAAGCCCTAGGCAAACGCGTCAAGGATCGTGATCAGGCGCAGCAAGCCTATGAACAGGCCTTGGTCGAATATGAGGCTCAGCTTGCGTGGCGTGATTTGGCCGAAACGCAGGTTCGGGGTGATCTGACCGCCTATGTCGATGCTATGCGGGTCACTATCGGGATCCGATCCCAAGACGCCCTAAGCCGCGAACAGGCGCTGTATCTGGCATCCTGTACCGCTGATCACAAAGATTTGTCGCTGAATTTCTAACGGCAATTTGATCAGAAAAACGGGGCGGCCCATGGGGCTGCCCCGTTTGCGTTTGGCATAGTTGATGCAAGTTCCACTTGAATTTGTCGGTCAAAACGATATGTCTAGCCCACCTAGATTGGCGCTGTGAACATGATAAAATATACGCTGAAATGTGACCAAGATCACACCTATGACAGTTGGTTCGCCTCTGCCGTGGCTTATGACAAGCTGGACAAAGCTGGTATGGTTTCCTGCGAAATCTGTGGATCCCCCAAGGTCAAGAAAGCCATCATGGCCCCGCGCGTGAACACATCAGACGCGCCCGCAATGTCGGGTGCCCCCAATCCGCCGGCGACTGAAATGCTGGCCGCCAGTGCCCCTCCACCCGAAATTGAGGCCCTGCGCAAAAAAATCGAATCTCAATCCGACTATGTCGGCACCAACTTTGCCCGCGAAGCGCGCGCCATGCATTTGGGTGATGCGCCCGAACGCTCAATCTATGGCGAGGCCAAACCAGAAGAAGCAAAATCCCTGATCGAAGATGGTGTTCCTATCGTCCCATTGCCCTTTGCCCCCAAACGCAAAACAAACTAAACGATTAAGGCTGGTATTTTCGACGCATCCCGCGCCTAGGTTTTAATTCCATCTTGTATCTGACACCGCAAACGCATAAACCCTGCGCAATTCACGATCAAAGGGGAAAAAATGCCCGTACTTGTAATGAAATTCGGTGGTACATCGGTTGCCACATTGGATCGAATCAAACGTGCAGCCAAACGCGTCGCGTTAGAGGTTGCCAAAGGCTATGATGTTATCGTGATCGTATCGGCCATGTCGGGTAAAACGAACGAATTGGTGGGTTGGGTCAACGAAACATCCCCCCTATATGACGCGCGCGAATATGATGCGGTGGTATCCTCGGGTGAAAACGTCACAGCGGGTTTGATGGCCCTGACATTACAAGAAATGGACATTCCCGCCCGCAGCTGGCAAGGATGGCAGGTGCCGTTAATCACGTCATCCGCCCATGCCGCCGCCCGGATCGAAGAGATCCCGAACGAAAACATCAACGCCAAATTCGCCGAAGGCATGCGCGTGGCTGTGGTAGCAGGGTTCCAAGGCATTTCCAAAGAGGGCCGGATCACAACTTTAGGTCGCGGTGGGTCGGATACCACAGCGGTGGCCTTTGCGGCCGCCTTTGATGCGGAACGCTGCGACATCTATACCGATGTGGACGGCGTCTATACAACCGACCCCCGTATCACCGACAAGGCCCGCAAGCTGGACAAAATCAGTTTCGAGGAAATGCTGGAATTGGCATCGCTTGGGGCCAAAGTGTTGCAAACGCGATCAGTCGAATTGGCGATGCGCTATCATGTAAAATTACGCGTTCTTTCAAGTTTCGAAGAACCATCAGATGACGCAGGCACACTGGTCTGCGATGAGGAGGAAATCATGGAATCCAACGTAGTGTCGGGCATTGCCTATTCCCGTGACGAAGCGAAAATGACACTGGTATCAGTCGAGGATCGCCCCGGGATCGCTGCCGCGATTTTCGCCCCCTTGTCTGACGCTGGAATCAATGTGGATATGATCATCCAGAACATAGGCGAAGACGGCCTGACCGATATGACATTTTCATGCCCAACCGATCAGGTTTTGCGCGCACAAAAAGCGTTGGATGCTGCCAAAGACAGCGGCGCATTAGTGTTCCAAGAACTGATCGCCGACACAAATGTTGCCAAAATATCCGCGGTTGGCATAGGCATGCGCAGCCAATCAGGCGTTGCGGCCAAGATGTTCCAGACACTATCTGATGAAGGAATAAACATTAAGGTTATTGCGACGTCAGAAATCAAAATTTCTGTGCTGATTGATCGAAAATACATGGAACTTGCGGTTCAGGCATTGCATGATGCATTTGAATTGGAGAAAGCATCCTAAGGGGGCAAACCGCCCATGCCACAGCGCACCGAAACAGACAGCCGCCGCCTGCTGGGCCGGCTACGCGATACCATGGCCGAAGAGGCTAAGGGTCAGGAACGGTTGGATAAAATCACCCATTTGATCGCCGATTCAATGGGAACCGAGGTTTGTTCCGTCTATCTGTTTCGCGACAACGAAACGCTAGAGCTCTGTGCGACACAGGGTTTGAATCGCGAATCTGTTCACCAAACCCGCCTGAAACTGGGCGAAGGTTTGGTGGGTTCGGTCGCAAAATCGAATAAAACCATCAATACGCCAGATGCTCCTTCGACCAAGGGTTTCCGGTTTATGCCAGAGACGGGCGAAGAAATTTATTCATCGTTTTTGGGCATTCCCATTCAGCGTTTGGGCGAAAAACTGGGTGTTTTGGTTGTTCAATCGAAACAGGCACGCGAATATTCCGGCGATGAAATCTATGCCCTAGAAGTCGTTGCGATGGTTTTGGCAGAAATGACCGAACTGGGTGCATTTGTCGGCGAAGAAACGGGGCTAAAGGCCCTGCACCAACAACCCGTCATGTTTCGCGGCAGCGTCGCTCAAGAGGGCGCAGCGCAGGGAAGTGTTTGGCTGCATGAACCCCGCGTTGTCGTCACCAATCTGGTGGCCGAGGATAGCGCCGCCGAAAAAACACGCTTGCGCCAGGCGGTTGATACCCTGCGATCCCATGTCGACAACATGCTGGAAACGGCGGCGGGCGGCGATAAAGAGCAGGTCGAAGTTTTAGAAGCCTATCGCATGTTTGCCAATTCGCGGGGCTGGATGCGCCGCATTGAAACGGACATCGACAGCGGCCTATCGGCCGAGGCCGCCGTTGAAAAAGAGCAAAGCAGCGCGCGCGCGCGTTTGTCCAACGTCACCGATGCCTATATGCGCGACCGTTTGCATGACTTGGATGATCTATCCAATCGACTGCTGCGCATTCTGACCGGTCAGGGTCGCGAAACAGGCGCGGAAATGCCGGCCGACCCCATTTTGATTGCGCGCAATATTGGCCCGGCCGAGCTACTGGATTACGGTCGATCCCTAAAGGGTATCGTTCTAGAAGAGGGATCCGTGGGCAGCCATGCCACCATCGTGGCGCGTGCATTGGCCATTCCTTTGATCATTCACGCCCGCAATATCACGACCGAAGCGTTGAATGGCGATCCTATCTTGGTCGATGCCGAACAGGGTTTGGTACATTTGCGTCCAGAGGATTTGGTTGCAAAATCATTCCAAGACAAAATCGCGATGCAAGCGCAAGCGCAGGAAAAATATTCGGCCATTCGCGATTTACCCGCAGTTACAGCGGACGGCAAAAAAATTACCATGTACATGAATGCAGGTCTGATGGCAGATTTGCCCAGCCTGTCCAGTTCCGGCGCCGAGGGCGTCGGGTTATTTCGTACAGAATTACAATTTTTGATCCGATCAAAAATGCCCAAACGCTCAGAACTTTCTGCTTTATATGCACGTGTTTTAGATGCGGCTCAGGGCAAACGTGTCGTGTTTCGGACGCTGGATATCGGCTCGGACAAAGTATTGCCCTATATGGCACATGTCGACGAACCCAACCCTGCGCTTGGATGGCGGGCAATTCGGGTGGGGTTGGATAAACCAGGCGTCTTACGGATGCAGCTGCAGGCTATATTACGGGCGGCCAACGGGCGCCCTGTGTCGATCATGTTCCCATTCATTGCGCAATCTAGTGAGTTTTTCCAAGCCCGTGCAGAAATGGACAAAGTATTAGACCGCGAAAAAAAGCTGGGTCATAGCTTGCCGCAGGACCTTGAAATTGGCGCAATGCTAGAAACACCATCCCTGGCCTATGCCCCCCGCGACTTTTTCGAAGCGGTCGATTTCATTTCGATTGGTGGTAATGATCTGAAACAGTTTTTCTTTGCTGCAGATCGCGAAAATGAATTGGTGCGCAAACGCTATGATACACTGAATATGGCGTTTCTGGATTTTTTGGAACACATTGTGGACCGCTGCCGCGAAACCAACACGCGCCTGTCATTTTGTGGAGAAGACGCAGGCCGCCCGCTTGAGGCATTGTGCCTTGCTGCAATCGGAATTGAGACCCTATCTATGCGCCCCGCATCAATCGGACCAGTCAAGCATGCGCTGCGCACAAATGATCTGAGCGAGGTCAGAAATATCATTAAAACAGCGCGGCATATAGGATTAGACAACATTCGTGACCCGATGGAGTCTATCTATAGAAAGTAATATTCGTACTTTCGTTTTGTTTTAAAAATCTCTTATAATCCATAGCCATACACACACCCTTTTGGGTAATAGCATGAAACTATCGACGTGCTACCTTATACATAACGTAAGGTAAAGGATCATAAAAATGCAGTTCGATAATATTAAAAAGTCTGTCATTTTTCAAAGCACGCGCACATGGCCCAAGGCGACGCGACACAACGTGCGCGGCGAAAGTAAAATCGCAACTAGCGCACTTTTACGTCATCTGCCCACGGAAACAGCAGCTAGCGACAGTCAAATCGAGCTAGACCATTTCCAACGGATGATGCGGTTTTTACAAAAAATCCAAACCCAAAATACCGTTCCCTTCTATGACAACGATCCATTACAGGCCATTCATAAAGACCGGATCAAACGCACTTTATCGCGGCAAATTCTACGTACTATGGCACAGCGGCATATGGGGGATTCTGTCGAACAATAGCACGACATATTCTTGCGGTTTATCCGATATTTATGAAACTTAGTCAGCCCATCTATCCCTTAGGGGGAGTACAAGAAACGAACCCAGAGTTTAACTTAATAAGTGTTATAGTAAAGGAGACGGGTAATGAATAAAAATGATCCTACCATCAGCGCGGCAATGCAAAAGACAGTCCGCCTAAATCATGCGTCACGCGACGTCGTTTCATCTTTTATGCAAGTCTCGCTTAAGGATGCGCGTACCGACGCCCATGTGCGAAAAAAGATTGTTTTTTTTGCAAGAATTATCCCAAACTTGAGCGCATGAGCGATCATGACAGTTTGCAATATAAACACCTTAGCCAGATTTGCAGTCTGTTAGCGCGGCAAATCCTTCAAGAGGTGC
>CBFHVU010000126.1:0-6483 GCA_965659465.1 uncultured Paracoccaceae bacterium | reverse complement strand
TTTGGTTACCTGCCAATGGTTTGGGCGATCATCGCGATTGGTGTTCTGGGCTTTGTTGTTTGGGCGCACCACATGTACACCGTTGGTATGTCGCTGACACAACAGTCCTATTTCATGCTGGCGACCATGGTTATCGCGGTTCCAACAGGTGTGAAAGTATTCTCTTGGATTGCCACAATGTGGGGCGGATCCATTGAGTTCAAAACACCAATGTTGTGGGCTTTCGGTTTCCTATTCCTGTTCACCGTTGGTGGTGTAACCGGTATCGTGTTGTCACAGGCAGCGATCGACCGTGCGTATCATGACACATATTACGTCATCGCACACTTCCACTATGTGATGTCATTGGGTGCGGTATTTGCCATCTTTGCTGGTATCTACTTCTACTTCTCAAAAATGACAGGCCGTGCGTACCCTGAATGGGCAGGCAAACTGCATTTCTGGGCGATGTTCATCGGTGCAAACCTGACGTTCTTCCCTCAGCACTTCTTGGGTCGTCAAGGTATGCCACGTCGCTACATCGACTACCCCGAGGCGTTTGCTTACTGGAATTATGTCTCGTCAATCGGTGCATTCATTTCCTTTGCGTCCTTCGTGTTCTTTATCGGCATGGTGATCTATACACTGCGCGCCGGTGCCCGTGACACACGCGCAAACCCATGGAACGAATACGCGGATACGTTGGAATGGACCCTGCCATCCCCACCCCCAGAGCATACGTTCGAAATCCTGCCCAAGCAGGAAGACTGGGACAAAAAACACGCACATTAATGTGTAAATGACCCCCGCCACTGGCGGGGGTTTTCATTTCAGATTGACGATTTTTCGATACACGCAGACTTTCCATTTCGGACAGACAAGCTATGTTTTCGGTGTGAACAAAGGACCCGAAAATGCCCTATGAATGGACCAAACCCCATCGCAGTCATAGTCAGCAATCACAACTGGACCTGTGGCCGCATAGTTCGTTACCGAACAAAGGCTTTGCCGCCTTTATCTTGACCACATTTTTGTTCATTTCGCTGCCCCTCTATGCAGTCTTGGGGACGGCCGTGTTTTGGGGATTATTGCCTTTTTTGATGATTACGGTCGGCGCGATATGGGTGGCGCTTCGGAAAAACTATGCCGATCGGTCCATTTTGGAACAGCTGACCCTATCGGATGATGACATCCATTTGATCCGACAAAACCCGAATGGCAAACAGCAAACATGGGAATGCAACGCCTATTGGGCGCGTGTGCATATGCATGAAACGGGCGGGCCCGTTCCAAATTATGTAACACTTAGCGGAAATGGACGCGAGGTCGAGTTAGGCGCCTTTTTGTCCGAAGATGAGCGCAAAGCGCTTTATTCGGAACTGGTCAAGGTGTTCCATGACATTCGGACCAGCGCACAACCGATTTAGCATCGGCTGGGTTTACGACGATAGGCGATCCTTGACGCGGGGACCTACCGAGCCGAAATCCATCTGACCCGTGTATTTTGATTTCAACACGCCCATGATCCGCCCCATATCACGGATGGACTCTGCGCCCACCTCTTGGATGGCGGCATCAATGGCTGCGCTGACTTCTTCGTCATTTAGCTGACGCGGCAGAAATTCTTCAATGACCTTGATTTCAACCAATTCACGTTCAGCCAAATCCAAACGCCCCGCCTCTTCATAGGTCTTTGCGCTTTCGGCACGCTGACGGGACATTTTCGCCAAAATCGCCAAAATATCGCTGTCGCTGACCCCATCATCATTTCCGTCGGAACGGGCCTCAATGTCGCTATCTTTGATGGCGGCATTGATCAAACGAATTGTTGACAGCCGGTCGCTGGCTTTATCTCTCATCGCTTGTTTCATTGCTGCTGTAATCGTGGCGCGCAAGTCCATGATAGAGTCCCCATTCTGCTTACTTCCAAGATTTGCACCATAAGGATAACGTTCCCCAAGAGCAAGGCAAAACAGCCCGAATTTCCCGATATGCGCCTTGACCCTACGCGCACATGGCACTAGTTTGCCGACAATTTGCATCCCGGAGAGTCGATCAATGACAGTCACGTCTATACCTACGCCAACAGCTTGTTTGGCGCTTGCCGATGGAACCCTATTTTACGGACACGGATTTGGGGCAACAGGGGAAACCGTTGCGGAATTGTGTTTCAACACGGCGATGACGGGGTATCAGGAGATTATGACCGACCCATCCTATGCCGGTCAAATCGTGACATTTACATTCCCACATGTGGGCAATGTTGGCGTGAATGATGACGACGATGAAACGGCAGACCCAGTGGCCAACGGCATGGTCGTGAAATGGGACCCGACAACACCATCGAACTGGCGTGCCACCGAAAACCTGTCGAATTGGCTATCACGTCGCGGTCGCATTGCGATTGGGGGCATTGATACCCGCCGCCTGACCCGCGCCATCCGGATGCAGGGTGCGCCTCACACAGTTTTGGCCCACAATCCCGACGGTCAGTTTGACACCGATGCCTTGGTCGCCAAGGCCAAAGCGTTCAGCGGATTGGTTGGCCTAGATTTGGCCAAGGATGTCACCTGCGCCCAAAGCTATCGTTGGAACGAAATGCGGTGGGCCTGGCCTGACGGATATGCCCCCCAAACAGCCCCCAAGCACAAAGTGGTCGCCGTAGATTTCGGCGCCAAGCGGAACATCCTGCGCTGCCTTGCATCTGCGGGATGCGATGTCACCGTGGTTCCGGCCACTGCAACGGCTGATGAAATTTTGGCGCATAATCCGGATGGCGTATTTTTATCAAACGGCCCGGGCGATCCGGCGGCAACAGGCAGCTATGCCGTGCCAATGATCCAAGAGATTTTGGAAAAAACAGACCTGCCTATGTTTGGAATTTGTTTGGGCCACCAAATGTTGGCACTGGCCCTAGGTGCAAAAACCATCAAAATGAACCACGGCCATCACGGCGCAAACCACCCCGTCAAGGACCAAGAAACAGGCAAGGTGGAAATCACATCCATGAATCACGGATTTGCGGTGGATGCACAGACCCTGCCCCAAGGTGTGATGGAAACCCACGTGTCCCTGTTTGACGGATCAAACTGCGGCATCCGGATGACAGATCGCCCGGTCTTTTCCGTACAACATCACCCCGAAGCATCGCCAGGTCCACAAGACAGTTTTTACCTGTTCGAACGCTTTGCAGCCTCAATGGGCTAGGCCCGTTTAACGCAACATTAACCACTTTGCGACATTCTGCACCCGCCAGTCGGAGTGTAGAATGCCTCAGCCCCTTGCACATGCGCAGACGCGCCGAAATCACAGCCAAGCGGCGTTTTATAAACGCCCTTTGGGTGAAATTTTGGTGCGCACGGGGCGTTTGACACCCAGCAGTTTGGATTTCGCGCTGGATCTGCAATCTGAAACGGGTGGACGTCTGGGTGATATATTGATCGCCCATCATTTCACCAGCGCAGAAGAGATTTGCGATGCACTGTCGGTGCAAACCAAAACCCCCCGCGTCATCCGACCGCCCAGCGTCAAAAACATTCCTGGGTCAGCTGAATTTTGGATTAATTTGCGGATGTTCCCGTGGCAATATTCCGCGGGCCAGTGGAAAATTGCAGCCAGTGATACAGCGCATTTTCACCGACACCGCGCAGAAATCACGCATTTGGTTGGCAAAAATGCAATGATCTGGGCAAGTGCTGATCAAATCACAGCAGTGCAGGAAACGCATTTTCGCCCCGATTTATTAACCCGCGCTGAACACCGTCTGAACCCTGATGTCAGCTGTCGTGGGTTTTCACCACAGCGTGCGCGGGTTTGGGGCGCCGTAGCATTGGCCGTCATGGTGATCAGGATAGTGTTACTGAATGCGATGTCCGCAGTTCTGCGGGCCTTGCCCGCTGTGGTGGTGGCATCGGCCCTGCTGTCGGCCGCGTTAAAATGATATATTTCCTTTGCTAACCTCGACTGTCTGGCCACGCAGGGCCGACCGAATGCCCCTGATATATTTCCAAAAATCACCGTACTGGTCCCCCTGTTTCACGAAACACGCATCGCAGAGTGATTGATCGAACGGCTACAAGCGTTAAATTATCCGCGGTCGCATCTGGAAATTATACTGCTGTCAGAACAAACCGATCCACAAACGCGGGCGCTATTAAACAAAACCCCCCTGCCGCGTTGGATCAAAATTCTAAACGTACCGCAGGGACAGGTTCAAACCAAACCCCGCGCCATGAACTATGCCCTGCCGTTTTGCCAAGGCGATATTATCGGGATTTATGATGACGAAGATGCGCCGGAACCCGATCAACTGATCAAGGTGGCCGCGCAATTTGCCCATGCCCCCCAAGATGTCGTCTGCCTGCAAGGGCGGCTAGATTTCTACAACACGCACAGCAATTGGTTGGGGCGATGTTTTACCATTGAATACGCAACATGGTTTCGGGTGATCCTGCCCGGATTGGCGCGGCTGAGCGGGGTGATACCACTGGGCGGAACAACCCTTTTTTTCCGCCGATCTGCATTGGATCACCTGCAAGGTTGGGATGCGCATAACGAGACCGAAGATGCGGATCTGGGCGTGCGCCTGTCACGACATGGCTGGCGCTGTGATATCCTAGACAGCACCACATTCGAAGAGGCAGACAACCGCCCCCTTGCATGGGTCAAACAACGCTCGCGTTGGTTAAAGGGGTATGCAATGACCTATTTCGTCCACATGCGTAACCCACTGTTATTGTGTAAATCCCTTGGCGGGCGTCAGTTTTTGTTGAAGCAAATTGTATTTTTGCACACGCTGATCACCTATACCCTTGCCCCAATATTTTGGGCGCTGTGGCTGTTGACACTGGGGTGGGTCGATGGCCCCGCCTTGGGATTAACGGCACCCTATGTCTGGGCATTGGTCAGCGGATGTATTTTTGCGCAAATCATTGAATTCTGGATTTCATTTCGCGCCGTGAGTGCCAGTGGACATATTGCGCTAAGGCAATGGATTTTCACCATGCCATTCTATTTCCCATTGGGCACATTTGCGATGTACAAAGCATGGTGGGAAATATTCACCACCCCGTTTTATTGGGACAAAACAGATCACAGATAATCATCGTGCAGTTTTGGCATCCAATTTCAAACGCGTAATAAAGGCGGCCGAAATATGTTCGCGCAACCGATCATAGGCGTCTGCTTTGTTGCCCTGAACAATGGCGTCTACGATGGCTTGGTGTTCTTGCATGGCCTCTTCGCCGCGGCCTTCGGCCGCCAAGGATGTCGTGGCCATCAACGCCATGGACCGATGCACCAAATCCAACTGCTGCACCAGATACCGGTTGTGCGATGCCAAATGGATCTGTTTGTGAAACCGGCGATTTGCGCGGGCCAATTTACTGGAATCGCCCAAGATTGCACGATCCTCATCGACCATTTCCTGCAACACGCGTTTTTCTTCGGACGTGGCGTGTTTAGCGGCCAATTTCGCGGCCAGCCCTTCTAGTTCAGCACGCACGACATACAGTTCGGCCATTTGGTTATGATCCAGCGATGCCACGATCAAACTGCGCCCATCGCGGGCCAACAGCGATTGCGTTTCCAGCCGCTGCAATGCTTCGCGCACAGGGGTGCGTGACACGCCCAAACGTTCGGCCAGTTCGCTTTCGACCAGACGGTCGCCAGGTCGATAAAGACCTGAGTCAATCGCCTCAAGGATAAGGGTATAGGCATCTTTATGTGGCGTTTTGACAGTATTCATGTTGCGCTCCGACTTCATTGCTTTACCTTTATATGCGGGGCGCATAAAATCAACCCCAACCTGCCACCTATAACCCAAGGCCAGATAATTATGCCCAAACATTCCTTTGATCATGTGACAGACTGGGTGTTTGATATGGATCACACGCTGTATCCTGCGAATAACCGGTTATTTCGCCAGATCGAGGTGCTGATGTCTGATTACACCCATCGCGCCACCGGCCTGCCCCGCACAACGGCAGATGAATTGCGACATAAATATTGGAATGACTATGGCGCATCCGTGACTGGATTGGTTGAACATCACGGCATAGACGCCCATGATTTTCTGCACCATGTGCATCAGATCGATTTTTCGGTTCTCACCCCCGATCCACATCTGAAAACAGAAATTTCCAAACTGCCTGGCCGCAAAATTGTGTTTACCAATGGCCCCAAAGCATATGCGACCCAAGTTTTGGACGCGTTGAAACTGGATGACGCGTTTGACCATATTTGCGGGTTCGAAGATGCGGGTATGGTTCCCAAACCCCAGCCGCGCGCCTATGATACCGTTTTCCGATCGCTGGGCCTGACCCCATCGCGCGCCGTTATGTTCGAAGATAGCCATGAAAATCTAAAGGTTCCCCATAACTTAGGCATGAAAACTGTGTTAATTCATGCAAATAACGATGGCCCGCATGTGCATCACCAATCTAATTGCTTGGTCAGCTTTCTGCGACAGATTGGCTGATTTACGCATACCGACTGGAATTTTGC
>CBFHVU010000125.1:0-6534 GCA_965659465.1 uncultured Paracoccaceae bacterium | reverse complement strand
GGGCCGGATTTCGGTGAATTTGGATGCCAAGACGGTCGAAGTAGACGGCGCGCCTGTGCATTTGACCGGCAAGGAATATCAGATGTTGGAATTGCTGTCCCTGCGCAAGGGAACGACACTGACCAAGGAAATGTTTTTGAATCACCTTTATGGTGGAATGGACGAACCTGAGTTAAAAATTATTGATGTGTTTATCTGCAAATTACGCAAAAAACTGGCCGTGGCGACAGGGGATGACACCTATATCCAAACCGTTTGGGGCCGTGGCTATGTGTTAAAGGACCCGATGCCGATAGGCACAGGCGTTGATACATTCGCGGTGTCGGCCTAGGGCGCGGATATCGCGTTAAAGTGCGATTTGTCACTGGACGCAACGGGGTGCGGGAACTATCACTTGGATAAACGACAGTGATAGGACATCAACGCGTGACAGAGGCACTCGAACCAAATGATTTAACACCAGAACAGGCGCGGCAGGAATTGGCGCGCTTGGCCGCGCTTTTGGGGGACGCAAACCTGGCATACCACCAAAATGACGCGCCGGATATCAGCGATGCAGAATATGACCGGCTAAAGCAACGCAATGCCGCGATTGAGGCGGCCTTTCCCGATTTGCTCCGTGACGACAGCCCCAGCCTGCAGGTGGGCGCACCGGCTGCAGATGGGTTTAGTAAAATCACCCATACAGCGCGCATGATGTCGCTGTCCAATGCCTTTGACGATGATGAATTATTTGATTTTCGCGATCGCATCAACCGCTATCTGGGCCAAGCGGACGGGCACTCTATCGCCTTCACCGCTGAGCCAAAAATTGACGGCCTGTCTCTTAGCCTGCGCTATGAACAGGGGCAGTTGGTGTCTGCCGCAACCCGTGGCGATGGTCAGGTGGGTGAAAACGTCACCGCCAACGCGCGTACCATTGCCGATGTTCCCCAAACCATCGAAAATGCCCCCGATGTCCTAGAAGTGCGTGGCGAGGTTTATATGTCGCATCGCGATTTCGCCGATCTAAACGCACGTCACAGCAGCCGTGGGGGCAAAGTTTTTGCCAACCCACGCAATGCCGCGGCAGGATCGTTGCGCCAGTTGGATGCTGCGATCACCGCTGATCGGCCCTTATGTTTTTTCGCCTATTCTTGGGGGGAATTGTCGCAACCCCTGGCGGATACGCAAATTGGCGCGATTGAACGGTTGGCGGAAATGGGGTTCAAAACCAATCCGTTGACCCGCCTGTGTAACAGCGTCGAGGACCTGTTAGATCACTATCGCACAATCGAAAAACAGCGGTCCACACTGGGCTATGACATTGATGGTGTGGTCTACAAGGTCAATGACTTGGCGCTGCAATCACGCTTGGGGTTTCGCGCCACCACGCCACGTTGGGCGATTGCGCATAAATTCCCTGCAGAACTGGCATGGACCACATTGGCCGGCATCGACATTCAGGTAGGGCGTACAGGCGCATTATCGCCCGTTGCACGTCTGACACCCGTGACTGTGGGCGGTGTGGTGGTTTCAAACGCGACGCTGCATAACGAAGATTACATCACGGGCCGCGATGGAAACGGCGACCCCATCCGCGATGGCAAAGATATCCGTGTGGGCGATTGGGTGCAGGTCTATCGCGCAGGCGATGTGATCCCCAAGATTGCCGATGTTGATCTGTCCAAACGCTCGACATCGTCGCAGCGGTTCGTGTTTCCCGACCAATGCCCCGAATGCGGATCCCCCGCGATCCGAGAAGAGGGCGACGCCGTACGCCGCTGCACGGGCGGTATGATTTGCCCCGCCCAAGCGGTCGAGCGGTTAAAACATTTCGTATCGCGCAAAGCGTTTGACATTGATGGATTGGGCGCGAAACAGATTGAAATGTTTTTCGCAGATGACGTTCTGCCCATTCGCGAACCTGCCGATATTTTTACGCTGGAAACGCGCGATGGTGCCAATTTGGCCAAGCTAAAAAATCGCGACGGTTGGGGCGACAAAAGCGCGAAAAACCTGTTCCAAGCTATTGAGAACAAAAAACAAATTGGCTTTGGCAAATGCCTGTTTGCCCTTGGAATTCGCCACGTGGGCGAAGTGGCGGCAAACCTGATCGCGATGCATTATGGCGATTGGGACAGCTTTGCTGTGGCCATGCAGGACGCGCAAAACCCTGACAGCGCGGCCTATCACGATTTGATTGCGATTGATGGCTTTGGTCAGGTGATGGCGCAATCGCTGTTGGCCGCCTTTGCGCCGGGGGCTGAACGCGATGGCATCGACCGATTGATTGCACATCTAACGATCCTACCTGCCGAGCGCCCCAAAACCGATGGCAGCCCTGTGGCTGGAAAAACTGTTGTGTTCACAGGCACCCTAGAGCGGATGAGCCGGTCTGAGGCCAAGTCCAAGGCAGAGAGTTTGGGCGCCAAGGTGGCAGGGTCCGTATCGGCCAAGACCGATTTATTGGTCGCAGGTCCCGGTGCCGGCAGCAAAGCCAAGAAAGCAGCCGAGCTGGGGATTGAGACCATAGACGAAGAGGGATGGCTGACCCTGATTGAGGGGCTATGACAAAATCACGCCCGGAAATTTTGTATCCCCTTTTTGGAAACCTGACTTCTTTGGCGGGCGTCGGGCCCAAAGTGGCGCAAAATTTCGCGGGGCTGGGCGTGGAAAAACCCCGCGATTTGTTGTTTGTATTGCCCCACAGCGGGATTGATCGACGTTTGATCGATACGGTGCAAAATGCCGTTTTGCCCGCGGTTGTCACAGTGCGCATCCATGTTTTGTCACACAAAGCCCCGCGCACAAAATCGGGGGCCTATCGCATCACGGTCCAAGACAGCACCACCACATTGCAGTTGGTGTTTTTCCATGCGCGCGGTGATTACTTACAGAAAATTCTACCCATAGGACAGGATCGTATCGTATCGGGCAAGGTGGAATTATTCGATGGGATTGCACAGATGGTGCATCCCGACCACATTGTGCCCGTGGATCAAGGGGGGGACATTCCCCAGTTTGAACCGGTCTATCCGTTGACCGCAGGGGTCACGCAAAAAACAATGCACAAGGCGACGCGGGCCGCGTTGGAATTGCTGCCGCAGTTGGACGAATGGATTGACCCAGAACAAAAACGCACCTCCCAATGGCCCGATTGGCACGATGCGCTGCGTCAGGCGCATCATCCAAACTCTGTCACGGATACGGCCCTGACGGCCAAGGCGCGGGTGCGTTTGGCCTATGATGAATTGATGGCGCATCAATTAACGCTGGCACTGGCGCGTCTAGCCATGCGTAAAACAGCGGGCATCGCCACCAAAGGGACAGGCCATTTGCAATCACGTGTTTTGGCCGCGCTGCCATATAAACCCACGGGCGCACAAACGCGGGCCATTGCTGAAATAACAGCAGACTTGGCCGCGCCCATTAAAATGAACCGTTTGTTGCAGGGCGATGTTGGTGCGGGCAAAACATTGGTCGCCTTTCAAACATTACTGATTGCCGTCGAGGCGGGCGGGCAGGGTGTGTTCATGGCACCCACTGAAATCTTGGCGCGGCAACATCTAGAAGGGTTGCAGCCTTTGGCACACTCGGCTGGCGTTCACATCGAAATTCTGACCGGACGCGACAAAGGCAAGGCACGGACAGAAAAATTACGTTTGCTAGAAAATGGTGACATCGACATTTTGGTGGGCACACATGCCGTATTTCAACAAGACGTCGTGTTTCGTGATCTGCGGATTGCCGTCATCGATGAACAGCACCGGTTCGGAGTGCGTCAACGCATGGCGCTTGGTGAAAAAGGGCGTGCAGTCGATGTCTTGGTCATGACAGCCACCCCCATTCCACGGTCGTTGTCCCTGGCGCAATACGGCGATATGGATGTGTCGGTATTGGATGAAAAACCGCCCGGTCGCAAACCAATTATCACAGCCGTGATCCCTACATCGCGCATGGATGAAGTGATTGCCAAGTTGCGCGGTGCCATAGCAGAGGGCCGCCAAGCTTACTGGGTCTGTCCCTTGGTCGAAGAAAGCGAAGTGTTGGATTATGCCTCGGCCGATGAACGGTTCAAACGGTTGCGCGCCGTTTTGGGGGATGGGGTGGTCGATCTGGTGCATGGTCAAATGCACCCCACCGAAAAAGACGCCGCAATGGCGCGGTTTCAATCGGGTCAATCCAAGGTATTGGTGGCCACCACCGTGATTGAGGTGGGCGTGAATGTTCCCAATGCCACCATCATGGTCATTGAACGGTCCGAAAAATTCGGGCTGGCCCAATTACATCAATTGCGCGGACGGGTGGGGCGCGGCAATGCGCAATCGACCTGTTTGCTGTTGTACCAAGCACCACTATCGGAAAGTGGTCAAAAACGGCTTAGCGTGTTGCGTGACAGCGAAGACGGGTTTTTGATTGCCCAGACGGATTTGGAAATGCGCGGTGCGGGCGATATGATCGGCACAGCCCAATCGGGATTGCCGCGGTTTCAGATCGCCGACCTAGAGGCAATGACCGGCCTGATGGCCACGGCGCAATCTGATGCGCGTAGTTTATTGACGCACGATCCCGATCTGACATCACCCCGCGGACGCGCTGCGCGTGTTCTGCTGTGGTTGATGGAGCGTGAAAAAGCAATTCGTTTAATTTCAGTGGGTTAGTGTATAATTCCTTAAATGTTTGTTAAATGTTCTTAAAAAGTTCTTTACTTGAGGTAAGAATCATGAGAACAAATAAGCAACAAAAGGAAGGGTTATCGAAATGTTCACTGAATTAAAAACACTTAGCAACACAATATCCCGCAATTTTATCCAAGATATGTTGGGCGCCACCGCATTGATTGTGATGTTGGTCAGCGCGTTGCATTTGCCCAGTTTCCTGTAAAGTATTTGCCTGCCCAGTCTGTGCTATCTGTTATTGTCCCTTGGATGGCGTGCCTATCCCAAATACAGGGGATCGTCCCAGACCCCTGACCATCCATATGATCGCTCAGAATGTCTCCGCCACCGATGAAAATCGTGTGGCGGTTTTTTTTATATTAGGCGGTGTGGCGTGATTTGATGTCGTCAATCGCGGCAACGGCGGCATCCAGTGTCAACATAATGGATGCATGGCGATTTTTATAGTCTTTGGCGGGCAACAGCACCTCTAGCCCGTCAAAGGGCGCAGTGGGGACTGGACCGTCCGATTTTAACATGGCGTGCAATTCATCGCGCGCGCGGCGAATGTCGGCCTCGGTCGTACCTAGAATTGCTTGTCCCACCACGGCTGCGGCAGCTTGGCCCAGGGCGCAGGCTTTGACATCTTGGGCATAGGCGCTGACATGGCCATTTTTCATGTCCAGATCCACTGTCACGGTTGATCCGCAAAGGGGCGCGCGTTTTTTGACCGTCGCCTGTGGGGATGCCAATCGAGCTGTATGGGGCATATCCGCCGCCAGACCCAAAATGCGCGACGAATACAGGCTGATCAGATCACTGTCGTTCGACATGGCTTTCCCTTTCTGCTGTTTCCCCATACATAGGGTGCGGTACCGAATTTACAAAGGCCTATACTATGGAACAGTTTGACGCTGCAACGCTTAGATACAATAACGATGGTCTAATCCCTGCGATTGCCCAAGATGCCGATAGCCATGATGTGCTGATGATGGCGTGGATGAACCAAGACGCGGTTGAAAAAACATTGGCCACGGGGCGGGTGACATATTTTTCACGCTCGCGTCAGGCATTATGGGTCAAAGGGGAAACATCGGGCCATGTTCAGGAATTGGTCGATTTGCGCTATGACTGTGATGCGGATTGTATTTTGGTCTTGATCCATCAAACGGGCCCCGCCTGTCATACCAATCGGCGCAGCTGTTTTTATCGGGCCGTGCGCAATGGGCAGGAAATCGAACTGTCGCAGCCCGAAAAATAAAGCCCCGCCAAAGCGGGGCCAAATCCTAGAATGGGATTTCATCATCCAGATCGCGCGACGGGGCGCCGCCGGACGATGACCCGCCGCCAAAGCCGCCATCGGATGGCCCATTGTCATATCCGCCGCCATAGCCGCCATCAGATGGACCACCATAGCTGCCACCACCTTGGCCGCCGCCACCTTGGCCACCACCGTCACCGCGGCCGTCCAACATTGTTAGCGTGGACGTATAGGGACGCAGCACGACCTCGGTCGAATAACGATCCGCACCGGATTGGTCCTGCCATTTGCGTGTTTCCAGCTGGCCCTCGATATAAATTTTGGATCCCTTGCGCAGGTATTGTTCGGCCACGCGCACCAGCGGTTCGGAAAAAATGGCCACTGAATGCCATTCGGTGCGTTCCTTGCGTTCGCCGGTGTTGCGGTCTTTCCATGTTTCAGACGTTGCGATCCGCAGGTTGCACACTTTGCCCCCATTTGGGAAATTGCGAACCTCGGGGTCGCGGCCCAAATTCCCGATCAAAATTGCCTTGTTTACGGATCCTGCCATTCTACGCTCCTACGAATCTTGTGTCTTGCGTCAACCTTACACCATTCTATGAGAATGAATAAAAGATTAAACTTTGAAATAAA
>CBFHVU010000124.1:0-6634 GCA_965659465.1 uncultured Paracoccaceae bacterium | reverse complement strand
CAATCTATTGGCTGGTTTGAAAATGATTTCGCAGGCCGTATTTCCAATCGTGTGATGCAAACCCCGGGGGCCGCTGGCGAAGTTGTGTTCATTGTATTTGATGCGCTGGCATATGCGATTGCCTATGCTGTGGGGGCGGCCATTGTATTGCAGGACGCGCATCCACAACTGGTCATCCCAATGATTGTGTGGTTGGCCAGCTATTTTGCATTGGTCCGTTGGGCGGTGGTCCGTATTGGACCCGCGTCCAAGGCCGCATCAGATGCACGTTCAAATCTGAATGGGCGCATTGTGGACAGCTACACCAATATTCATTCGGTAAAAATGTTCGCCAATGATGCGACAGAATTGGAATTTGCCCGCAGCGCGATTGCCAGTACCCGCGAAACTGTTGCCGCAGAAATGCGTATTTTCACGAAAATGGATGTTGTCTTGATGTTGCTGAATGGCCTGCTAATCTCGTCCGTCGTGGGCTGGTCCGTTTGGTTATGGATGCAAGGCGCCACAACAGCCGGCGTTGTGGCTGCATCATCGGCCTTGGTGTTGCGATTAAATGCGATGACGGGTTGGATCATGTGGGCGGTCACCACATTTTTCCGCGAAATTGGCGTTGTGCGCGAAGGTATGGAATCCATCGCCCACCCTCTGACATTGCGCGATACGCCCAATGCCCCTGAATTATCCCTGACCACAGGGCGCATCGAGTTTGATCAGCTGACCCATCATTATGGACAGGTCAAAGGCGGTTTGGACACCCTATCCCTAACCATCGAACCGGGGCAAAAGGTGGGGCTGGTCGGTCGATCAGGGGCAGGAAAATCAACATTGCTGAAATTGTTGCTGCGGTTTTACGATGCCGAACAGGGCCGCATTTTGATTGACGGCCAAGATATATCACAGGTGACCCAAAACAGCCTGCGCCGCAGCATCGGTATGGTCCAACAAGACAACAGCCTGCTGCACCGATCCATTCGCGACAACATCGCCTATGGCCGCGCGGGGGTGGGGCAGAGCCTGGTCAGTGATGCCGATATATTGGATGCAGCCCGCCACGCCCAAGCGTTGGATTTCATCACAACCCTAACAGACCGCGACGGCAACATCGGATTGGACGCCAAGGTGGGCGAACGCGGTGTCAAATTATCAGGCGGGCAGCGTCAGCGCATCGCCCTGGCACGTGTTATCCTGAAAGACGCCCCCATTTTGTTACTGGATGAAGCCACCAGCGCCCTAGACAGCGAAGTCGAAGCCGCAATCCTAGACACGCTTTACGATATGATGCAGGGTAAAACCGTCATTGCCATCGCACACCGTCTGTCAACGATCGCACAGATGGATCGGATTATCGTCATGGACAAAGGCCGAATTATCCAAGATGGCGCACATGACGTGCTATTGGCACAGGGCGGGCTATATGCTGATCTATGGGCGCGACAGTCCGGTGGATTTTTGACAAACGATTAGGATGGGTATGCAACACCTAGCAAAGGCCATAGATTTCAAGCAACCCTCCCCGTCCGATCCACCGCATACTTTATGGCCATTTCTGGGGTGGTCCGCCTATGGCAGTCGCAAATTCATAGCATTGGGTGCGATTTTATCCGGGTTTGCAGGATTTCTGGATATGGCGGCTTCGGTTGTCTTGGGCTGGATCGTCGATGCCACGGTCACCGCGGATCGTGCAACCTTTGTCATCGACAATCTGACAATGCTGGTTGCAGGAATTGTGTTTTTCTTGGTAATTCGCCCCTTGGCATTCGGGGCAAGCACGTTGGTGCAGTCTTATATCATTCAACCAAACCTTTTGAATATGGTTTTGCTGCGCCTACATCGCTGGACATTGGGACATTCGATCACATTTTTCGACAGTGATTTTGCCGGTCGCATTTCACAAAAAGAATTGCAGACCGCAGGCGCAGTCACCAATGTTGTTACCGAATTCATACATACCATTATTTTTGCGCTTGCATCCGTACTTGGGGCGATTTGGATTGTGGCATCCTTGGGCTGGGTTCCGGTCGTAATTTTGATTATTTGGCTGGCCGTCTATTTATCCGTAATCCAATATTTCATCCCCAAGGTTCGTGCAAAATCGACACTTTATGCAGCTGCGCGTTCAAATGTCGTCGGACAGGTCGTCGATGTCATTGCAAATGTCAAAACGGTCAAATTATTTGCAAATACATCCTACGAAGATGATGCGGTCATGTCCTCAATGGACAGCTATTTGGAAAAGTCATTGGATCGTGCATCGATCATGGTTCGGTTTCGAATAGTCTTGATGATCCTGGCCGGAATTATGCCCGTGGCGCTGTTGGGATATGCAATCGTAGGGTGGGTTGCTGGCACAGTAAGCTTGGGAGAAATTACGGTCGCAGGGGCGCTGGGGCTGCGTTTGGCGCAAATGACCGGCTGGGTCAGTTTCACCCTGATGGGCATTTACGCCAACCTAGGCGAAGTCGAAGACGGTATCCAGACCTTAACCCCCGCCCATGATTTGGTCGACGCCCCGAACGCAACAGACCTGAGTGCGCAACACCCAACGATCGAATTTAAGAACGTGAGTTTCCAATATGGTGACGATAACGGGGGCATTCGCGATATATCACTGACGGTACAAGCCGGCGAAAAAATTGGCATTGTCGGAGCATCGGGCGCAGGGAAATCCACTTTGGTCAATCTGATTTTACGGCTCTATGACCCCGAACAGGGTGAAATTCGTATTTCCGGCCAAAACATTGCACATGTCAAACAAGACAGCCTGCGCCGCGCTATTGGTATTGTCAGCCAAGAAACAGCCATGTTCAATCGATCGGCCTATGACAACATTGCATATGGCCGCCCAGAAGCAGAACCGGCGCAGGTCGAAAACGCAGCAAAGCAAGCACAGGCAGATGACTGTATCAAAATGCTAACGGATCCCAAAAGACGCAGTGGATATCAGGCACATTTGGGCGAACGGGGCGTCAAATTATCCGGTGGCCAACGCCAACGCATTGCCATCGCGCGCACGATTCTAAAGGATGCACCGATCCTGATTCTGGACGAAGCCACAAGCGCATTAGACAGCGAAGTCGAGGCCGCAATCCAATCATCGCTTGAGATCCTGATGCAAGATAAAACTGTTTTGGCGATTGCGCACCGGCTGTCGACAATTTCACGCATGGATCGGATTATCGTCATGCAACAAGGCCAAATCGTCGAAGATGGCACTCATGACGAATTGCTGGCCCAAAACGGTCTATATGCGCGATACTGGCACCGACAATCTGGTGGTTTCATCGGCCATTGATCAGACGGCAGAATTGGGCTTTTGCTGATCGGCATTCCACTGTAAAACGCGGGCATGGATCATTATGAAATCATACGTCTGGGTCACCAAGGTGACGGTATTGCCGCAGGCCCAGTATTTGCGTCCCTAACGTTACCTGGTGAGATTGTAACAGGTCAAATTGATGGCGATCAGCTGACGGATATAAAAATTGTAACGCCATCGGACCAACGTATCGCACCAGTTTGCCGCCATTTCAAATCCTGTGGTGGATGCCAATTGATGCACGCGAGTGATGATTTCGTTGCACAGTGGAAATCCGATGTCATCCGTTTTGCGTTAAAGGCACATCATATCGAAACCGAAATGCGCCCGTGCCTTACGTCGCCGACGCAGTCACGGCGTCGTGCCACGTTTTCTGCGCGGCGTACCAAAAAAGGCGCGCAAATCGGATTTCATGCACGGGCCTCGGATACAATTGTCGAAATTCCAGACTGCCAGCTCTTGGATCCGCGCCTGATGGCAGCCATACCAATCATTGCCGAGTTGGCGCAACTTGGCGCATCGCGCAAAGCCGAGCTTAGCGCGCAGACCACACTCAGCGATAATGGTTTGGACATCGCGATTAGCGGCGGCAAACCTATCGATGGGCAACTGCGCATTGGCCTTGGGCAACTGTGCGAAACGCGAAAACTCGCGCGGTTATCGTGGAATGGCGAAGTGATCGCCATGCGTTTGCCCCCGACCCAGAAATTTGGCCGCGCACAGGTGATCCCACCACAAGGCAGTTTTTTGCAAGCAACCGAACAAGGCGAACGAGACTTGGTTGCCCAAGTCCAAGAAATCGTTGGATCTGCCGCGAAGGTTGTTGACCTGTTTAGTGGTTGTGGCACGTTCAGCTTACCCTTGGCACAAACCGCAGAAGTGCACGCCGTAGAAGGCAACGCCGATATGATCAAAGAACTGGACCGCGGCTGGCGTGAGGCACAGGGGCTAAAACGCGTGACATCCCAGGCACGCGATTTGTTCCGCCGCCCATTGTTGCCCGATGAATTAAACCGATTTGATGCGGTTGTAATCGACCCGCCCCGCGCAGGCGCACAGGCACAAATCGCTGAAATCGCATCATCAAGTGTAGGGATCATTGCCTATGTCTCGTGCAACCCCGTCAGCTTTGCACGCGATGCGGCACAGTTGGTGCAAAGCGGCTATCTTTTGGAATGGATCACCCCGATTGATCAATTCCGCTGGTCCGCTCATGTCGAACTGGTAGCCAAATTTTCCAAAATATAACCATTTTGTGATATGTAAACCACCGCTGATTTCTGCTAGTGTACGCAAAAAGAGCAGCAGTAGGCATAAAATAAATGTCATTTATCAAAGCAATCTCGCTATGTATTATCATGGCCCTTCTGGGTGCGTGTTCGCTGCATCCAAACTTTGCCGAAAAACCAGAAATTACGTCTGTTTACATAAAAAAGCAGGATCGAAAATTATATCTGCTGAATGGTAACGACATTATTCGTTCGTATAACATGGGGCTGGGGTTTGCCCCCACCGGGCACAAACAATTTGAAAATGACGGAAAAACACCCGAAGGCACGTATTACATTGACCGCAAAAATCCGAATTCCAAGTTTCATTTATCGCTTGGAATTTCCTATCCAAACGCACAGGATATTGCGCGGGCACGTGCAGCAGGGAAATCACCCGGTGGTGATATATTCATCCACGGTCAGGAAAACAAAAAACGCCCCAAAACGCAGGATTGGACCGCGGGCTGCATCGCCGTGACAGACCGCGAAATAGAAGAGATTTACCGGCTTGTCCCCTTGGGGACACCGATTTTCATCACTCCATAGGCGCGGCCGCAATCTGGCTTAGGGCGGGACCACCCGTGGTCATCGTCCACCAGATTTTGCCATTTGGTTCTTGGAACCAAGCAATTCCGATATCCGTCGCATTGGGATCCAAAATCACGAAACGGGTATCAGGATCATCAACCCAGGCTGACAGTGTTTCCAATTCGCCTTCGTATGTTTCGGAAATGACCTCGCCCAGAAATACACCCACATATCCAACCCGTGTCACACGGTCCAAGGGCGATGATCCGTCTGACCCAAAATGCCAAGGACGATTTTGCACCGACATATCACGCGCATGCGTTGCCGCTGCGGCGGTTAATTCTGCATTGATACGCAAAGGAAATGCACCCACATTTTGGCGCATGACGTTTACCGCATCCAACATCCGATATTGCACAGCAGCCGCATCCTGTTTGCCAAGGTCGTAAAATTTTGGCAGCGGCTTGCCATCTGTTCCCAGCTGAACAGGCGTACCTGTGTCACACGACGCCAACAGTGCAAGACACAGACCAGCCAGCGCAAATCGGAAATTTAACATGTTTTATCCATCCTTAGGTTGGCCAATGCTTAGCGTGCAATGCGTTGCGGATCAAACCCAGTTTGACAGAATCTGCACAGATCGTGATAGTTTGAATTGAGATTGCGACTTTATAGTCATATGAGTGCAAGGATTCTGACATAACGAGATATAAGATGTTCACGCGACGCACATTTATTACCACATCCAGCGCCATGCTTGCCACCAGCGCTTGGGGGCAAAGCGAAAATGTAAACGATGCCAGCACGACCGAAACAGAATCAGAGGTGACAGACACAATCCGTCACAATATTTCCAGTTTCCGTGCGCTTGATTGGCGGCCCTATTTTCCAAATTTGAGAAACGGGGCGATATTGGTCGATACATCATCGCGCGCCCTGCATTATTGGTCGCAAGACGAAACCATCTATAAACTCTATCCGTCGTCTATCCCATTGACCGAGGATCTGACGCGACGTGGCCGCACTTCTGTCACCCGCAAAGTCGAAGGCCCCAGCTGGCGCCCGACCCCATCCATGTTGAAACGCAATCCAGAATGGCCCAAATTCATTCCCCCTGGGCCAGACAACCCCTTAGGCACACATGCGCTTTATTTGACATGGACATATTACCGAATCCACGGCACCCATGATACGCGCAAAATTGGGCGCAGATCATCCAATGGATGTATTGGTTTATACAACGAACACATCGCAGAATTGTTTGGATTGGCCAAAGTTGGCACCCAAGTGTTGCTGATTTGACAGAGCTACACACTGATTTTACAACTATAGGATTGATAATTCAGTCCAAACGTATATACCGATGTGGCATCGGTCGTCTCAGGACCCCGAGGTTAACACTGTGTTACGTGACATAATGAGGAAATAAAATGAAAAAGATCGTTCTTGCAGCTGCTTTCGCAGCAACAGCATCAACAGCATTTGCTGGCAACGTATCAGAACCAGTAATGGCACCAGA
>CBFHVU010000123.1:0-6731 GCA_965659465.1 uncultured Paracoccaceae bacterium | reverse complement strand
ATACAAGGATATGCATCATGGCGAATTACAATCAACCCTTGGGCGGCAACGAAATGCCCCGTACTGGCGGCCCTGCAACGATGATGCGCCTGCCCAGTTCTGACACGGCTGCGGGGTTGGATGCCTGTTTTGTGGGTATACCGATGGACATTGGTACATCGAACCGCCCCGGCACACGTTTGGGCCCGCGTCAGATCCGCGACGAAAGCCGGATGATCCGCCCCTATAACATGGCGACAGGGGCGGCCCCCTTTGATCATATGCAGGTGGCTGATATTGGGGACGTGCCGATCAATCTGTTTGATCTGAAAAAATCGGTCGATATTATCACGGCGTTTTATAATGATGTTTTGACCCATGACACCATTCCCCTGACATTGGGGGGCGATCACACACTGACCTGGCCCATTTTGAGGGCGATGGCCAAAAAACATGGGCCGGTCGCGCTGATCCATGTGGACGCGCATTCTGACACAAACGTGGATATGTTTGGCGAAACCGTCGCGCATGGGTGCCCGTTTCGCCGCGCATGGGAAGACGGATTGCTGCAAAATGACAAAGTGTTCCAAATCGGACTGCGCGGCACAGGGTATAGCGCGGGCGATTTCGATTGGGGGCGCGAACAGGGCTGGACCTGTATTCAGGCCGAGGACTGTTGGCACAAATCCCTAACCCCCCTGATGGCCGACATTCGCGCAAAAATTGGTGATGCGCCGGTCTACCTTAGCTTTGATATCGACAGTTTGGATCCAGGCTTTGCCCCTGGAACCGGCACGATCGAGGTGGGCGGTTTGACCACCATGCAGGGGTTGGAAATTATTCGCGGCACGCGCGGGCTTAATCTGGTGGGCTGTGATCTGGTCGAGGTATCGCCACCCTATGACCCAACGGGCAACACCGCGATGATTGCGGCCAATTACCTTTATGAAATGCTGTGCGCCTTGCCCATTCCCCAACGTGGCTAGGGCTATCCTGCCTGTGGAATGGACCGTTGTGCATTGCGCGGACGGCTGCGCCACAGGATATAGCCGATGATGGCGATGTTCAGGGCGTTAAACAAAATACCGTTCCAGATCGACATTTGATAGGATCCTGTGATGTCATAAATCACGCCGGTCATCCACCCGCCCAGAGCCATGCCCAAAATGGTGGACATCATCACGAACCCAACCCAACGCCCCGCATCCCGCGCCGGCATATATTCGCGCACAATCACCGCATAGGAAGGTACAATGCCCCCCTGTGACAGCCCGAAAACGGTGGATACGATATATAGCGAAATCAACCCATCAAACGGCAGATACATGGCCAAGGCCAGACATTGCAGGGTTGACCCCAACAACAACACCCGCAATCCCCCCAATCGGTCGGCCAGGATGCCCGATACCAAACGGCTGGCCACCCCGCCCAACAGCATCAACGATAACATCTGCGCCCCCACTGCGGGACCATATCCCAAATCGGCACAAAACGATACGATATGGACCTGTGGCATGGACATTGCCACACAACATCCGATCCCCGCTGCCGCCAGTGCCCAGGCCAAAACCTTGGGCGGCATCCCCAAGGCACCGCGCCGCTGGGCCGAGGCTTGTTCCGATTTTTGATAGGCATCACTGGGCAGTTTGCGCCGCAGCAGCAGCGCCAGCGGCACCATGATGGCCAGCGAATAGAGGGCCAAACTGACATAGACGCTGCGCCAGCCATCGTCGTGTAATTGCTGTGCCAAAATCATAGGCCAAATGGCCCCTGACAGGTAATTGCCACTGGCCACAATCGCCACCGCAATGCCGCGCTGTTTGTCAAACCAATGAGATACATCCGCCATCAGCGGGCCAAAGGTGGTGGCCGTTCCAAACCCCAATATGGCCTGCACCAATGCCAAAATCATCAGGTTTGACGTGACCGAGGCTGCATAAAACGCGCCTGCATTGACCAAGGATGCCCCGATCAGCGACACGACCATGCCATAGCGATCGACAACGCGCCCAACAACAAAATTGCCCAAGGCAAATCCCAGCATGGTTGCCGTATAGGGTAGGGATGCATCCGCGCGCGATAGGTCGAATTCGGCCTGCATATCTGGCATAATCACAATAATCGCCCACATGCCTACGTTGCCGATGGTGGCGATGATCACAGACACCAGCAGGCGGGCCCATGAATAACGGCTGTCAGTGATGTCCATCGGCGTGTGCCTTTCTAAATGCGATGTGATCGTGGGGGTCAGGCGACCTGTACGATGGTTTTGCCCGTGTTTTGACCCAACAACATCCGTTGAAAGGCGGGGATGATTTGATCCAGGCCTTGGGTGATGTCCTCTTGATAGGTGATGCCATGGCCCAGCTTTGGCGCGACATCAGCCAAAAATGCGCCATAGCGATCCCAATGATCGGAAATTATAAATCCATTCACCGACAGGCGTGACACCAAAATGCTGCGCCACAGGCGGGGCAGGGTGTCTGGGCCTTGGGTCTGGGTATTGGCCCCCAAGGCGCCTGCATTATACCAGCTGACCATGCCACAAACCGGAATGCGGCCATGGGTGTTCATCAGGGGTAAAATCGCATCCAGCGTTTTGCCGGCAATGTTTTCGAAATAAATATCCACACCATCGGGCGCGGCCTGTGCAATCGCGTGGCGCAGATCGCGCGCGTTGTCATAGGCGCGGTGATCGATGCACTGATCAAACCCAAAGGTGTCCTGCGCCAAGGCACATTTTTCGGGACCGCCCGCAATGCCAATCACGCGCAATCCTTGCAATTTCGCCAGTTGTCCGACCATCGATCCCACCGGTCCGGTTGCCGCCCCCACAACCAATGTTTCGCCCGCTTTGGGGCGGCCCAATTCGGTCAGACCATACCAGCCCGTAAATCCGGGCATGCCCAAAACCCCCAGAGCCGTGGTCACAGGCGCGCGCGTGGGGTCCAACCGTCGCAGGGTGGATGCGGGTAAAACGGCATAGGTGGCCCAGCCTAACATCCCAAAAACCATATCGCCCGCCTGAAATTTATCTGAGGCTGACGCAATGACGCGGCCCACGCCACCCCCCTCCATCCGGGCGCCCAAGGGCACCGCGGCGGCATAGGATTTTGCCTCATCCATGCGCCCACGCATATAGGGATCAAGCGATAGGTATGTCGCCTCGATCAGAACCTGATCGGCCTGTAGGTCCGCAAGAGGCACAGTGGCAAATTCAAAATCATCCGGTTGCGGCATGCCCATGGGGCGGCGGATCAGGCGGACTTCGGTCTGGGTGGTCGGGTGTGTCATGTTAGGTCCTAGGGTCACGGGGTTGAGGGATTGTGATGCAACATGCGGCCGATGAAATTCAACAACAGCTGCGCGGCCAGGGTTGATGTTGATCCTGTGGGATCGTAATCTGGGGCAACCTCGACCAGATCGATTCCAACGATCGTCCCACACCGGCACAGACCATCTAACAATTCCAAGATTTCGTAATACATAAACCCACCATGGCTAGGTGTTCCCGTGCCCGGCGCGATAGAGGGATCAAACCCATCAATATCGATGGTGACATAAAACCGTTCGTTTTTGGGCAAGCGGTCCAATACCGCATCAATTCCCAATTTGCGAATTTGCCGCACAGACAGAATATCGCTGCCAAACCCGCGCGCATCATCATACCCTTCGCGTGCGGTTGAAGAGACATTGCGAATGCCAAACTGGCTTAGCCCTTTGACCCAAGGTTTTTCCGCGGCCCGCCGCATGGGGTTGCCATGGCCTGCGGTCACACCGTGGCGTTCATCGACGAAATCCAAATGCGCGTCGATTTGGACCAAATGAAACGGTTCTTGGTCGCGAAATGCATTGATACAGGGGATATTGACCGAATGGTCACCCCCCAACACCACAGGCACGGCACCTGCCGCCAAAATCGCACGCACGCCTGTTTCGATATTGGCATGGCTTTGGGCGGTGTCGGTGTGAATGATATCGGCATCCCCAATATCGACAATGCGCGTCTTATCCGCAGCAAGATATGTTATGTCATCTTCGTGGTCATAGGCCCCTGCATGGCCAAAGGAAAACAGCGTCGATGCCTCGCGGATGGCGCGGGGACCGAACCGCGCGCCTGGGCGATATTGTGTTCCAAAATCAAAGGGCGCGCCCAAGATCGCAACATCCGCATCAATCTGGGACCAATCGGTTTGAATGGGGTATTTCCCGAAACTGCATATCCCGACAAAGGGCAAGTTTAAGCGACCAGATGCATATCCGTGGTTTGTCATAGTGTGTTCCTGCAGCTAAGTTTTGCCGGATGCTGGCCTAGGCCACAAGATTTGTCAAAGTAAATTCAATGGCCTGCTGCTGTGCGATTGTCATGTGCCGCCTTTGTGCTAATTAATAGGAAAATAATACGGAGCGACAAAAGATGCGTGGATTCAAAAATATATATGGTTGGATTGTGGCACTATGTCTAAGTTTGGGGGCGCAAACGGCGATGGCGATTGAGGAACCTAAATTCACGCTTGTGTCCAAATCACAAGACTATGAAATCCGCCAATATGGCGACCGACTGGCCATCGAAGCTGTCCAAGGTGACACCGAAAATGCGGCCTTTCGCAAGCTGTTTCGCTATATTTCGGGGGCCAATCAGGCACAGGGCAAAATCGCAATGACGGCACCGGTCACCCAATCGCAAAAGGTTGACATGACAGCGCCGGTCACCCAATCGCGTGCGGATGGTAAACAAGTCATGCGGTTTTTCTTACCCCAAGAATTTGATCGCACAACCGCGCCTTTGCCGACGGATCCCAGTTTGCGTCTGGTCACGGTTGCGGGCGGATATTATGCCGTGCGCGTCTATGCAGGGCGTTCCACGGATGCAAATTTTGTCAAAAATGCAAAACAGTTGATGGACCGTCTTGCCGCCGATGGCATCAAGACGATTTCAGACCCGATCAAGGCCACCTATAACGGCCCCTTTACCCCGTTTTTCTTGCGCCGAAACGAGGTCATGGTTGAGATTAAGCCAACCAAGTAATACGCACGGCTGTTTTGGGGCTGGTCCCTGCGCGGCCAGTATGATTAGGCTTGGCACATGATGACAGCCGTTGACTTGATTTGGGTGGCTGACTTGGCTGCCACCGGTATTTTTGCTATGACAGGGGCTTTGATCGCGTCGCGCAAACTTATGGATATTTTTGGATTTGTTTGGTTTGCCGCCTTAACTGGTGTGGGCGGGTGGACATTGCGCGACCTGTGTTTGGGGGTGCCTGTGTTTTGGGTTGAAACGCCGCTGCCACTGATGGTGTGCTTTGCGGTGGTGGCTGACCTTTTTAGAGCATAGAGCTAACACCTGCTTTTATGTGGTTTTCAATCATTTGGCGTATTTTGATGGTTTCTTTATTCGCCATAGCCATAGTTAATGCAATATGTTCTTTGTGACTATCTGCGGCGCGTTTTTTGTCTGCAAGAATCGAGTGCATTGCGCGTTGTATGTGATGCCAGTTTGTTTTCATCGCGTTTTGCGCGGCAAAATTATCAGACAATTCGTATATCTTGGTGTGAAAGGTCATGTCATATTGCGCAATCGCAGTTATGTCGTCATTGGCTAGGGCTTTGTCGCCCTGATCCAAAATGTCGGAAAATTCACGTTGGATAAAATCAGAACTATGCGTTGCCATCAATTTTTCTGCGGCAAATAATTCGACTATAATGCGAAATTCCAAAATCTGGCCTAGGAATTCCAAGTCCATTGGTGCAACGATCACGCTTCGCTTGCCCGTGTCTAGCACCAAACGGTTATTTTTCAAAAGTACAATCGCCTGATTGACGGGCTGGCGTGATACATCCAACCGCGCTGCCAATTCATCCTGATTTAATCGTTGTCCGGGGGGAAGTTCGCCAGAACAGATAGCTGAGACCAATATTTCGTACGTTTTTTCAACCAGTGTTTGAGTTGGTTTAATTGGTTCCATGCGATACCTCGATTATATTTGGTTAATATAAGCGTGATAAACCGAAGAGCAATAGACAAAATGTAATATTTCGTATACGAAATTACAAATGCAACATGTAGATTCGGTAAAAGTGTGCCAATGTCGTTTATTTTTCGAAGCCATAAAGTTGGGCAAATTCCAAAATATTCTGACTGTATGCCTCTGAAAGGCCAAAATAACGGGAGGGGGCTGGAACCGACTTTTTGGAACTTTTTGTGCCATGTTCACAGGACATACAATGATCAATCGTATCGAATGTTATCGGGGTTAAATTTCGAGATTTTCAACGAATTGAGTTCGTACAGAAATATTGCCGTAATTTTACAGAGCTTGTTTTTAGCGCAAGGCCGTTTCAGTCAAAAAGAATCAAGAAAACCTATCCAGCAGCGTGCGCTGATGATCTCGTTTTTAGGTGGCCTAAGATTTTATGATCAGATTGAAAATTTATAAATAACTGAAAATAAAGGAATAAAAATTTTGTTGTCAGGTTTGGAAAAGTTTGTTAGCAATCTAAAGAGACAAATGTTCAATAAACGAACAAAAGTATCAATTATCCTTTGGCGCTGCAGAGTAGTCCAATGGAGAACTACAACGGGACCAGACAGAAACCTCCAAGTTCCCGGGTCTGTCGGATTAGCCAAGAGGAGAGGGACATGCGTGTTTTAGAAAATATTGAACCGAAAGAGGTGATGTATTTCTTTGAAGAGCTCAGCAGCAAGCATCGGTGTTCGCAGCATGAAAAACAGGCGACAGATTACATCGCTG
>CBFHVU010000122.1:0-6755 GCA_965659465.1 uncultured Paracoccaceae bacterium | reverse complement strand
CGCCTTGACCGTCGCGGCGGTGCCCACGGGCATAAATGCGGGCGTGCGAATATCGCCGCGCGGGGTGGAAATAACGCCTGTACGGGCTTTGCCATCGGTGGCATTCAGGGTGAATTCGAATTTCTGTGTCATACCCCCCATGTGAAACAACTTGATCAAAAAGCCAAGCGTAAAATTATATCTTGTTGTTGTTACAATTCTGCCGTAACGGGCAATTCTGATTTTATCCGGAAACATGATCAATGACATATCAAATAACCGTCGGCTGGGAAGAGTGGGTTAGCCTGCCCCATTTGGGTCTGCCCGCATTAAAGGCCAAAATTGACACAGGCGCGCGCACATCGGCGTTGCATGCGTTCGACATCGAACCCTTTGGCCGGGCAGATGCGCTTTATGTGCGTTTTATGGTCCAACCGATCCCCGGGCGTGATGGCCTGATCATCGCATGTTCGGCCCCCGTAATTGACCGGCGCGAAGTGACGTCATCAAATGGGGAAAGCGAATTGCGCTATGTCATTGAAACTGATTTTCAAATTGGTGATCGCAGTTGGCCGATTGAAGTCACATTGACAAATCGGCACGGCATGGCCAGCCACATGTTGGTGGGACGTCAGGCATTGGTTGACGGTATCACGGTCGCCGCGACAGAGCGATTTTGCCAACCCGAGCTGTCATATGCTGCCTATCATTCGGGAAAAACTATGCGCGAAATCGCCCCCAGCCGCGCATTGCGCATTGCGGTGCTAAGCCGCGAAGACAACTACTCAACCCAGCGCCTGATCGCCGAAGGGCAATCGCGTGGCCATACGGTTGAGGTCATCGACACCACGCGTTGCTATATGGAAATAAACGCGCAATCCCCCGAAGTATACTATGATGGCAAACGCCTGCCCCGCTATGATGGTGTGATCCCTAGAATTGGCACGACAATTACGCCCTATGGCACGGCTGTGATCCGCCAATTCGAAACGATCGGCACCTATTGCTTGAACGGGTCCCAAGGCATTACAGCCAGCCGCGACAAATTACATGCCCATCAGTTGATGGCATTGCACAAAATCGGCATGCCGCACACGGCCTTTGCCGCCTCGCCCAAAGATACGGACAGTTTAATCGGACTTGTTGGATCGGCCCCGTTGATCGTGAAATTGATGGAAAGCACCCAAGGCAAAGGGGTTGTTTTGGCCGAAACTAAAAAGGCCGCGCAATCGGTCATTTCTGCCTTTCGCGGGCTAAAGGCGAATTTTCTGGTCCAAGATTTCGTACACGAAGCCAATGGCGAAGATGTCCGCTGTTTGGTCGTCGGCGGCAAGGTCGTTGGCGCAATCAAACGCACGGCCGCCGCGGGTGATTTCAGATCAAACCTGCACCAAGGTGGCACAGCCAAATCTGTGCGCATCACCAAAATTGAACGCGAAACCGCCATCCGCGCCGCGCGGGCCTTTGGGTTGAATATGGCCGGTGTTGATTTGCTGCGATCAAACGATGGGCCCAAAGTGTTAGAGGTCAATTCATCGCCAGGGTTTGAAGGTATTGAGAAAGCGTTGAACAAAAATCTGGTGGCGCATGTCTTTGATCACATCGAATCAAAACTGCGTCCAATCGCCCTGCGCCGTGGACGCCAAAATTATAATTGATGCATTCGATCCGTTGCATGGCAAACGAACAAAAAAACCGCACCCATTTTCAGGATGCGGTTTTTTTAAACTGAGTGACGGGTTTATTCGTCTTCTAAGGCGTCGATTGCTTTTTGCAGATCGTCCTTGGACACTTCTTTCTCGGTCACTTTTGCGCCTGCAACGATGTGATCAACGACTTTATCTTCGAACAATGGCGCGCGCAGCTGCTGTTGCATCTGCTGGTTTTGCTGAACGAATTCAAAGAACTGGCGTTCCTGACCTGGATACTGACGCGCTTGGGCCAAGATCGCTTGGGTCATTTCTGCGTCTGTCACTTCGACGTTTGCTTTCTGACCTACATCGGCCAACAACAATCCCAAACGCACGCGGCGTTCGGCCAATTTGTTGTGTTCGTCTGTGGGTTCGATTTTATCGTGGTTGTGGCCTTGGACCTCTGGGTTTTCTTCGTGCCACAGTTGGTGGGCGATTTGATCGGCCTCGGCCTGAACCAAGGATGGGGGCAGATCAAAGCTGACCAATCCGTCCAACTGATCCAACAATGCGCGTTTCATGACCGCACGGGATGCGCCCGCATATTCCGCCTCTAGACGCTCAGAGATTTGCGCTTTCAGACCTTCCAGATCCTCGGCACCGAATTTGGTGGCCAATTCGTCATCGATTTCCGCAGGGGCTGCTTCGCGCACTTCTTTGATGGTGCAATCGAATGTTGCCTCTTTGCCGGCTAGGTTTTCTGCTCCATAGGTCTCTGGGAAGGTTACGGTGACTGTAACCTCTTCACCCTCTTTCGCGCCGATCAGCTGATCTTCGAAACCGGGGATAAAGCTGTTGGATCCCAAAACCAGTGGGTAATCTTCGGCGGAACCGCCATCGAATGCTTCGCCGTCAACTTTGCCGACGAAATCCATGACCACTTGGTCTTTTTCGCGGGCTTTGGACCCTTTGCGGCGCTTTTTGAAGTTTTCGGCAGTTGCGGCCAGATTTTCCAACGCCTCGGTAACGGATGCCTCATCCGCTTTGACGACCATTTTGTCCAGTTTGATTTTTGAACCATCAAACTCTGGAATCTCTGGCAGCGCCTCATAGGCCACCTCAAGATGGACGTCGTCGCCCTCTTTCCAGTCTTCGTTTGTCATTTTGATGGATGGCTGCACCGCAGGACGCACATTGTTATCCGCCAAATGCGAATTCACGGCGCCGTCGATGGTTTCTTGCATCACTTCGCCCATCAGGTTTTTGCCAAACTGTTTTTTCAGCATCGCCATCGGCACTTTGCCTTTGCGGAAACCCTTAAGCGCGACTTCTGGCTGCGCCTCTTTCAGTTTCTCATCAACTTTTGCGTTCAGTTCGTCCGCAGTGACGACCATTGTGTAGGCACGTTTCAGGCCTTCGTTTAGGGTTTCAGTAAGTTGCATTGACGTCCTCTTATGACAAAGGGGCCACACGACGCGTGGCCTGAATAAGTTTGCGTCTGTGTAATTGGGTCATTGGGCAGGATCAACCCTGAATTTTGGCAGAAATCGGCGATTTTGATAAAATAATTGCCAAACGATGATATCATCGCAAAAAATTCATTGCATGGCGGGTCGATCTGGGGTACGCCGCGCCTCTGTTTACCATCGACCAACGTTGTTGGGTCCTTTGCCAAACTGGGGGATACTGACCATGATTGAAACACCCTACTATCTGATTGATAAATCCCACCTGTTGCGGAACATGGAAAAAATCGCCTGGCTGCGCGAACAGTCCGGGGCCAAGGCATTATTAGCGCTCAAATGCTTTGCCACATGGTCGGTGTTTGATCTGATGTCTGAGTATATGGACGGCACCACGTCATCATCCCTGTTTGAATGCAAATTGGGGCGCGAAAAATTCGCAGGCGAAACGCATGCCTATAGCGTTGCGTGGGACCCCAAGGAAATTCAGGCCGTTTTGGAAAATTCCGACAAGGTGATTTTTAATTCGATTGGCCAGCTTAACCGGTTCGATGATGCGTCACGCGATCATGTGCGCGGGTTACGCGTCAATCCCGGCGTATCGACATCCAGTTTTGATTTGGCCGACCCTGCCCGCCCCTATTCGCGCTTGGGCGAACATGATCCAGCGGTGATTGAAACGGTGGCCGATAAAATCAGCGGGTTCATGTTTCACAACAATTGCGAAAACGGTGATTTTGATCGGTTTTCCGCGATGTTGGATTTGATTGAACAACGCTTTGGCCATTTGATTGATCGCATGGATTGGATCAGTCTGGGCGGCGGCATTCATTTTACGGGTGATGATTATCCGCTGGACAAACTGGCAGATCGGCTGAAACGCTTTGCCGATCGGTATGGCGTGCAGGTTTATCTGGAACCGGGCGAAGCGGCGATTACCAAATCCACCACGCTTGAGGTGACCGTACTGGACACCCTAAACAATGGCAAAGATTTGGCCATTGTCGACAGTTCAATCGAGGCACATATGCTGGATTTGCTGATTTACCGCGAACCCGCGCGGATGGATGTATCTGGCGATCATCCGTGGATGATTTGCGGCAAATCCTGCCTTGCCGGCGATATTTTTGGGGAATTTCATTTCCACGAGCCGATAAAAGTGGGCCAGCGCATTTCCATTCAGGATGCGGCAGGCTATACTATGGTTAAGAAGAATTGGTTTAACGGCGTGAAAATGCCATCAATTGTCATCCGCGAGTTGGATGGCACCGAACGGCTGGTGCGATCGTTTGATTATAACGATTTCGCAGCGGCACTGTCCTAGTCCCAACGATCCAAACCCAAGGGGGTATCACAGGTTAATGAAACGTAACGTATTGATCATAGGCGCCGGCGGCGTCGCACAAGTCAGCGCCCATAAATGCGCGCAAAACAACGACGTCTTGGGCGATATTCACATCGCCAGTCGCACACAGTCAAAATGTGACGCCATTATCGACAGCATTCGCGAAAAAGGCACCATGAAGGTTGATGGCGTGCTGAAATCACACGCTGTTGACGGCATGGATACGGCCGCTGTCGCCGCGCTGATCCGTGAAACGGGTGTGCAAATCGTGATCAATGTGGGATCAGCGTTTTTAAACATGTCCGTGCTTGAGGCCTGTATCGAAACGGGCGTGGCCTATATGGATACCGCTATTCACGAAGACCCAACCAAGATCTGCGAAACGCCGCCTTGGTATGGCAATTACGAATGGCAACGCCGCGATCGGTGTCAGGCGGCCAGTGTAACGGCGATCTTGGGCGTTGGGTTTGATCCAGGCGTGGTCAATTCCTATGCGCGTTTGGCGGTTGATGAATATATGGATGAAGTCACATCCATCGATATCGTCGATATTAACGCAGGCAGCCATGGAAAATGGTTTGCCACCAATTTTGACCCAGAAATCAATTTCCGCGAATTCACCGGAACGGTTTATTCATGGCAAAACGGTGCATGGCAGTCGAACAAAATGTTCGAAGTCGGCAAAGTTTGGGACCTGCCTGTTGTAGGCGAGCAGAAAGCCTATATGACCGGTCACGACGAAGTGCATTCGCTGTCTGCCAACTACCCACAGGCCGACGTGCGTTTCTGGATGGGCTTTGGCGATCACTATATCAATGTCTTCACCGTTTTGAACAACTTGGGATTGCTGTCTGAACAACCCGTTCTGACCGCCGAGGGACAAGAGGTTGTTCCATTGAAAGTGGTCAAGGCTGTTTTGCCCGATCCCTCCAGCTTGGCGCCCGAATATACGGGTAAGACCTGTATCGGCGATCTGGTCAAAGGTGTGAAAGATGGCCAAGAGGTCGAAGTGTTCGTCTATAACGTCGCCGATCACAAAGAGGCCTTTAATGAAGTGGGCAGCCAAGGCATTTCCTATACTGCAGGTGTTCCGCCAGTAGCCGCAGCGATGTTGATTGCCAATGGCACATGGGACACGGGCACGATGGTCAATGTTGAAGAGTTGGATCCCAAGCCATTTTTGACGATTTTGGACGAGATTGGTTTGCCAACGCGTGTGCGTTTGGGCAATACGGACAAAGCGTGGAATGCCTGATATCAAGATCAAAGGGCGGCTTGTGCCGTCCTTTGACGAAGGGCTTTGCCCTCTTGGTCGCGCAATGCGCGCACAATTCACCCAGAGTATTTTACCAAAAAAGAAAGCCTGAGACGCAGGGCCATGAGTGAAGCGCACAAGTCATCTGAGTTTTGGCGTGGTGTGCGCGATCAATTGCCGTTGCATTTGGGGGTGGCCCCCTTTGGTTTGGTGTTTGGTTTTTTTGGAATTGCCAGTGGATTAAGTGAGTGGCAGACGATTTTGATGTCTGCGATTGTCTTTGGTGGCGCGTCGCAGGTTGTTTTTGCCCAATTGTGGATGTCGGGCGCGGCGCCATGGGTTGTGGGCGGATCGGTTGCGGTGATCAATGCGCGCCATATTTTGTATAGTGTTTCTGTTGCCCCGTATTTATCCACATTGCCACTACGCTGGCGCATTGTGCTGGGATATTTATTGACGGATGAAGTCGATGCTTCTTCGACCACAATTCCAAAATAAGCGATTTTGGCGTTAGCATAACTGAGAACTACATCCCCAACAGCAGCATCGGCCATTGTGTCATAAAAGTAATTCCGATCGCCATTAGATTTGATTTTGGGTGACCAAAGATAGCCACCCTCAATTTCATGCTTGAACGTTTGCTTGTGATTAACCCACCAATAACTTGTCATCTGCCTTACTTTTTCGGCGGACGCTTATCAAATGCTGGGATATTTTCAGGAATGTGATGATAGGGCTGTTTATCACACGTGAAGATAGCAGCTTTCGCAGCGAATTTACTTGGATCGTCCAGTGTACCAACCTTTACAATCATTGAATTTGGTCTTGATGGACTGCGTGTTCCGATACCAGTACCACAATTTTGACAAAAATGCCGTTCCACAGGATTTTCTAAATCTGGTCTAGAAAAGGTGCTTGGATGACCGCGTGTATACTTGAAATCATTCTCCGCGAATACAACCACGATATTGGCATTTCCTCCTGTAATATACTGACACTCGCGACAATGACACTGAAAAGCGGCTTCTTGTTCGCCTGAAAGCTCATACCGTATCGCGCCGCAATAACATCCACCTTGTTCT
>CBFHVU010000121.1:0-6786 GCA_965659465.1 uncultured Paracoccaceae bacterium | reverse complement strand
CAATGGACCGCGTAAAATGTTTTCGCAACACTATCGTCGAATGACGGGCATACATTGGTTTGTTTTGTTTTGTGCTATTTTGGTGGCATGGATGGGGCTGTTTGCCATGTCGATCCCGTCTGATATGCGGTCTTTGTCGCAAATCTATGGATTAGGGTTTTGGCAGAGCCTGTGTGTTGTGACCCCGGATGCTGCAGGATATTTCGGGATCTTTGCCATGTGGGTGTTGATGTCTGCGGCGATGATGGCGCCCACAGCCTTGCCCGCCTTTGCCACCTATGAAGAGTTGGGATCATCGACGCAGGTGCGCTTTGCCCCGCTGGTATTGGGGTATGGCGTGGTTTGGTTTGGATATTCGGCCACCGCAGCCGGATTGCAATTGTTCCTGTTTCAATGGAATTTGATTGATCAATTCGGGCAAAGCCTGTCTGCGGGGTTAACGGCCGCGTTATTGTTAATCGCAGGGGCCTATCAGTTTTCCAATCTGAAAGAGGCCTGTCTGTCCAAATGCCGTGCGCCGCTGACGTTTTTTATGCAGCATTTCGCCGAAGGACCATTTCGCAATGGCGTCCGGCTGGGGCTGGTGTGTTTAGGGTGCTGTTGGGCGCTGATGGCCTTAGCCTTTGTCGGTGGGACGATGAATTTGGCGTTTATGGCGCTGGCCACAATATTAATGATTTTCGAAAAACTGCCCGACATTGGGCGGTATGTCACAAAACCGGTGGGGTATATTTTAATCGCATCCGGCCTGTGGCAGCTGACACATTTCATCTGAGAGGAGTAAACAGATGGCGAATGATACATTGGATGTGGTGACATCAAACACAGATCTGCCCGTGGGCGAGGTGCCTTGGGCCATCAAGGGTGAATTGATCCTGAACTGTAACTGTACCGTTTTTTGTCCTTGTGTGATTTCACTGGGCAAGCATGCCCCGACCGAAGGATATTGTCAGGCTTGGGCCGGTGTCCGCATCGACAGCGGCCATTATGGTGATCAAGACCTAAGCGGTCTGAACATCGGTTTGGTTTTGGAAATTCCGGGCCTGATGGCGCGTGGCAATTGGAAAGCGGCGGCCTATATCGACGAGCGTGCCAATGACGCCGCCTATGACGGTTTGGTCAATATCTTTAGCGGCAAAGCGCGGGGCACAACGGGCCTGTTCAAGGTGTTGGTATCTGAATTCCTAGGCGCTGAACGCGCACCCGTTGAATTCACAACCGAAGGCAAAGCACGCCGTTTGATGGTGGGCAAGAAAATCCAGGGCGAGGTTGTCCCCGTTCCAGGCAAAGGCGGCGAAGATCAGGTTGTCACAAACACCGAATATTGGATGGGGCCAGATATTACCGTTGCCACAGCCACCCAAGGCCGCGTGCGCGCCTTTGGCCGTGTATGGGATTTTGATGGCCGTTCCGCCGAAATCTGTCAAATCGACTGGAAAGGTCCACGCTAAGTCAGCGTTAGTTTTGGGGAAACACCATGGCATTATTGTCACCTTCGCGTCGGTTGCGGCGCACTGTATTTTCCGATGGGGTCGAGGCGGCGGGCGTCAAGGCCTATACCGTCTATAACCACATGCTGTTGCCCACTGTGTTTCGCAGCGTGCAAGAGGATTATCATCATCTTAAAGAGGCGGTGCAAATCTGGGATGTGGCCTGCGAACGTCAGATCGAATTGCGCGGACCAGATGCGGGCCGTTTGATGCAAATGCTGACCCCGCGCGATTTGCGCGGTATGCTGACCGAACAGTGTTTTTATGTGCCCATCGTTGACGAAACGGGGGGTATGTTGAATGACCCTGTTGCCGTCAAACTGGGCGAAGATCACTGGTGGGTGTCCATTGCCGACAGTGATTTGCTGTATTGGATCAAAGGCATTGCAAATGGGTGGCGTTTGGATGTTTTGGTCGATGAACCCGATATCAGCCCATTGGCCATTCAGGGGCCAAAATCGGATGATTTGATGGCTGATGTGTTTGGCGATGCCGTGCGCGATATCCGGTTTTTCCGGTATAAAAAGCTGGATTTCAATGGCACACCCTTGGTGATTGCACGTTCGGGATATTCCAAGCAGGGCGGATTTGAAATCTATGTTCCTGGGCATGATGGTATTCCAATGGCCCTATGGAACGCGCTGTTTGAGGCCGGTAAGAAATATGACGTTCATGCCGGTTGCCCCAACCTTATCGAACGTATCGAGGGCGGATTGTTGTCCTATGGCAATGACATGACAGACGACAATACCCCCCATGAATGTGGGTTGGGTAAATTCTGTGATACCCATGATGCTTTGGGCTGTATCGGTCGTGATGCGTTGTTGCGCGTCGCCAAAGAGGGCCCCGTACAACAAATTCGTGCCATTGACATTGACGGTCCCGCGGTCGGTCTGTGTGATCGGTGGTGGGATGTGACGGCCAATGGCAAACGCGTGGGTCGCGTCAGTTCTGCGGCCTATTCACCTGATTACAACACCAATGTGGCCGTCGGTATGATCCGTATGACGCATTGGGATGACGGAACTGCGGTCCAAGTGCACATACCCGACGGTGTGCGTGACGCCGTGGTTCGCGAAAAATTCTGGAAATAGGAGGGACCCCATGTTCAACGCATTGGTTGTCGAAAAAAACGACGACGGAAAAACAAACGCAGCTGTTCAACAAATTGATGCAGACGCATTGCCCGAGGGCAACGTAACTGTTGCGGTTGATTATTCCACCGTGAACTACAAAGACGGTCTGTGCATCGGCCCAGGTGGCGGTTTGGTGCGCAATTACCCACATGTCCCCGGCATCGATTTCGCCGGCACGGTCGAGGCATCCGAAGATCCGCGCTATGCCGCAGGCGATCGTGTTGTCCTGACCGGTTGGCGTGTGGGCGAGGTCCACTGGGGCGGCTATGCACAAAAAGCCCGCGTCAACGCCGATTGGCTGGTGCCATTGCCCGCAGGTCTGACAACCCGTCAGGCGATGGCTGTGGGCACCGCAGGCTTTACCGCGATGCTGGCTGTTATGGCGCTTGAGGATCATGGATTAAAACCTGATCAGGGCCCAGTGTTGGTCACAGGTGCTGCGGGGGGCGTTGGTTCCGTTGCCACCGCAATACTGGCCAATCTGGGGTATGAGGTTGCCGCCGTCACGGGTCGTCCTGAAACAGCGGATTATCTGACATCATTGGGGGCCACCCAGATCGTCGCACGCGAAGAGATCAATGAAACCGTCAAACGTCCATTGGAATCGGAAAACTGGGCCGGCTGTATTGACGCCGTTGGCGGCGCGATGCTGGCGCGCGTATTGGGTCAGATGAAATATGGTGCCTCGGTTTCGGCCGTAGGTCTGGCGGGTGGGGCAGGGTTGCCTGCCACGGTTATTCCGTTCTTGCTGCGCGGTGTAAACCTGTTGGGCATCGACAGCGTTATGCAGCCCTATGACAATCGTGTGCGCGCATGGGAACGCATCGCGTCTGACCTGCCTATGGATAAGCTTGAGGTGATGATCCATCCGGCCACTTTGTCTGATCTGCCCCAATTGGGCCGCGACATTTTGAAAGGTCAGGTTAAGGGCCGCGTGGTCGTTGACGTGAATTCTTAATCGCAATCTGTAACGATTGCTGGGCCAAGGGGGAACCCCCTTGGCTTTTCTCTTGCGCTCAGATCCCAGTCATGGTCAAGTCGTGGAAAACTCAGGCTTTATAAGGGGGATTGCATGACATTAGACATTGATTTCGTGCGCGATCAATTTCCGGCGTTTGCAGAACCATCACTGCAGAATCAGGCGTTTTTTGAAAATGCGGGGGGCAGTTATACCTGCCGCGCCGTGATTGATCGTTTGTTTCGGTTTTATCATGAACGCAAAGTGCAACCCTATGCACCCTATGAGGCCAGCCGACTGGCCGGCGAAGAAATGGATCTGGCCCGCAGTGGATTGGCTGAAATTATGGGCGTTGATCCGGACGAGGTCAGCTTTGGCCCATCAACGACCCAAAACACCTATGTTTTATCGCAGGCCTTTGGCGAATGGATGACCGCAGGCGATAGCATCATCGTCACCAACCAAGACCACGAAGCCAACAGCGGCGCATGGCGGCGCTTGGCCGATCGTGGTATCCGCGTGCGCGAATGGGCGATTGATCCTGACACCGGCATTTTGGACCCAAACGATTTCGCCGATCTGCTGGATGATACGGTGCGTTTGGTTGTGTTTCCCCATTGTTCAAATGTCGTGGGGCATATCAACCCTGTGGCCGAAATCACGGCAATGGCGCATACGGCCGGGGCCTTTGTCTGTGTGGATGGGGTCAGCTATGCGCCCCATGGCATTCCCAATGTTGGGGATTTGGGCGCTGATATTTATCTGTTTTCGTCCTATAAAACCTATGGACCGCATCAAGGGATTATGGTGATCCGCCGGACGTTGGGGGAAATGTTGCCAAATCAGGCGCATTCTTTCAACGCAGGCAGCCTGTATAAACGGTTTACCCCTGCCGGTCCCGATCATGCCCAAGTTGCCGCCTGCGCGGGGATGGTGGATTATTTGGTCGATTTTGACACCCATCATTTCGGCACATCAAACGATGCCTTGTCGCTGCGCGGGCAGCGCATGCACGACACCATCCGCCAGTATGAGGCAGAGCTGCTGCAACCCCTGTTGGATTACCTGCGCGATAAAAACAGTGTGCGTCTGTTGGGTCCATCCGATGCCGCGTGTCGCGCACCCACGGTTGCGGTATCGCCGCAAGCCAACCCACTAGAGTTAGCCGAGAATTTGGCCGCAAGCGGGATCATGGCGGGGGCCAGTGATTTTTACGCGGTTCGGCCCCTGACAGCCATGGGCATCGACCCTGAACGCGGTGTTTTGCGGCTAAGTTTTGTGCATTATACGCGCAAGGCAGAAATTGATAAACTTTTGAACGCTTTGGATGATTTTCTTTGATCCAAGGTGATGTTTGCTGCGTAAGCCAATTCATGAACAACAGGACAGGCACCCAGTGAGCAGAACTCCTCCGATACTCTTTTGGATCCGCCGCGATTTTCGTTTGGCGGACAACCCAGCGTTAGCTGCGGCCTGTGCATCGGGGCGGCCGGTTGTGGCGGTGTTTGTGCGCGACGCTTTGGTTGATGATTTGGGGGCTGCCCCAAAATGGCGCTTGGGTGTGGGACTGGATCATTTTATGTCCCAATTGTCATCCATTGGCGTGCGGGTGATATTGCGATCAGGTCCAGCGTTGGATGTGATCCAAGATCTGGTGCGCGAAACGGGGGCGGATACGGTTTATTGGACGCGGGCGTATGATCCGCAATCGGTGGCGCGCGACACGCAGGTGAAATCACAGCTAAAGGCGCAAGGCATCCATGCCCAAAGTTTTGGGGGACATTTGTTGTTTGAACCTTGGACGGTTGAAACCAAAACTGGCGGTCCATACCGCGTCTATACCCCGTTTTGGAAGGCGGTTAAATCGCGTGACCTGCCGCAGGTGGTTGCGGCCCCAAAACCCGTTGCCTCGTTTGATGGACCGATTGGCAGCGAAACACTAGCGGATTGGAATTTGGGGGCCGCAATGGTGCGCGGGGTGCCCCATGTTGCAAAATACGCCCGCATAGGCGAGGCGGCCGCAATGGATCGTTTGGTCGCATTCTGTGCAGGCCCCATTGATCACTATAATGATCGTCGCGATGCCCCCTATGAATTGGGCACATCGGGACTTTCGCAAAATTTGGCCTTGGGTGAAATCAGCCCACTACAGTGTTGGTATATGGCCTATGATGCAATGTTGCGCGGATCCGCAGGGGCCGAGACATTCCTAAAAGAACTGGTTTGGCGCGAATTTGCATATCATTTGATGCATCATACCCCCCATATCGTAACGGACAACTGGAAACCCGATTGGGACAAATTCCCGTGGAATACTGACGAAACGCATCCCCATGTCGCTGCATGGAAACAGGGGCGCACCGGTATTCCATTCGTGGACGCAGCCATGCGCGAAATGTATGTGACAGGGACCATGCACAACCGCGGTCGGATGATTGTGGCATCCTATCTGACCAAACACTTGATGTCGCATTGGAAAATCGGCCTGAACTGGTTTGCCAATTGTTTGATCGATTGGGATCCGGCCTCCAATGCCATGGGCTGGCAGTGGGCGTCCGGCTCTGGCCCCGATGCGGCACCCTATTTTCGGGTGTTTAATCCCGTGACCCAATTACAAAAATTCGATCCGGCGGGACGCTATGCGCGCCAATGGATTGCTGAATTGCATCATCAGCCAACGGCCACGGCCTTGGCCTATTTCGATGGGATACCGAAACACTGGAATTTACGGCCAAATATGTCGTATCCTGAACCAATCATAACACCGTCGGACGGACGGGCCCGCGCGCTGGACGCCTATCAAGCGCGCGACTTTTAGGGAGAGACCATGATTTACACCTCTGTGACAGGGCAGAAAAACTTGCCGCGCTATTTTCATCCGGTCTTTAAACTGTGTTCGAAACTGAACACAGGGCGTTTGGATTTTGAATTGCCCGATGGCCGCGTTTTTCGCGTCGAAGGCAGCAAATCAGGCCCAGTGGCCTATGTCAAAATCAACGATAATGACATATTCGCCCGCCTGATCCGCGATGGTGATCTGGGCTTCAGCGAAGCCTATATGGACGGCGCATGGGACAGCCCTGACTTGCATGCCTTTATGGATTTTGTACATGCCGACAACGGCGATTTGTACGATGGTTTCCCCGGAATGGGGTTGGTGCGCAAATGGGAACAATTCCGGTTCTGGCTGCAGTCCAATTCG
>CBFHVU010000120.1:0-7009 GCA_965659465.1 uncultured Paracoccaceae bacterium | reverse complement strand
GATTCCGGGAAAATATCCATTTTTTGGTGCAGCGCCCACAGGACCAAACGCAAACGCGTCGGTGCTGGTTTCAATAGCAACGGCATGAAAATGGTAAACTGACCAAAGCGGATGCCAAATTTGCGCAACGCGCCGCGCGCCTCTTGGTCAAGGGCTTTGACCTCATCCGCGACATCGCTGCGTTGCAAAATGCCCAAACCTTCGACCAACTGGAACGCAAATCCACGTGCCAAACCGGTCAATGTTTCATCACGTTGCAAGTTCAACAAAGGTTCAAACAGAGCTGAAATTTTGCGATCAACGAAATGCTGCAGGCGGCGTTGCACTTTCTGTGCAACGTCTGTCCCAGCTTCGTCATCGACAAACACCGCGATCGTGGGACGCAACGGCGTGTCACCAGCAACCAGTTTCCCGACCGCTTGGTCGCCCCACATCAGGCCGCCCTGTTCAGTGAAATCAATTTCGGTATCTGGCGCGTTATAAAACCGATCCGCGCGCAGATGAAAATGTGGCACCAGTGCTTGCACTGCAGCTGATTTGATTGTTTTTGCTTCTTGCCCGCTTGCGTCTTGATCTTGACGGAACCGGAATCCTTCTAGACGACCGACGAATTCACCTTCGACGGTCACCTCACCATTTTCGTTTACTTCGGCCAAAAGGGCCTCCTTCTGCTTGAGCCGGCGTAACAAAACAGATGTCCGCCGGTCCACAAATCGTTGCGTCAAACGCTCATGTAATGCGTCTGATACCCTGTCTTCTACAGCGCGAGTCGCCTCGCGCCAATGATTTTCATCATCTACCCAGTTATTTCTTTGTGCGACATATGTCCACGTGCGAATAAATGACAATCGTTTCGAAAGCGCATCAATATCGCCGTCGGTTCGATCAATACGTTTGACCTGACGCGCAAACCAATCAAACGGAATGCTGCCACGTTCATGCAGGTAATTAAAAATCACCTCAAGCAACCCTGCGTGTTCGCCATGTGAAATGCCGCGAAAATCGGGGATCCGGCACACATCCCACAACAAGTGAACCGATGTGCCATTCGTGGCGCGTGCGCAGACTTCGGCAGAATTTGCCAATGCTTTCAGTGCGATTAAGTCATCTGCATCACGCGCTTTGACCAATTCTTCGCGTTTTGGCGAAAGTTCTAGCGAATTTATCAGCGCGTCAATCGTGCCAAATTGCAGATCGCTGTTGCGCCAGATCAGTTTCTTTAACGGTGTAAATCGGTGATCCATGATCGCCTGCGCCACGGCATCATTCAATGGTGGCGCCTCGCCCGTGACGCCAAAGGATCCATGCGACATCCCCCGCCCAGCGCGCCCCGCAATCTGGGCCAATTCATTCGGGGCCAATTCGCGCATGCGCCGCCCATCAAATTTGGTGAGTGACGAAAAGGCCACATGATTGATGTCCAAATTCAATCCCATACCGATCGCATCGGTTGCCACCAAATAATCGACATCGCCGTTTTGATAGAGTTCTACCTGCGCATTGCGCGTGCGCGGGCTAAGTGCCCCCATGACAACGGCAGCCCCGCCTTTTTGGCGGCGGATCAATTCAGCAATGGCATAGACATTATCAACCGAAAACCCAACAATCGCACTGCGGGCCGGCATGCGGCTGATTTTTTTGGACCCGGCATAGACCAGCTGGCTCATCCGATCGCGTTTGATAAATTGCACATCAGGCACCAATGCCGCAATGGGGCCGCGCATGGTATCTGCCCCCAAAAACATCGTTTCCAATGTTCCGCGTTTTTTCAGCAATCTGTCTGTGAAAATATGCCCGCGTTCTGGATCAGCACAAAGTTGTATTTCGTCGATAATGACGCAATCTGCGCCCAACCCTTCGGGCATGGCCTCGACCGTACAAACCCAATATTGTGTCCGTGGGGGCACGATGCGTTCTTCTCCGGTGACCAAGGCTACAACGGATGGTCCGCGCGCGGCAACGATTTTGTCATAGACTTCGCGTGCCAGCAAACGCAGCGGCAGGCCGATCACACCGGATCGGTGACCCAACATGCGTTCGATCGCGTAATGCGTTTTGCCCGTGTTTGTCGGCCCCAAAACAGCCAAAGTCCGCGATGTCATAATGCTGTATCCCAGCCCTGTGCCTGTTATCGTACCCAAGAACGATGATTAAAGTTTCGTGCGTGTTCGCGACTGCTCTAGTCTATCGCGTGCTTTGATTACATCGTCGTGATGGGGATGTATAGTCAATACCAGATCATAGGCCTGTTGTGCGCGTTCTGGGTATCCAAGGCGTTCATAAATAAAACCTAAAAATGCCAAGGCATCAAAATGGTTTGGGTTTACAATCAAGGCCTGTTTCAGATCCGCAATCGCTGGTCCGAAATAATCCTGTGCCGCATAACAGCGCGCACGCCCCAGATAGGCCGCCGCAAAGTCAGGGGCAAATTCGATAGCCGCGGAAAAATGTTCGCAAGCGCGTGTAAAATTTTGTTGTTCTAAATTATTTTGCGCCCGCTGGTACACAACATCTACAGCATCCGATCCTGATTTATGCCACAAAAATCGCAGTTCTTTGGCGATCGATTGTGCAGTTTCTGCGCTGCTTTTTGCCAATTGGTCCAACAATGGGTCAATTTTTGTGTCACTTGCTTGACACATTGCAACAGATGCGCCCAAACTGAACCACAGTGCGCCGGTTGCCGCCAAGGCATGTTTGATCAAGTATCTACGTTTCGCCATAATTAGAAACGTAACACGTTACCAAAAACAATCCAGCATAATTAGGAGAAGAATATGAGCGATTTATTGAACGCAGCGGTCGAAACTCTGGCATCCAAATTGGGTGACACAGGGTTTGATGGTTCCGCCAAATTCGAAATCGAAGATCACGGAGCGATCATTATTGATGGCGCAGGTGTACGCGTTAGCGACGATGAAACAGATGTCACGCTAAGCGCAACCTCGGATGTATTTCAGGGCATATTGTCGGGCGATGTGAACCCAACATTGGCCTTTATGTCGGGCAAATTGCGTGTGTCGGGCGATATGGGCGCCGCCATGCGATTGGGTTCAATTCTATCTTAAAACAGTTGTAAAATATGTCACAAGATTCAATTACAGTAAACATTAGCGAACATTACATTAAAACCAAAGACGATATTACCCTTAGGGCCTGCGCAGCCAAGCCGCAGACGCCTAGGGGCACCATGTTTATTTTGACGGGCCGCACCGAATATGTCGAAAAATACGACCAAGTGCGCAATTTCTGCTTGCGTCAAAATATGAATGTAATCGTGTTTGACTGGCGCGGTCAGGGATTATCTGATCGTGTGGCACGCGATCCACGTTTGGGACATGTGCATAATTTCCAAGATTATCAAACCGATTTGGACGCGGTGTTAGAATTTGCATCCTCAATCGGGTGCGATGGACCCAATTACATGCTGGCCCATTCAATGGGCGGCTGTATTGGCTTGCGCAGGCTTGTGTCCAAATCAGATTTTGCAGGCGCGATTTTTTCGGCGCCAATGTGGGGCATTTATTACAACTCGTTTTTAACACCGATTGCGCGGCGTGTCGCTGCGATTGGATGTGCTTTGGGGTTATCGTACAATTACGCGCCGGGCACAGGGCCGCAAGCCTATGTTTTGGAAACAGATTTCGCTGATAACAAACTGACCGACCATCGCCAATCGTGGGATTTGCTGATCAAGCAGGTCACGGACATGCCCAGCTTGATCCTTGGGGGGCCCAGCTGGCACTGGCTAAAACAAGCCGAAGATGAAATGCATGCCTTGGCCCAATGTGCCAGCCCCGATGTGCCCAGCGTTGTCATTTTAGGCACGCGCGAAGAAATCGTAGATCCCGATCGGATCAAAGCACGCGTTGGCTGTTGGCAAAGCGGGTCGTTGATCACAGTCCAGGATGGCAAACACGAAACCCTGATGAATGATCAAAAAACCAGCGATGATTTACTGACCCAGGCCTTTGCAGCCATTGGAATTGATGTGATTTAACACTCGCCTGTTGTGTTTGATGCGCTAACTGTGGCCTATGTCAGTTATTGAATTTACAGATCGTGGCATATACTGCCCTGCTGGTGATTTTTACGTCGATCCGTGGCGCCCCGTCGATCGTGCAGTGATCACCCATGCGCATGCCGATCACGCGCGGTTTGGTCATGCGGCCTATCTGTCCACGCCGATGACCGCCGCCGTTATGCGCCACAGATTAGGCGCGATCACCGCTGATACAGTTGAATATGGCGAACCGCGTTCCATGGGCGGCGCGCGCGTTTCATTCCACCCTGCTGGTCACGTACCGGGATCCGCGCAAATCCGCATTGAGGTGGGCGGTGAAATTGCTGTTATATCGGGTGATTACAAATTAGAAAATGATGGGCTATCGACCCCATTTGAACCGCTGCACTGTCACAGCTTTGTGTCGGAATGCACCTTTGGGTTGCCCGCGTTTCGATGGCCTGATGCGCAGGACACCTTTACCGCGATGGCTCAGTGGCAGGCCGCCAATCAAGCAAACGGCAAAATCACGATTCTAACCGCCTATGGATTGGGCAAGGCGCAGCGATTGATCCATGGCTTGGCCCCGCTCTGTGGGCCAATATTTACCCATACGGCCGTGGAAAACACCAATGCCATATTGCGCGACTGTGGCGTTGCGGTGCCGCCCACCATTCGATTGACCCCACAGATCAAACCTGACGACCTGAAACAGGGCATCATCATTATGCCCCCCGCCGCTGCCGAGAGTGCGGCCGTGCGTAAATTGGGCCCATGCGAGGTTGGGTTTGCCAGTGGATGGATGGGGGTGCGCGGGATCCGGCGTAGGCGGGGCGTAGACCGCGGGTTTGTTATGTCAGACCACGCCGATTGGCCCGCACTGAATGAGGCCATTGCCGCAACTGGCGCGCAAAATGTCTATGTCACGCACGGATATACCGAAATTTTCGCAAAATGGCTGAACGACACCGGCCATAACGCATCGGTGGTGCCCACTGAATTCGGGGGCGATGAGGACGCCGAATGAAACAATTTGCAGCCCTGATCCGCGGATTGGATCAAACCACCAAGACCACGCAAAAATTGGCCCTGTTGCAACAGTATTTCCAAACCGCGCCGGATGCAGACAAACTGTGGTGTTTGGCGCTGTTCACGGGCCGGCGCCCCAAACGCGCGATCACGACGACACAGATGCGCGATTTTGCCCAACGCCTGACCAACCTGCACCTATGGCTGATCGAGGACACCTATGCCGTCGTGGGCGATTTGGCCGAAACAATCGCCCTAATCCTGCCGCCACCTCAGAACATGGACGACCGCCCCCTATCAAATTGGATGGACCACCTGGTCGCGCTCAGCACGGCCAGCGAGGATGAGAAATTTGCCGCTCTGTCGCAGGCTTGGGGCGGTTTGGGGCAAGATGAACGTTTTGTCCTGAATAAATTGATTACAGGCGGGTTTCGCATTGGGGTACAATCAAAATTAGTGATCCGCGCCTTGGCCAACGCACTGGACCACGACGCCGCCGAACTGACCCATAAATTGATGGGGCAATGGTCGCCGCACACCCACAGTTGGTCACAGGTTATTTTAGCCAATGATCCAATGTCCACCATATCGCGCCCCTATCCATTTTATCTGTGCCACCCGAAAGAGGATCAAGACCTTGGCGATTTGACAGATTGGCATTTTGAATGGAAATGGGATGGGATCCGCGCGCAAATCATCAAACGTCAGGGCCATGTTTTCATCTGGTCTCGGGGCGAAGATTTGATCACCCCGCAATTCCCCGACATCGCAGCAAGCGCGGCAGCCTTGCCCGATGGCACGGTGCTGGATGGCGAAATTCTGGCTCATGACGGCACGGCCCCCCTGCCCTTTGCCCAATTGCAAAAACGGCTGGGACGGAAAAAACCGTCGGACAAAAGCCTGCGCGACATTCCTTGCGCGCTGTATGCCTATGATTTGCTGGAACGAAATGGCAGGGACATGCGCCAACACCCCTTTGCCGTGCGCAGACAGAAATTGGGCCCGGTGGCGGATAGTGCTGGCTTTGCCGTGTCGCCCACCCTGCGCCCAACCACATGGGCCGAGGCCGATGCATTACGCGAAACCGCCGCCGATCACAGCGCCGAAGGATTGATGATTAAACACAAAAACGGCACCTATCACACGGGGCGCAAACGTGGCGAATGGTGGAAATGGAAACGCGATCCCATGACCATCGATGCCGTCATGATATATGCCCAAGCAGGCCATGGCCGCCGCGCGAACCTGTACACCGACTATACCTTTGCCCTATGGGATGGCGATGCGCTAGTCCCCATTGCCAAGGCTTATTCGGGACTCACCGATGCTGAATTTCGCAAAATCACCGCTTGGGTGCGCAAAAACACACTGCAGCGCTTTGGCCCCGTGCGACAGGTGCCACCGCATCAGGTGTTTGAATTGGCATTTGAGGGGATACAACACAGTCCCCGCCATAAATCCGGCATCGCCCTACGATTTCCCCGCATGCTGCGCTGGCGCACTGACAAACCCGCGACTGAGGCAAATACATTAGCGGATATTCGGCAATATCTGCCCTAATGGCTTGAACCTGCTCCTGTGGATGGCTAGGTTTCAATCAATTGATAATGAGGATCCCATGAAACTTGAAAATTCTATCGTCTTTGACGCAAATGCCAGCTCAGGAAATCGCAATTTAGGCGACCTGCCAGAATGGAACCTTGACGATCTCTACAAAGGCCAAGAGGATCCAAAACTGGCCCAAGATTTGGACTGGCTAGAAACCGAATGCGCCAGCTTTGCGGCGGATTATGAACATAAACTGGCGGATTTATCGGCGGCCGAAATGTTGCGCTGCATTGAACGCAACGAACGCATTTCCGCCATTGCCGGTCGGATCATGTCCTTTGCGGGTCTGCGGTATTATCAAATGACAACCGATGGCGATCGCACCAAATTCATGTCCGACATGCAGGAAAAAATCACCAACTACACGAC
>CBFHVU010000119.1:6677-7063 GCA_965659465.1 uncultured Paracoccaceae bacterium | reverse complement strand
CTTGGTGTTGATTATGCCGATGTGAATGTGCTGGCCGATGAAAATATCCGCCAAGGCATCAAAGAATATTCAGATTGGCCCACCATTCCGCAATTGTATGTCAAAGGCGAATTTGTGGGTGGATGTGATATCATCGTTGAAATGACCCTGTCTGGCGAATTGGACGCGATGTTCGATGATAATGCGGTTTCTTATGACAAAGAAGCTGCGAATAAAATCCGCGAAGCCAACGCGTAAATTTGGTCGCATGACAATATGAAAACCCGCCCTTTTCGGCGGGTTTTTTTATGTGCGCCTGGTTTTAGGTGCGCCCCATATCCTCGAGTTGTTGCGCCAAGGTTTCCAGATAGTCTGTGACCTCTTGAGGGATTTCTTCGACGCGTTCG
>CBFHVU010000119.1:0-6667 GCA_965659465.1 uncultured Paracoccaceae bacterium | reverse complement strand
GGCCGGTTCGGATGGCAGGCTGCGCTTTTGGTCCAATTCGGATCTTAGGCTTTTGATTTCTTGTTCTGCTTTCGACAGTCGTTCGCCCAAATTCGCTGTTTTATCCGCCAACAATAAACCCGCCATCAGTAACATGCGCGTTTCTGGCAGACGCCCAATTTGGGCTGCCAATGCTTGTGCTTCGTCATCCAGCATTTTGGCGGCGGAATGTAAAAAATGTTCTTCACCGTCTTGGCAGGCAACTTCGAATGAACGACCACCGATATGAATGGTAACCTCTGGCATTATTCGTCCTCCGCCTGTGGGGTATCGTTTAGCGCATCCGCCAATTTCGCATAGAGCGTTTCCAGCTCTTGCGCCTCTTGCTGACGTTCGGCTTTTAGCGTCTCTAACGCAGCAACTAGATTGGAATTTTCTTGCTTTAGGTCGGCGACCATCTGTTCTAGGGCGGCAACCTGATCTGGTGATGTGACCGCCGTTTGTGCACCTTGATCCAATTTGGTTTGGATTTGGGACACGGCTTGTGAAATTCGGGCCTGATACTGGGATATCATACGCAAGGTGTTCCTTATGATCTGCTCGGTCTGGGGCAAACTGCCCCGAATTCGAATCGGTTTATTCCAATTTCTAGGGTAAGTTTACCCAAACACATTAAAAAATGCGCCCCCAAAGACGGAATTTCCTCTCTTTGCTTGATATTCGTGGGTATCTTGGTATTGGTCCAACAGAGACTGAAACACTAAGGGAAAAGTCCTGTTATGGATATTCAAGCACTACGATCTGCCAATCCTGATCATTGGAACAAAGCTGCCGCAATCCGCGTATTAACGCTAGATGCCGTTGCAGCTGCAAATTCGGGCCATTCAGGAATGGCAATGGGCATGGCCGATGTGGCCACTGATTTGTTCGAACGCCACATGAAATTTGATGCCAGCTGCCCCACATGGCCAGATCGTGACCGGTTTATCCTGTCCGCAGGTCATGGATCAATGTTGCTGTATTCCCTGTTGCATTTAACAGGCTATGCCGATTTCCCCATGTCAGAAATCAAAAATTTCCGTCAAATGGGCGCAAAAACGGCCGGTCATCCGGAAAATTTCCTATCAGACGCCATTGAAACCACCACAGGTCCCCTGGGCCAAGGTATTTCAAACGCCGTTGGTTTCGCCATGGCCGAGGAAATCCAGCGCGCCCGTTATGGCAAAAAGGCGGTGGATCACTACACCTATGTCATCGCAGGCGACGGCTGCTTGATGGAGGGTGTCAGCCAAGAGGCCATCGGCCTAGCAGGTCGTCATGAATTGTCAAAACTGATTGTGTTGTGGGACAATAATAACATCACCATCGACGGCACCGTTGATCTGGCCTGCCGCACTGACCAGGTGGCGCGGTTCCGTGCATCAGGCTGGGATGTTCAGGAAATTGACGGCCACGATCCTGCCGCGATTGATGCGGCGATTGCGGCTGCCAAGAAAACCAAACAGCCATCCATGATTGCCTGCAAAACGCATATTGCCTTGGGATCATCGGCCCAAGATACCTCCAAAGGTCATGGCGCATTGACCGATGCCACCCTGATCGCGGATGCCAAGGCGGCCTATGGCTGGACGGCGGCGCCCTTTGAAATTCCATCTGACATTGCGCAGGCATGGCGCGCCATCGGATCGCGCGGTGCCGCAGATCGCGCCGCGTGGGAGGCCCGGTTTGCCACCCTGTCCGACACCAAACAGGCCGAATTCAACCGCGCCTATGCCTTTGACGCACCCAAACGTTTGGCCGCGGTCATTCGCAAATTCAAAAAGGAAATGTCAGATACCCAACCCAAACACGCCACCCGTAAATCATCGGAATTGGCGTTGAATGTCATCAACCCTGTGATGACTGAAACGGTGGGTGGTTCGGCGGATTTGTCGGGGTCAAATAACACCAAATCCAAGGATATGTCCGTCTTTGATACTGACAACCGTGGGGGTCGTTATATCCACTGGGGCATCCGTGAACACGGTATGGCCGCTGCAATGAACGGCATGGCGCTGCATGGCGGGATCCGCCCCTATGGCGGCACATTCATGTGCTTTACCGATTATGCGCGTCCCGCGATGCGTTTGGCGGCCCTGATGAAAATGCCAACCGTGTTCGTGATGACACATGACAGCATCGGTCTGGGCGAAGATGGCCCAACGCACCAACCCGTTGAACATCTGGCCATCAGTCGCGCCACACCTAACACCTATGTGTTCCGCCCCGCCGACACTGTCGAGACGGCCGAAGCCTGGGAATTGGCGCTGACCACCAAAGAAACACCATCTGTTCTAGCGCTGTCGCGTCAGAACCTGCCAACCGTGCGCACAGAACATAAATCGACGAACCTGTCAGCCAAGGGCGCCTATGTCTTGGCCGAGGCCGAGGGCAAGCGTCAGGTAATCCTAATCGCCACAGGATCCGAGGTGCATATCGCACTGCAAGCCCGCGACGCTTTGCAGGCCCAAGGCATTGGCACACGCGTTGTATCGATGCCCTGTATGGAACTGTTCGCGCAACAGGATGAATTGTACCGCAAACGCGTGTTGCCGGGCGGGTCCATCGTGCGCGTCGGTATCGAAGCAGGCGTGCGCCAAGGCTGGGATCAGTGGTTGATGGGTGAACGTGCGCGCGCGGGCAAAACCGGTTTCGTTGGTATGGACCGTTTCGGCGCATCTGCACCCGCCGAACAGCTGTTTGACAAATTTGGCATCAACGCTGATGGCGTCGTCGCCAAAGTCAAATCGCTGCTGTAATATTTAATACAGTTACGAATCAAACCCCGCGGTCAAACCTGCGGGGTTTTTTATTTTCCCTATATTTTCAAAAATTGTTCGCGCTAACAGCGCTGGTTTATCGCTAACATATTGGGAAACCAAAGGATTTAAGGTTTCCGCATTGCAGAAAATCCTCTATATCTAGGCCAAGTTTTCTGCAGGAGTTACGCCATGACAGTCACCATAGGGATCAACGGATTTGGACGCATTGGCCGCTGCACTTTGGCCCATATCGCCGAAACATCGCGCAATGATGTTCAAGTGGTCAAAATCAACGCGACCGGTCCAATTGAAACAAATGCACATTTGTTGAAATACGACAGTGTTCATGGTCGGTTTGCTGGCAATGTAGTTGTAAACGGCGATACGATGGATTTGGGCCGTGGTCCGATGCAGGTGTTTTCGACATATAATCCCGAAGAACTGGACTGGTCAGGCTGTGATGTTGTGTTGGAATGCACAGGAAAATTCAACGACGGTCACAAGGCAGACATTCACATGCGCCAAGGTGCAAAATCGGTATTGATTTCGGCCCCTGCCAAAAACGTGCAAAAAACCATCGTCTATGGGGTAAACCACCGCGATCTGGTTGCGGGTGATAAAATGATTTCAAACGGGTCATGTACCACAAACTGCTTGGCCCCTTTGGCCAAAGTTTTGCATGATGCTGTGGGCATCGAAAGCGGGATCATGACAACGATTCACAGCTATACCGGTGATCAGCCCACCTTGGATCGCCGTCACAAAGACCTGTATCGCGCGCGTGCGGCGGCAATGGCAATGATCCCAACTACGACCGGTGCGGCCAAGGCTCTGGGTGAAGTGTTGCCAGAGCTGTCGGGCAAATTGGACGGCACAGCGATGCGTGTTCCTACACCAAATGTGTCAGCGGTTGATTTGACGTTTGAGGCTGGCAAAGATGTCACCGCCAATGACATTAACGAAATTGTACGCGAAGCCGCCGCAGGTCACATGGGGCATGTTTTGTCCTATGATCCCGAGCCCAAGGTTTCGATCGATTTCAATCACACCCCCCATTCGTCGATTTTCGCACCAGACCAAACCAAAGTGGTTGGCAAGCGTTTGGTTCGTGTGCTTGCATGGTACGACAACGAATGGGGATTTTCGTGCCGCATGGCCGACGTCGCCGCAGCAATGGGACGTTTGTTGTAAACACAGCCGTCCAGTCATGCATTAACAACAAACCCCGTTCTGATCGAATGGGGTTTGTTATTAATTGTTTTCGCGCTATCACTGACTGGCTATAACCAGAGATATTGAATGTCACATCGTGCTTGGGCCATATCGTTTTTATTGATCATCGCGTTATGCGTCTTGGATTTTTGGTTTTATGATTTCCACAATTTCAAATTCTTGATGATCAAAGGCGACGATTTTATCGAATATCTTACATTTTGGCGCTAACCCACGTCATTTTTCGCGTTTGGTGTTGACTTTTTTTCGTTTTTGTTGATGTTAGCGCTAACGAAATTGGAAATCAACAAAAGGCAATATCATGACCGTAAAAGTCGCCATCAACGGATTTGGACGCATCGGACGCAATGTACTGCGTGCCATCATTGAATCTGGCCGTACCGATATCGAGGTTGTTGCAATAAACGATCTTGGCCCTGTCACCACAAATGCCCATTTGTTGAAATATGACAGCGTTCATGGCCGTTTTCCTGCACCCGTAACGACCACAGATACCACAATCGACGTGGGACGCGGCCCGATCGCGGTAACGGCGATACGAAACCCTGCCGAATTACCCTGGGGTCATGTTGATATCGTTTTGGAATGCACCGGCATTTTCACCGACCGCGAAAAAGCCGCAATCCATTTGGAAAACGGTGCAAGCCGCGTTTTGGTTTCAGCCCCCTCAAAGGGTGCGGACAAAACAATCGTTTATGGTGTGAATGATGATGTCCTGACCAAGGATGATATTATTGTTTCCAATGCGTCTTGCACCACAAACTGTTTGTCCCCAGTGGCAAAGGTATTGAACGAAACCGTAGGGATCAAACGCGGGTTCATGACCACAATCCACAGCTATACAGGCGATCAACCCACCCTGGATACCATGCACAAGGATTTGTATCGTGCGCGTGCCGCGGCGATGTCGATGATCCCAACCTCAACCGGTGCGGCAAAGGCAGTTGGTTTGGTGTTGCCTGAATTAAATGGCAAACTGGATGGTGTTGCTGTTCGGGTTCCCACGCCCAATGTATCGGTTGTGGATCTGACCTTTGAGGCGTTGCGTGAAACCACGGCCGACGAAATCAATGCAGCGGTGCGTCAAGCGGCTGCAGGACCTATGGCAGGCATTCTTGGAGTAACGGATGAGCCGCTGGTGTCGATGGATTTCAACCATGACAGCCATTCATCGATCTTTGCAACAGATCAAACCAAGGTAATGGATGGCACGATGGTTCGTATTCTAAGCTGGTACGACAATGAATGGGGATTTTCCAATCGTATGGCGGATACTGCTGTGGCTATGGGGAAATATCTGTAAGGGTTTGTTTTGCCCGCCTTTGGCGGGCAAATGAGTATTTGGGCAAAAATGAAAGCCATAAGTATTCAAACTTGTATTGGTTAGGGTTTGCATCTAACCTTTTAGGCGTTGCGGGTATGGTGAAATGGTATCATGCGAGCTTCCCAAGCTTAAGGCGCGGGTTCGATTCCCGCTACCCGCTCCAGCCCTCTGAATGATTTAAAAATCTGCTGAAATTTCCTGAAACGTGTGTTATGTTAGGCGCACGGTACCAAGCGTGAGGTGGTAACATGCCCAAAGATTTTGGTGGCATCGGGAAAACAATTTTTACGTATTTATTTATTTTTTTATGCGGAGCATTGATGCTTGCATATCAGATAAGTGGCGTGGTGTGAACGAGACTGAGAGGTCCGATAGAAATTTGCGATAGCTTGGCTGTGCTGCGACAGTCCGCATGACCTGTCGCGCGAATTTTTTAGGCAGATTTATAAGTTTCCCAAGCACCCTGCCCTGAATGTGCCCTGAATGTACGTTGCAAATGTTATTACGTACACACGCCGATCAAGCGCCCATTATCAACATAGCAGCCTTGGTTCACATCGTTGTTCTTTGGTTTTTCGGACCATGTCGGCATTCCTGACAGGATATCGTCAAACTCTAAGGGAGGAAGATCAGAGAGCTGCAAATTTTGAAAAGCCGGGTCGCCAATATTTTCGTAAGCAAGCCCATTTTCGGAACTTTCGCAAACCGAGGTCGGCACCAATCCAAGGCGTTGGCTGACAGCGACATTTTTCACGACATAGGTCTTGGTGCTGTCAAACAAATCCGTAACGGTTGTACCCGATTTTAAAGACAGCGCTGAAAACCATGTCAGTTCACTGGCAGCGCCCGGTATGGTCACATGATCGCCCGGCAGGGGATAAAATTCACGACCATCGTGGGTCAAAATCATTTCCATGCCCTCTATTGCCTCTGGTCCGGCCTCTTGGAAGCAATCTTGGACACAGTTGCGGCGTGTGAACTGATTTCTGACAAAGGCTTCGTCACCGAGCCGATATGTTTTACCGGCGGGATCACCACCCAAAGCCTTGATACGGTCGTTGACGCCTGCGTTCAAATCATGTTCCAAGGTTGCGGTATAGATCACGGGTGTCGGGCTTTCTTGGTTGATGAATTCATCCCCGCTTTTGACATAAAAGCGGCTGCCCCAGTGGTTGGGCCCTGAGTCATATCCATATTTGTTTTCACAGGTGATAAAGGACGTATCTTTACTGCCATCTTCATCCGCACCATCACAGCCGTTTTGATAATCGGCTCGTGTGACCAAGGAAAACCCCAAATTTAAAGCATCATTGTCATGATCTTTGCCAAT
>CBFHVU010000118.1:0-7073 GCA_965659465.1 uncultured Paracoccaceae bacterium | reverse complement strand
AAAACAATACCGTTATCGAATCTAATCTGGCATTTCGCAATTTGACCGATGCGCTGGGCAAACGGTTGCATGATATCGCAACACGCTTGCAACAATCAGACGAACGTGTTCAGGTCGAAAACACCCGCGGACAGCAGTTTTGGTTTGACGTAAATTTCCATGAAATTGACGACCGCACCGTATATTACGCGCTGGATGTCACCGCTGTGGTCAAGGCAGAACAGGCCCAACGCAATTTTGTGCAAACCCTGACCAAAACCTTTGCAACCCTGTCGATTGGGTTGGCCATTTTTGGCCGCAATCGCCAGCTGGTGCTGTTTAACCCCGCCTTGGTTGACCTGACAACCCTGCCCGCCGAATTCCTAAGTGCGCGGCCAAACCTGCTTTCAGTGTTCGATAAATTACGTGACCGCCACATCATGCCAGAGCCCAAAAACTATGCATCTTGGCGCGAAAAACTGGCCGTTTTGGTCGCCGCCGCCGAAGGCACATTTAGCGAAGTGTGGAACCTGCCCAATGGTCAGATTTACCGTATTTCGGGCCGCCCCCACCCCGATGGCGCCTTGGCATTCCTGTTCGAAGACATCACAGCCGAGGTGTCAGTGACCCGCAAATATCGGTCCGAACTGGAATTTTACTATAGCCTGTTGGACCAGATGGACACCGCCGTGGCCGTGTTTTCGATGTCAGGCACCATGATCCTATCAAACGAAGTCCACCAAGACCTGTGGGGCATCAGTGAAAGCGATACGATGCGCGACACCACCTTTGATCAGGCGCAAAATGCGTGGCAGCTGCATTCGCGGCCCAGCCCGTTTTGGGGCGAATTGCGCGAATTCCTGTCACAGATCGAACATCGCACCGTTTGGCATGATCGCGTGATGTTGGATGATGGCCGCGAAATTGAATGCACCGTGCTGCCCCTGCCGGATCAGCATACCGCCGTGACTTTCCGCCAATTGGATAGATCCACAAAATCTGATACCGATCTGATAACGATCAGCGCCTAGCGCGTTGAAATCGGCTTGTCCTTTGGGGAATGGGCTGGCATTGTTGACCCATGCAAAATCACGCGTTTTCTGTTCAGCTTTCTTCGGTCGATGACACGGCACAATGGGCGGCCCACTTTGGCGCGGTGTTGCGTCCTGGCGACGTTATTTTGATGACGGGTGACATCGGCGCGGGCAAAAGTTTTCTGGCGCGATCCATCATTCAATCCCACCAACCCACGCCCGAGGATGTGCCATCGCCCACCTTCACTTTGGTTCAAACCTATGACACCGATTTGGGCGAAATTTGGCATGCCGATTTATATCGGTTGTCGGGCCCTGATGATGTTATTGAATTGGGGTTATACGATGCCTTTGACACTGCCATCTGTTTGATTGAATGGCCCGACCGGTTGCAGGATTTAACCCCCAGCACAGCATTGAACATCGCATTTTCCGTGGGCCAAGCCGAGGATGCGCGCACCCTGACCATCACCGCACCCAATGAGGATTGGCGCCATCGGTTGGAACAGGTGTGTTCGCAATGATCCCGCGTGCGCCCCGATCTGAACGCATTACCGCATTCGTGGCACACCATGGCTGGTCCGCTGCCACCCAAGTGCCCATCGCCCAAGACGCATCCAAACGCAATTATCACCGCCTGATTGATGGGCAATCCCGCGCCATTTTAATGGACACCCCGCCCGAGGCGGCCGAAAGCACGCGCAGTTTCGAACAGATCGCCACCTATTTGCGCGGCATTGGGCTGGGTGCACCACAGGTCTATGCCTGTGATCACGACTTGGGGGTTATGATTATTCAGGATTTGGGGACGCTGCGCTTTGCCGATGAATTTCGAACAGCGCCCGAATTACAGCCCGAACGCTATGGCGCGGCGATTGATGCATTGGCCCATTTGACGCGATCGCAGCCCTGTGCCGACCTGCCCCGAATGGGGGCCGATCGGTATATGACATTACTGGACCGGTTGTTTGATTTTTACTGCTGTGATCCCCTGTCAGACAGCCAGAAAACCGAATTTCTGGGCCACCTATCGCATCATGCGCAGCCTGTGTTTGACACCAATTTCTGCACCACCCTACGCGATTGTCATGCGGAAAATTTGATTTGGACACCGGATTCAACGGGGCTGGCCCGCGTGGGCATGATCGATTTCCAAGACGCGGTGTTATCGCACCCCTGTTATGATGTTGTATCGCTGCTATATGATGTTCGCCGCGATATTGACCCCGCGCTGCGTGACCAGATGCTTGACCGGTTTCGCCATCATCTGGGGCATGACGCAGACCAGTTTTCCCACGGCTGCGCCATGCTGAGCCTATTGCGAAACCTGCGGATTTTGGGCGGCTTTGCCCGATTGGCGGCACAGGATGGCAAACATCATTATCTGGATTGGGCGCCACGCACATGGGACTTCGTCATGCAAGCGCTGGCGCACCCCCAGCTGGCGGGGCTGCAGGACGTGATCATATCAACCATACCCGCCCCCACACCAAACCACAGAAATCGGATAATTTCCCAATGTTAGAGCCTGACTCAGCATCCGCCATGATCTTTGCCGCGGGGTTTGGCACGCGTATGGGGGACCTAACCGTGGATCGACCCAAACCGTTGTTGCAGATGCACGGCCGCGCTCTGATTGATTACACACTGGATCATGTCCGCGCCTTTGGCCCCCGATCGGTCGTGGTCAACGCCCATTACCACGCGGATCAAATTCAGGCGCATTTCCGCGACACGGATGTCGATGTTGCACTTGAGCAGGACGAAATTTTGGATACCGGCGGCGGATTAAAGGCTGCATTGCACATATTAGACACTGATATTGTCATCACCCTGAACTCTGACACCCTATGGCGGGGGCCCAATCCGATCGCCGCCTTGGCGCAACATTGGGATCCTGACAGGATGGATGCGCTGCTGCTATGTGTGCCGCCTGATATGGCGATGGGCCGTACGGGGGGCGGTGATTTTTCAATTGATTGTGATGGTAAAATCAGCCGCGGCGGGCCCTATACCTATGCCAGTGTGCAGATCATAAAAACGGCAACCGTGGCAGATAGGGCGGAAAATGTCTTTTCTTTGAACATGATCTGGGACATGCTGATCGCACAGGGTCGCGCCCATGGTTTGGTTTATAATGCGCCTTGGTATGATATTGGAAACAAAGACAGTTTTAACGCCGCAGCCGCAGATTTGGGGCCATTATGACAGATAAAGTATTTGCCGTTGATTTGGGATTGGATTTCGCAGAAACCTTTGTCACTGGGTTGCTGCAACGATTTGAACACCAACCGCCCGATGCGCTGGCGCGTGCGCATGTCATTGTAAACACGGCCAGAATGCAACGCAGGATCACCCAGATATTGACACAGCGCGGCGCAATATTGCACCCACGGCTGCATGTGATCACAAATTTGCACAACCTTGCCCAGACCATTCCGCAGAACACAGAAACATCCAATCTGGCCATTCGATTGGAATTGGTGGGCCTGATCAACCGATTGCTGGAAATTGAGCCAGATTTGGCAGCGCGGTCTGCCGCCTTTGATCTGGCGGACAGTTTGGCCAATCTGATGGACGAAATCCAAAACGAAGGGGTCGATCCAGCCGATATCGCCACGCTATCCGTGCAGGATCAATCGGGGCATTGGGACCGTACATTGAAATTTGTGCAGCTGATCCAATCGTATTTGGCCGCACGATCAGGCACCGGCGCATCCACAGATTTATTGCGGACCCAAGTCCTGAGGCTGGCGCAAAAATGGCAAAATTTCCCCGTGTTAGACCCTGTTATCGTGGCCGGGTCCACCGGATCACGCGGGGCCACGCTGGAATTTATGCAGGCCGTGATGATGTTACCGCAGGGCATGGTTGTGCTGCCCGGCTACGACCGTGACATGCCCCCGACGGCTTGGGACAAACTGCGCGATCCGTTACGCGCACAGGATCACCCACAGTATCGGTTGGCCCATGTGGCCGATCAGTTGAACCATGATCCCACCAATATTCCGCCGTGGGCCCACAATGTGGCGCGCAACGCGGCGCGCACGGCGCTGATGTCGCTGGCCCTGCGCCCCGCGCCCGTCACCGACAGTTGGCTGGCCGAAGGCCCAAACCTGCCCGATTTACAGGCTGCCACCCACGACATTACATGGGTCAACGCCCCATCAAAACGGGCCGAGGCGCTGGCCATCGCGCTGAAACTGCGCGAGGCGGTGGACCAAAACAAAACCGTGGCGGTCATCACCCCCGATCGCCAGTTAACCCGCCAAATCACCGCGGCGCTAAGTTATTGGGACGTGATCCCTGATGACAGTGCAGGCACGCCGCTGCAATTGTCACCCCCCGGTCGGTTTTTGCGCCATGTGATCAACATCATGATCCGGCGCGTCACAACGGGGCATTTGTTGGCGCTGCTGAAACACCCCCTGACCAACAGCGGGGCAGATGGCGCAAACCGCGGGACGCACCTGCGCCTGACGCGCGAGTTGGAATTATATCTGCGATCAAACGTAAACCCCTATCCCACGCCTGAAATCTTGGCGAAATTTGCAGACAAAGCCGCGATTGACGGGATTGGCGCATGGGTCGATTGGGTCGCATCCGCGTTTTTGACGCATCTACCGCCCGATCAGGCCGATTTTGATCACTGGATTGCCATCCATAAATCCTGCGCCGAACGGATTGCCGGTGGGCCGCAGTCTGACAGCGCAACGGACGGGGCAAACGACAGTGGCGAATTATGGCTGCACAAAGCGGGGAAAATGGCATCAGCCGTGTTCGACACAATGGCCCAAGCCGCAGACAGCGCGCCCGCCATGTCGGGTCAGGATTATGCCAATGTGTTTTCGGGCATTTTGGCCCAAGACAGCCTGCGCGACTATCAAACGCCACATGAAAACATCATGATCCTAGGCACGCTAGAGGCACGGGTTCAAACCGCCGATACCATCATTTTAGCCAGCCTGAACGAAGGCACATGGCCCGAACCGCCCAGCGCAGACCCGTGGTTCAACCGCGCCATGCGCCAACAGGTTGGGCTGTTGCTGCCCGATCGGCAAATTGGCCTGTCCGCACATGATTTCCAAACTTCGGTCTGTTTGCAAAATGTCTGGATCACGCGGTCATTGCAATCGGATGATGTGCAAACCGTGCCATCGCGTTGGATCAACCGGTTGCAAAACCTGTTGAACGGTTTACCCGATCAGGGCGGCAAGCAGGCGATGGACGATATGATCGCCCGCGGGCAAAAATGGCTGGACCGTGTCGCCATATTTGACTACGCCCCACAGATACCCCGCGCCACACGGCCCAGTGTGGTTCCCCCCGTTGACGCGCGTCCCACGAAATTATCCGTGACCGAAATCAAAACGCTGATCCGCGATCCCTATGCCATATATGCCAAACATGTGCTGCGAATCGTTCCCTTGGATGATCTGGACGCAGAGCCAGATGCCCGTTTGCGCGGCACGGTGATGCATAACATTTTCGAAAACTTTATCAACGATTGGGACACCATTCCGGATGACCAACGTGTAAACGCCTTGATGGAGCGCACCCATGCGGCACGGGAACAGGCGGCACCTTGGGCGTTGACCCGCATTCAATGGGCCAATCGTATCCAAGGGCTGGCGGATTGGTTTGTGGCCCAAGAACGACAGCGCCGTTTAACCGCTACACCCATCGCGTTAGAGCGCAAAGGCCGCTGGGTTCTGCCCGATCTGGGTTTCACCTTAACGGGCAAGGTGGACCGATTGGACGATATTGGCGGCCAAACCATCGTTTATGACTATAAAACCGGTACAATCCCAACGGGCCCACAACAGTTGGAATTTGACAAACAACTGTATTTATTATCGCTGATGGTCCAAGATGGCGCGTTTGAAGATTTAGCGCCGGCGCAGGTGGCGGATGCTGCGTTTTTGGCCGTGTCAGGGACCAAATCAGACACCAAAATCCCATTGGACAAAGAGGATTTGGAAACCGCACACGCCAAATTTTATAAATTGATCGATCAATACCGCAGGCCCGATCAGGGCTATACCGCGCGGCGCGCCCTGTTTCAGGATCGCGATTTCGCACCCTATGATCCAATGACACGTTTTGGCGAATGGTCCCCATCCGATGACCCAATGAAAGAGCATTTGACATGACACAGATGAATGATGCCACCAAACGTCAGGTTCAGGCCGCGCAGCCCAATATGTCAACATGGCTATCCGCGAATGCGGGATCGGGCAAAACACGGGTCCTGACCGACCGCGTGGCGCGGTTGTTGTTGCAGGGCGTGTCACCCGAAAACATCCTGTGTCTGACCTATACCAAGGCGGCGGCCACCGAAATGCAAAACCGCCTGTTTGAACGGCTGGGCAGCTGGGCGATGCAGCCTAATGACACGCTGCGGCGGGCGCTGACCGAAATGGGCGTGAATGATATCATCGACGATACCGCATTGCGGCAGGCGCGCACCCTGTTTGCCAAGGCCATAGAAACACCTGGCGGATTGAAAATTCAGACCATCCATTCGTTTTGCGGGGCCGTTTTGCGCCAATTCCCGCGCGAAGCGGGCGTCAGCCCCCAATTCATGGCCATTGACGAACGCGTCATCAAACAGCTGTGTCATGAAATATTGGAAATGCTGGCCTCTGATGCGAATGCCTTGGGCGTTATGTCCGATATTACCAGACTTGCAGGCGATCATAGATTGCCCAAGGTGGTTCAGGCCATTTTGGCCAAACGCGATATCTTTGCGCAGCCCCGTACCCCGCAGGGTATTTTTCAAAACTTCGGTCTGGACGATGTGGTTGATCAGGTTGCGGACATACAGGCCCATTTTGATGCAGACGATCTGCGGTTGGTGCGCGATTTGGTGGCCATTTTGGCAAAGCAGTCGGGCAAAGATCTGGCCGCTGCGCAAAAATTGCAGCATATCACCCAGATTGACACCGCAGCGATCGTAACGTTCGAAGATGTGTTTTTGAATGGGCTCACTGGGGAAAATCCACTGGCCCCCAAAATCGATGCCTTTCCGAAAAAATCCACACGCGCAGGGCCCGCCGC
>CBFHVU010000117.1:0-7215 GCA_965659465.1 uncultured Paracoccaceae bacterium | reverse complement strand
CAAACCCAGATCAATCGCGCTTTGTCCTGTCCAAAATTCACCGGTGAATAAATCTTGATCCTGGACCAACCGCGCCCCACGGCGGGCGGTGATATGATCTTGGAAAGCGCCGTGCATTTCATTCAATATGCGCTTCAAACGCTCGACATCTTCGGGCCTTTGCGGTTGGAAAGGGTCCAGCGTGGATTTTGATTTACCTGCCGTGTGAACACGCCGTTCGACACCGTGGCGGGTGATGAAATCCTGGAACCCAAATCCGGCAGAAATAACCCCGACTGATCCAACGATTGATGTGGCATCCGCGTAAATTTCATCGGCCGCCACGGCGATCCAGTACCCGCCCGATGCCGCGACATCTTCGACAAAGGCATACACAGGAACCTTTGTTTCATCGGCCAAACGCCGAATGCGCGCCCCAATCAGCGACGATTGCACGGGCGATCCGCCCGGCGAATTGATCAATAACGCCACGGCAGATGGTTTGCCTTTCTTAAAGGCGCGGTCCAAAACTGGGCCAATGGCACGGTCATTCAAACTGCCACGGCCCGATGCCGAAATCATACCAGACAGGCGCACCGTGGAAACAGTTGGTTTTTTGGGCAAAAAAGGTAATTTCATCATATTTCATGATTTAGATACCCTTGCCCCGCGAAACAAGGACCTGTGCAGGATATACAGCAATTATTTTTGTGGCGACCCCGAAATGCGCAGGTCAGGCCCCGCGCACTGTATCGATCATCAACTGCACATGATCTGGGTTTGCATCCGGCGTGATGCCATGGCCAAGGTTGAAAATATGTGGCCCCTTGGACAGGGCCTGCACAATGCGGCGGGTTTCATTGACCAATTCCTGACCGCCCGTCACCATGTGATGCGATGCTAGGTTGCCCTGCACACAGCCATCGGGCTGTACATGTTCGGCCACCCATTCTACAGACACGGAATTATCAACCGCAACGCAATCGGCCCCTGTTGCCTTGGCAAACCCAATGTAACGGTCACCCCCTTCGCGGGGGAATGCAATGATTGGGGTATTTGGATAGCGCGATTTTAACGCCGCAATAATTTTTTGCGCGGGCTTTAGCGCGAAATCATCGAAATCCTGCCCTTTCAGCGATCCGGCCCAACTGTCGAACAGTTTCACAACCTCGGCACCCGCATCAATTTGGGCGGCCAGATATTCGATGGTCGCATCCGTCAAACGATCAATGATCTGTTCAAACACGGCGCGGTTTTCCGATTTCAACGCATGTGCTGCGCCCTGATCCTTGGATCCGCGGCCTGCAATCATATAGGTGGCAACCGTCCATGGGGCGCCCGCAAATCCAATCAACGTTGTTTCCTTGGGCAATTCACGCGCCAAAATGCGCACCGTTTCATAAACAGGGTTTAGGGTTTCGTGAATATCGCCGACAGACCGCAACTGATCAAATTCGGCCTGCGTTGTGGTGGTGGACATACGCGGGCCCTCGCCCGTGACGAACCACAAATCCGCGCCCAAGGCTTGGGGCAGCAGTAAAATATCGGCAAACAAAATCGCCGCATCAAATCCATAGCGGCGAATGGGCTGCAATGTGACCTCGGCGGCCAGATCACTGTTATAGCACAGGGACAAAAAATCGCCTGCCTGCGCCCGTGTCGCACGATATTCGGGCAAATAACGTCCCGCTTGGCGCATCATCCAAATGGGCGGTGTGTCCAATGTTTCCCCCGCCAAAGCCCGCAAAATCGTTTTATTATTCGCCATTGGATTTCCTTTTTTATTGCTTTCGTCACGCCAAATCGATCAGATGTCAAGTAAAGTGTGCTTGTCTAACCTTAACTGCCCGAGTAAATAAAACATATGAACAATGTATATCCAACCCCCGCATCGCCTTTGAAAATCGGAACACGTGGTTCGCCCTTGGCATTGGCACAGGCCTATGAAACCAGATCACGGCTATCACAAGCCTTTGATTTATCAAAAGATTGCTTTGAAATTATTATCATCAAAACGACAGGGGATCGCATCCTAGATCGCCCCCTAAAAGAAATTGGCGGCAAGGGATTATTTACCAAAGAAATCGAAGAAGACCTACTGTCAGGAAAAATTGACATAGCCGTCCATTCGATGAAGGATATGCCAACGTTGCAGCCTGATGGGCTGATACTTGATACCTATCTGCCGCGCGAAGACGTGCGTGATGCATTTGTGTCACTGTCGCACGATGGATTGGCCGATCTGCCCAAGGGCGCGAAACTGGGGTCATCCAGCCTGCGCCGCCGCGCGCAGTTGATGCTGAAACGCCCCGACCTTGAGGTTGTTGAGTTTCGCGGCAACGTGCAAACCCGTCTGAAAAAGTTAGAAGACGGGGTAGCAGACGCCACATTTTTGGCAGCCGCGGGGCTAAAGCGGTTGGATATGGCCCATATCGCCAAAAGTTTCATTGATACCGACATCATGTTGCCCGCCGTGGCCCAAGGGGCCATTGGCATCGAACGTCGCAGCGATGACAGTGCCACAGCCGACATGCTGGCCGCCATCCACCACACCCCGACAGGCCAGCGATTGGCCGCAGAACGGGCGTTTTTGGCGGCCCTTGACGGGTCGTGTGAAACGCCGATTGCTGGGCTGGCCGAATTGGACGGTACAACGCTGCGTTTACGTGGCGAGGTTATTCGCCCTGACGGATCCGAATCGGTTGCCGACGATCAAACCGGCGCGATCGAGGATGGACCAGAAATGGGTCGCGCTATGGCGCGCAAATTACTGGAACAGGGTGGTCCCAATTTCTTTGACTGGCGCGGATAGAACGCGCCTGATCTAATCCAAATCGGGCAATAATTTGCCAGGGTTCATAATGTTATTGGGATCTAGCGCCCGTTTAATTTGCCCCATTACCGACCGGGCAACGGGGTCTTTGCGGCGGCGCATGGATGGTAATTTGGCCTGACCTATGCCGTGTTCCGCCGAAAAACTGCCACCCAGATCCAACACGATATCTTCGACGGATTGCACGATCGCGTCCTCGATCGCGGGATCTGCGGTGCTGGCTGAGGCCGCGTAATGAATATTGCCATCGCCCAAATGCGAAACGACCATCAGGCGCAGGCCCGGGTCCACTTGGCGTAACGCCGCATCGGCACGATCCAAAAACACAGGCACCTGATCCAACGGGACAGCCACATCATTGTTGACCAGATTGGGCAGGCGCAGGGTCAATTCCGCGGCCGCTTCGCGTCGTTCCCACATTTCGGCACGCTGGGCCGAATTTTGCGCAACAACCGCATCCAATATTGCGCCACGGTCCAAAAACTGGGCCAAGGTGTGTTCCAACAAAGATACCAATGCAATTTGACCCGCAGAATTGGGCTGCGCCATATCGACAACCGTCGTTGCAATTTCCACCATAATATTGACGTCATACATATCATCGAATGGCGCACGCGCATTGGGTCTGTGATCCAAATGCGCCTGAATATAATCGCGGGGCATATATTCAAATGCCTCGACCCCACCACCGGTGGCATCCTGTAGGTCGTTCAAAACGTCCAAGGCATCGGACAGTGACCGCGCCGCAATCATTGCGGTGGCATAGGCCTTGGGCTTGGGCGCCAATTTCAAAACGGCCGCGGTGATAATGCCCAATGTCCCCTCGGCCCCTATCAACAGATGGCGCAGGTCATAGCCCGAGTTGTCTTTGTGCAGCTGCGACATCGCGTTTAGGACGCGCCCATCAGGCAACACCGCCTCGATCCCCATCACGCGGTCGCGGGTATTGCCATAGCGCAACACATTTGATCCGCCGGCATTGGTGGATAAAATCCCACCAATGGTGGCGGATCCACGCGCGCCAAAGGTGACGGGAAATACCATATCGTGGTCATCAACCGCGGCATGCACCTGTGATAACACAGCCCCCGCCTGAACAACCGCAATCCGCGCGGCGGGGCGAATGTCGTGAATGGCGTTCATACGCTCTAGGCTGACGATTACGGCCCCATTGGCCTGTGTTGCCCCACTGAGCCCCGTGTTGCCCCCCATCGGAACCAAGGCCACGCTATGGTCATTGGCATAGCGCACGATCTGCGCCACCTGCTGGATATTTTGTGGTCGGACCACGGCCAAAGGGGACGAAGGATAAACCCTGATCCAATCCATGGCATAGGGGGCCGTGTCATCACCTGTCAAAACATGTGATGGGCCGACAATATTTGCCAAGTCTTGGGGTAATGCCATCTATCGCCTCGTTCTTAGACCCATTTGGCAAGCGGTGGCAGACTCATCAAGACAGCATTCGCATCATGTCCGGTCAGCAACCCAAATTTTGTGCCACGATCGTACACCAAGTTATATTCAGCATAGAGCCCACGATGCAACAACTGCGCATCTTTATCCGCATCGGTGAAATCCTGCGCACGGCGTTTTTCGATCAACGGCACATAGGCCGGCAAAAACGCGCGTCCCAAATCTTGGGTCAGTTCAAAATCGGCCTGCCAATCGCCCGTGCAGCGATCATCCATAAACACACCACCCACACCGCGTGCGCGGCCCCGATGGGGGATATAGAAATATTCGTCGGCCCATTCCTTTAGCTCTTGGTACAGGCCATCGCCATGGCGCGCCAAATGCTGTTTTTGGGTGTCGTGGAAATGTTGGGTATCTTGGTCATATTCCAAACAGGGGTTCAAATCGGACCCGCCGCCAAACCACCACGCATGCGGTGTCCAAAACATCCGCGTATTCATATGCACCGCTGGGCAGTGCGGGTTGCGCATATGGGCTACCAATGAAATGCCACTGGCCCAAAAACGGGGATCATCCTTCATCCCAGGAATGCCTTTGCGGGCGGCCATGGCATGCTGGGCCTGTTCACCCAAAACACCATAGACCGTGGAAATATTCACACCGACCTTTTCAAACACGCGTCCACCGCGCATGACACTCATCAATCCGCCGCCTGCGTCTGATCCGTCATCGCTGTGGCGCGATGTTTCTGCAACCTCAAAGGAACCGGGATCCATATCCGCAAAGGGACCTGTGCTATGCGACTGTTCAAGCCCTTCAAATGCGGCGACAATTTCATCACGCAGCGTTCTGAACCACGCACTTGCAGTTTGTTTTTGAGTGTCAAACATGTCGGTCATAAACCATCCTTTCTAGTGTGCAGATGCCTTGACACTGTCGACTAAACTGCGCCCGCCGTCTAGTGTCATTATGTGACCTGTCATAAATCGCGATGCGTCTGACGCCAAATATTGTGTGGCCTCGACCACTTCGTTTGCCGAGGCGATCCAACCCAGCGGGGTTTTGTGCTCAATCTCTTGGCGATACTCTGGATTTTCCTTAAGCGCGGATTGCAGGCTGGCCGACATCAACGACCCAAAGGCCACGGCATTTACACGAATATTATGCTGCGACAATTCAATGGCCATCGCGCGGGTCATTTGGTTCAATGCAGCGGTTGATACCGAATAGGCCAACATATTTCTTTGTACCGAGTTCGCCGCGATAGACGACAGGTTAATGATCGATCCCGCAGGACGATCAGATGGATCATCCACGGCCTGTTTTATCATCCGCTTGGCCACTGACTGGGTAATACGATAACTGGTCATCAGATTTTGATCGATCAAGGTTTCCAGCGAGGTGTCATTGACATTCAAGGGATCCGTTCGCAAAACCTGACGCGATGCATTCACCAAAATATCAATATTTTCAAAGGCATCAATCGTTGCAGACAACAAATTGGCAACGGTCAGCCGTTCGCGCAAATCGCCTGCGAAATACCGCACATTGCCGTCATCTGGGAAATCCTCTAACTCTTTCTTTAGGCGTTTTTCATCCATGTCAGCAAACATTACATTGGCCCCATGGTTCGCAAAATGACGCCCGATGGCCAAACCGATACCATTGGCCCCGCCTGTCACAATGGCGATTTTACCCTCGATCGAAAAACTCATCCCATCTCTCCTATAATGCGGCGTGTCTTAGCGTTTGGTGCGTTTTGGACGCGCCGCATGATAAACCTTGAACTGGGGCGTGCCCGTCAGCTCTTGGACCGATTGAAAACTGGCCTCTAGCACCGATTCATAGGGCAAATGCCGATTGGCCACCATAAATAATTGCCCCTGTGGCGATAAATTCGCGGCAGCATTGTGGATAAACGCCTGACCCACGGCCGGATCCGCCCGCCCTGCGACATGAAACGGGGGGTTCATCACAACCACATCAACCAGTTTGGGTGCGCGCCATTGGGTGGCATCGGCCCAGACAGACACCACACGTTCATCCGGTACATTTTGGGCAATCAGCTGCTGTGATGCAAAATCAGCCTCGACCGCGAACACCTGAGTGATTGTGGGGCTGTTGCACAGGGTATGGGTCAAATACCCCCAGCCCGCCCCAAAATCTGCGACCGTTCCACGCAAGGGCGGCAACAACCTTGCCAACAGCTGCGATGCAGGGTCGATACCATCGGCGGAAAACACGCCTGCGGATGTTGCAAACCCTTGGGGCAGCAGCATGCCCGTATCTGCATAATCCGGCACCTGCGCAGGGGTTGAAAACCACGCCAATTTGCCGTGCGCCTTGGATACCGGCGTGCTTAGGCTTACCTGTTTTTTCAAATCTTTCAGAATGCTATCAATGCCATCGGTTTTCTGGCCATCCACCAAGACCGTGCCGTTTGGAACGGCTTGGGTTGCCTGATAAATCAAATCCCGCGCCAATTTTTTGGATTTTGGCAGCAAAACAACGGCCACATCAAACGGGCCGTGGGCGTGTTGGGTCACACGAATACCCGCGGCGGTAAGTTGATCGACAAAGGGCGCAAACCCCTGAACCACCGTGATATCACCCGATAGCCCCGACACGTCACAGGCATCTGTCGCATTAAATACACCGCAGGTCGCCCCATCCGGGATCAGATCTGCGCCATCGCGCATGGCAAAGGAATATCGGTCAGAAAACATCGCTCAAAGTCACCCTATCGTGGTTGCTTTGATCCCTTTACTCTTTTTCCATCGTACATTGCAAAGGGTGTTGATGACGCCGCGCGAAATCCATGACCTGGGCCACCTTGGTTTCTGCAATTTCGTGACTGAATACGCCAACAACGGCCACGCCCTTTTTGTGGACGGTTAGCATAATTTCAAATGCTTGCGCATGCGACATACCAAAAAACCGCTCTAGAACAGCCACCACAAACTCCATTGGGGTATAATCGTCATTTA
>CBFHVU010000116.1:0-7344 GCA_965659465.1 uncultured Paracoccaceae bacterium | reverse complement strand
CAAAAGAACCGACATTTCCTCAATCATGATTATCGGCGCAGGTCCGATCGTTATTGGCCAAGCTTGTGAATTTGATTATTCTGGTGCCCAAGCGTGTAAAGCGTTGAGAGAAGAGGGGTATCGCGTGGTGTTGGTCAATTCCAACCCCGCTACGATTATGACAGACCCTGGTCTAGCGGATGCCACCTATATCGAACCCATCACACCAGAAGTTGTTGCCAAAATCATCGAGAAAGAGCGCCCAGACGCATTGCTGCCAACGATGGGCGGTCAAACGGGTCTGAACACCGCGCTCGCGCTTGAGGAAATGGGCGTGCTGGACAAATACGGCGTTGAAATGATCGGCGCGAAACGTGACGCCATTGAAATGGCCGAAGATCGCAAATTGTTCCGCGAAGCGATGGATCGCATCGGTCTGGAAAACCCCAAGGCGACCATCATCACCGCCCCCAAGAAAGAAAACGGCCAAGCTGACCTGAACGAAGGTGTCCGAATGGCGGTTGAAGCACTGGATGAAATCGGTTTGCCTGCGATTATCCGCCCTGCCTTTACCCTGGGCGGGACAGGGGGCGGTGTCGCCTATAACCGCGAAGATTACGAATATTATTGCCGCACAGGGATGGACGCATCGCCCGTGAACCAAATCTTGATCGATGAATCCCTGTTGGGTTGGAAAGAATACGAAATGGAGGTTGTCCGCGACAAAGCTGACAACGCGATTATCATTTGTTCTATCGAAAACGTGGACCCCATGGGTGTGCATACAGGCGATTCCATCACTGTTGCCCCTGCACTGACACTGACGGACAAAGAATACCAAATCATGCGCAATGGATCGATCGCAGTTCTGCGCGAAATCGGTGTTGAAACGGGCGGATCCAACGTGCAATGGGCGATTAACCCTGCCGATGGCCGTATGGTTGTGATCGAAATGAACCCGCGCGTGTCACGGTCGTCTGCCTTGGCGTCCAAGGCCACGGGTTTCCCGATTGCGAAAATCGCCGCGAAATTGGCAGTCGGCTATACGCTGGATGAATTGGACAATGACATCACCAAGGTCACGCCTGCGTCCTTTGAACCAACAATCGATTATGTTGTCACCAAAATCCCGAAATTCGCATTCGAAAAATTCCCAGGGTCCAAGCCCCATTTGACCACAGCGATGAAGTCTGTTGGCGAAACCATGGCGATTGGGCGTACGATTCACGAATCGTTGCAAAAAGCATTGGCATCGATGGAATCGGGCCTGACCGGCTTTGACGAAGTTGAGATAGAGGGCGCGCCAGAAAAATCTGCCGTGATTGCCGCGATCAGCCAGCAAACACCAGACCGGATGCGCACCATTGCACAGGCTATGCGTTATGGTCTGACCAATGACGAAATTCACAATGTGACCGCCTTTGATCCTTGGTTCTTGGACCGTATTCGCGAAATCGTCGAGGCCGAAGAAACCATTCGCGCCAATGGCTTGCCCAATGATGCAGGCGGCATGCGCCATGTGAAAATGATGGGCTTTACCGATGCGCGTTTGGCCAAACTGACCGGGTTTTCGGAAACAGATGTGCGCCGCGCGCGCCGCAATTTGGGCGTGAACGCTGTCTTTAAACGGATCGACACATGTGCCGCCGAATTTGAGGCACAAACCCCCTATATGTATTCAACATACGAAATGCCCATGATGGGCGAAGTTGAATGCGAAGCCCGACCATCGGATCGCAAGAAAGTGGTGATCTTGGGCGGCGGTCCAAATCGGATCGGTCAGGGTATCGAATTTGACTATTGCTGCTGTCATGCGTGTTTTTCTCTGACAGACGTGGGTTACGAAACGATCATGGTCAATTGTAACCCCGAAACGGTTTCAACGGATTATGACACATCAGATCGTTTGTATTTCGAACCGCTGACATTTGAACACGTCATGGAAATCCTGCGCGTCGAACAAGACAACGGCACATTGCATGGTGTGATTGTGCAGTTTGGCGGGCAAACCCCATTGAAATTGGCCAATGCACTGGAATCCGAAGGCATCCCAATTCTGGGAACAACGCCCGATGCGATTGATTTGGCCGAGGATCGCGAACGGTTCCAAGCCTTGGTCAATCAGCTGGGATTAAAGCAACCCAAAAACGGCATTGCCCATTCCGACACCGAGGCGCTGGAAATTGCCGAAGACATTGGTTTCCCATTGGTGATCCGCCCGTCCTATGTTTTGGGTGGTCGTGCGATGGAAATCGTGCGCGATATGGATCAGCTGCGCCGGTACATCCGCGAAGCGGTTGTTGTATCGGGTGACAGTCCTGTTCTGTTGGACAGCTATCTATCGGGTGCGGTGGAATGTGATGTTGATGCCCTGTCAGACGGTAAAAACGTTCATGTCGCAGGCATCATGCAACACATCGAAGAGGCAGGCGTTCATTCCGGTGACAGCGCCTGTTCGTTGCCGCCCTATTCGTTGTCAGCTGAGATTATCGATGAACTAAAGGTACAAACAAACGCGCTGGCGCTGGGCCTGAATGTGGTTGGTTTGATGAACGTACAATTCGCGGTCAAAGATGGCGAAATTTACTTGATTGAGGTCAATCCACGTGCATCGCGTACCGTGCCATTTGTTGCCAAAGCGACCGACAGTGCGATTGCATCCATTGCCGCGCGTTTGATGGCGGGCGAACCGCTTAGCAATTTCCCGATGCGCGAACCTTATCGTGATGTCAGTTACGGTGGGTCGCTGCCCATCGCGGATCCAATGACATTGGCCGATCCAAATATGCCATGGTTCAGCGTGAAAGAGGCGGTGATGCCATTTGCACGGTTCCCCGGTGTCGATACACTTTTGGGCCCAGAAATGCGTTCAACCGGTGAAGTCATGGGTTGGGATCGCAGCTTTGCCCGTGCGTTCCTAAAGGCACAGATGGGCGCCGGAATGGAGTTGCCGAAATCCGGGACTGTTTTCTTCTCGATCAAAGACAGCGACAAAGGCGATCAAATGACAGATGCCGCGAAATTGCTGATTTCGCAGGGATTTGAATTGGTTGCCACATCCGGAACAGCGGCGTGGTTGGAACAACAAGGCATTGATTGCACCAAGGTAAACAAAGTGTACGAAGGTCGCCCAAATATCGTGGATCGTTTGAAAAATGGCGATATTGATTTGGTCATCAACACGACCGAGGGCACGCAATCGATCAACGATAGCCGTGAAATTCGATCTGTCGCGCTGTTTGATAAAATCCCGTATTTCACAACGGCCGCCGCAGCCCATGCCGCCACATTGGCGATTGAGGCACAGTCCGAGGACGCATTGACCGTCCACGCATTGCAGCATTAGGCGCAGTTTTACGACAGACCACAAAAAAGGCGGGGTACAAACCCCGCCTTTTGTTTTTTGTGAAGCGGCTTAGCCGAACATGTCTGATGTGATGCCTGCATACCAACCGACGGATTCTTCATAGGTTGCTTTGCGCAGGTCGGCATCTTCGCCTGTTTGGGAAACGAACCCATCCACCTTGGCGATTTTTTCGTCTGTTGCCTGATAGCTTGCGCCAACTTTGATCCCGTCATTGGTGTCAATCAGTGACCAACATGTGTTCGAGAATTTGGCAGGGAACACTTTGGACCCTGTTAATGCGCCGCGCACTGCCATTGCGGCAACCTTGGCTTGGCTGTTGGCGGAAAACCCGGATTTTGGCATGTCACCTTGGTTGGTGGCGTCGCCCAAAACGTGGATATTTTCATCCAAACGCGACTGCATGGTGTGGCCGGATACGGGGGCCCAGTTGCCCTCGGTGATGCCGGCCAATTCGCAAATGCGACCTGCCTTCATGGCGGGGATGACGTTACAGACGTCTACCTTTTCCACAGAACCGTCGATTGTGACGGTCATTGCGTCTGCATCAACACTGACGTTATTGCCGCCGAAATCTGGGCCGATCCGTTCGATCATACCGCCATAGTGTTTTTGCCAGCCTTCTTCGAACAGACCCTGTTTCGAAAACTTCTCTTTGGGGTCAACGATCAGAATTTTGGCCGTTGGGTTTTCGTTTTTCAGTTTGTGCGCCACCATGGACACCCGTTCATATGGGCCAGGGGGGCAGCGGTATGGGTTGGGTGGGGCAACCATTGCGAACACGCCACCCTGTGGCATGGATTCGATCTGCGCTTTCAGCAGTTCGCTTTGTGATCCAGCCTTGTATGCGTGGGGCATTGCGTTTTGTGTTGCGGTTGACCAACCAGGCACTGACCCGTCGATAAAGTCGATACCGGGCGACAGGATCAGCCGATCATAGGGCAACACCGTGCCACCGGCCAAAGTCACCGATTTTGCGTCGCGATCAATGCCAACGGCCCAATCATGGACAACGTTGATGCCATACTGGGACGCCAATGTGCCATAGCTGTGCGCAATGCTGGATAGGTCACGGAACCCGCCAATATACAGGTTTGAGAAAAAGCACGTGTAGTACGAACGCGATGGTTCGACCAATGTCACGTCAATTTCGCCCTTGCTGTCCTTGGCGATGTAACGCGCGGCTGTTGCGCCGCCTGCACCACCACCGATTACCACGACCTTTGGTCGTCCGTGGCCCGCAGCGTTTACATAGGGTGCTGCCAGCGTTGCCGCCGTTGCCCCCAAAAATAACCGTCTGTTTAATTTCATTTTATCCTCCCGTTTTGGGGTGGCTGGTTAATCCAGCGCACCAAAATATGCGGCCAGCGCCGCAATCTCTTTGTTATTCAGGGCCTGCGCCACCATTTGCATGGGGGCATTGTCGCGGGCCCGTAACTTGTATTCTAGCATAGCAATCATAAAATCGGTGTCATCCCAACCGTGAATGGTGGGTAAACCGGTGTCCTGCTGTTCGGTGCTGTGACAGGCCATGCATTCGCCCGACAGATATTCTCCATAGGCCAAATCGCCCACAATCGCGGCCATTTCTGGCATCACCGTCACACTGCCGCGTTCTGGCGCGGGCGGCAGGCTGGCAGTACGGATATAGGTCAGGATGTCAAACATATCCTGCGGGTTGGCAAACCCGTCAAATTGCATGGTGGTTCCCGCCAGATACCCAGCGAGGTCCATCAAGCATTTATGCAGATTTTGCTGATCCCAAAGGGTGCCCGTATCTGCACCCGCGCGCAATGCGTCGGAATAGGGATAGTCGGGCACGCTGCCCATGGTCCGTCCTACGACACCATGCAAATTCGGCCCAGATTTCGATTGTGTACTGGGCGTGATGTCATGGCATTGCGCGCAGTTTTGTTCAAACAATGCCTCCCCGCGCCCTGCATCACCACCGCATTCAGCGGCAATCTGCATCGGGCCATTTGTGGTCAGATCTGCAGTTTGTGATTGTGCTGCACCCGCAGCCAAAATCAGGGCATATAGCCCTGTTGAATAAAATAGCTTCATTTTCAAATACTCCATCAAATAATCGGTGGAATATCCGAACAGCTGCGTTCCGGGCCTGTGAAATATAAACCCATACAGTGTCGAACCGTCCCTGAAAATACAGGAAACACCACCAGATGGGCATGAAATTACCAAACAATCCCCCCAAAAACAAGCATATCCCCCGCCTGCGGTGCGGGGGGATGTCATGTTATGGGCGGCAACGATCATTCAAGATCCTTGAAATAGGCTGCCAGTGCGGCAATCTCTTCGTCTGACAAGCGGCCAGCCATCATTTGCATCACGGGATGTGGGCGCACTTTCACCTTATAGGCGTGCATCGCCACAACGAAATCTTCGGTCGGCCAGCCTGTTATGGCGGGGATACCCTGGTTCGATCCATCGCTTTGGTGACAGGTCAAACATTCAGAGCTGAGATATTCGCCATATTCCGGATCACCAACGATTGCTAGGATTTCGGGGGCCAGTGTGACCTCAGGCGGTACGCCTGTTGGTTCTGCCTCGGGGATGTTTGCGGGGTTATCGGAAAACACGCGCAAATAGGCAATCAGATCAGCGCGATCTTGGGCGTCTTTGAGCCCAGCGAAATTCATCGTTGTGCGGCTGACCAATGATTTTGGATTGGCCAGATAGGCATCCAGATGTTCCAAATCCCAAACCAGACCGTCATTGCCAGCCCGTGTCAGGCCTTCGGAATATCGGGTATAGCCGTCGGCTGTACCCGCCTTACGGCCAAAGACGCCATTTAGGATTGGGCCAACCCGATGCTTGGCATTTGTTCCAACTTGATGGCACGTTGCGCATTTTCGAAAGATATCTTTGCCGCGGGTTTCATCCCCGATCGCATCCGCATGTGCCGCTAAAGGTAGAGCCATTGTAAAAATGGCTGTCGCAAATATTTTGTATTCCACTGTGTACTCCCGTTGGAATCAGGTTAGCGCAATGAAGCCATTCTAATCAATTACTAATTTTAATATGTGAATACGTCTTTCTGATAATTTGAACCACAATGTGGGTATCTGATAAGTATATGAAAATAATAACTAATATGATATCTTCTATCGGTCGGGTTGCATACTCAGGCGCATTGCAACGTTTGAAAACCCGTGGTTTTGCGCAATTACGAAATTGATTTTGTCGAATCTGGGCCGATCATATTAATCAAACCGCTGACCCAACATGCGGGCAATTGGTGTGAAATCATCTGTGAAAATACGCGATGTGGCCCGTTGCGCGAGCGTGGTGACAAAGTCATCTGACATCGCTGCATATTGCAGCGGCATTGGGGATCGCACAGTGATCTGATCAACAGGTGATTTTTCCGTGCCCGCGACCAGAATGAAAACCATACGTTCGGCCGGTTCGGGTTCGCGTGCCTCGACCCAAATTTCCACTGTGGGAAAAACGCTTTGCAGTGTACGAACCATTGACCCCAAAACCGCCAAGCGATCTGTATAATCGATAACATTCATATAGTATCGGCCATCGGCGGTCAGGCGGCTGCGGACCGTTTCAAAAAATTCGCGCGTGATCAGGTGTTCGGGCACCGCAATATCGGTAAAGGCATCGCCGATAATTATGTCAAAGGTGTCTGTGGTCTGGTTCAAATGGCTGCGCGCATCTTGGTGAATGATATCTGCGCCGGTGGGATCATACCAGAAATTTTGCGTGGCGATCTGGGTCACGACAGGGTCAATTTCGGAAACGCTCAGGCGCGCTTGGGGGAAATTTCCCTGCCATTTGCGGGGAATGCTATAGGTGCCGCCCCCTATGAAATACGCCGAAAATGCATCGCTTGGCCGCATGATACGCGCCAGCGCCTCTAGGACGGCGGCGTGGTCGGTGTACATGATGTCAGGTTCCGATTGCGCGCTGGCCCCATGTACCAAATGATCCAACACCATTGCACGCACTGGGCGGTCCGGATCATCAGACAG
>CBFHVU010000115.1:0-7600 GCA_965659465.1 uncultured Paracoccaceae bacterium | reverse complement strand
CGCAATTGCGGGTGGATTTGTCGTTGCCTTTTCCGAAGTGATGATCACTTATGCGTGGAAAAAGGTGCTGGGATACTGGTTGCCCGAGGCGATGGAGCCTGATGGTTTGCTGCAACTGTTGTCCACCGATTATAAATTTGCAGTCAGCTTTATGATCTTGATCGTCGTGCTGCTGTTCCGCCCAACGGGTCTGTTCAAAGGAAAGGCATACTGATGGAACGTACAAAAAACATCGGCCTATTTGCCATTGTGGCAGGTTTAATTGTGATGACCGGCATCATTCAAAGCTGGAACTCGGCGCTGTTGATCGTCAACATGGGATTGATCAGTGCAATCATGGCCTTGGGTGTCAATTTGCAATGGGGCTTTGCCGGCCTGTTTAACGTGGGTGTGATGGGCTTTGTTGCCCTCGGTGGTTTGGCAACCGTTTTGGTTTCATCCGACCCTGTCGATGAGTCTTGGTCTGCAGGCGGATTGGGATTAATCGCGGCACTGGTTCTTGGAGTTTTGGTGATTATAGCGACAGGGTTTGCGATCAAAACGTTGCCCGCCGGAAAAATACGATTTTTCGGTACAACGGCTGTTCTGGTTTTTGGTTTTTTCATATACCGCGCTGTATTCGACCCAGCCGTTGCTGCGATCGAGGCAATCAATCCTGCGTTGCAGGGCAATATTGGTGGCTTGGGTTTACCCATTCTACTGGCATGGCCCATTGGTGGTGTCTTGGCCGCAGGCGCAGCCTGGATTATCGGAAAAACAGCATTGGGACTGCGGTCTGATTATCTGGCGATTGCCACATTGGGCATCGCGGAAATCGTCATCGCCATTATGAAAAACGAAGATTGGTTGGCCCGTGGCGTTAAGAACGTCATCGGTTTAGACCGTCCCGTCGCGCGCGAGGTCGATTTGCAGCAATCTGCTGAATTCGTCGATAAAACTACACAATGGGGATTTGATCCTGTCACAGCATCATCGCTCTATGTGAAATTCAGCTATTCGCTGTTGTTCACGGGCGTTTTGATAATTTTGCTGGTGATGGCGCAACTGTCGCTAAACAGCCCATGGGGCCGTATGATGCGCGCCATTCGTGATAACGAAGTGGCCGCCGAGGCGATGGGTAAAAACGTGACACGTCGCCATTTGCAAATCTTTGTCCTAGGGTCAGCCATCTGCGGTATTGCAGGGGCTATGATGACAACGCTGGATGGTCAGCTGACCCCGGGAACGTATCAGCCGCTGCGTTACACATTCCTGATCTGGGTGATGGTGATTGTAGGCGGATCAGGCAATAATTTCGGGGCGGTATTGGGTGGATTTTTGATCTGGTTTTTATGGGTACAAGTCGAACCCTTAGGTCAATGGCTGATGAACATTATTACCAGCGGGATGGCCGAAGACAGCGCGCTGCGTCTGCATCTGCTGGATAGTGTGGCCCATATGCGTTTGTTCACAATGGGGTTGATATTGTTACTGGTCTTGCGCTTTAGTCCGAGGGGATTGATCCCAGAGAAATAGCTTAAGAATGGCCCTGCGTTGCAAGGGCCATTTTTTTATTGTCATTTGGCTAATTTAATTTATATTCAATTTTATATATATGTTGTGAGGGACTATTATGAAAAAAAACGTAGGCGGCATTGATCGCATTTTAAGAATTGTCGTCGGCCTAGTACTGATCGCGGGGTATTTTTTCAACACAGACGCGACCTATAGTTGGTTATATCTGTTGGGAATTATCCCACTGGCCACCGGTTTGATGTCAAATTGTATGCTGTACACCATTTTGGGGATTAACACCTGCCCCGCCAAGAAAGATTGATGTTTGGATAGTAAATGCACCCCTATTGGGGTGCATGCCTTCGGCGAGGATATTTTTAGACAAAAAATGTCCTTGTTTTTAATTTTTTGAGACAGCGCCGCACATGCGCTGTGCGACCGGAGGGTGGAATGGCCAAACTGTCGCAGATCACTCGGCCGCCGTACGTTTGGGGTTGAGCATGTCTTTCAGATAGTGGCCTGTGTGGCTTTCTTGGACTTTAGACACATCTTCGGGCGTGCCAGTGGCCACGACGGTTCCGCCACCATCGCCGCCCTCGGGGCCGATGTCGATAATCCAATCAGCCGTTTTCACAACGTCAAGGTTATGTTCAATCACAATGACGGAATTGCCTTGTTCGACCAATTCATGCAGCACCTCTAGCAGTTTGCGGACATCTTCGAAATGCAGGCCAGTAGTGGGTTCGTCAAGGATATAGAGGGTTTTGCCGGTTGAGCGGCGCGCCAATTCTTTGGACAATTTAACACGCTGTGCTTCGCCACCGGATAACGTGGTCGCCTGTTGGCCCACTTTGATATAGCCCAGCCCGACCCGCACGAGAGCATCCATTTTTTCGCGGATAGAGGGCACAGCTTGGAAAAATTGCTGAGCGTCTTCGACGGTCATGTCCAGCACATCCGCGATGGATTTTCCTTTGAATTTCACCTCAAGGGTTTCGCGGTTATAGCGTGCGCCTTGGCACGTTTCGCAGGTAACATAAACATCCGGCAGAAAGTGCATTTCAATTTTGATAACACCATCGCCTTGACAGGCCTCGCAGCGGCCACCTTTGACGTTAAAGGAAAAACGGCCCGGTTTATAACCGCGAGTTTTCGCCTCGGGCAGGCCAGCGAACCATTCGCGGATGGGGGTAAAAGCACCCGTGTATGTGGCCGGATTGGACCGTGGCGTGCGCCCGATGGGGCGTTGGTCGATGTCGATCACTTTGTCCAGCAACTCTAATCCCTTGATCGTATCGCAGGGGGCTGGGGCCTGTTTCGCGCCGTTCAAGCGCATCGATGCTGTTTTGAACAGGGTTTCGATTGTTAGCGTAGATTTTCCACCGCCGGAAACCCCAGTGACGCAAACAAATTTCCCCAAAGGGTAATCAACCGTCACATTTTTCAGGTTGTTGCCCACCGCATTCACAACGGTCAGTTTTTTGCCATTGCCCTTGCGGCGTTTCGCAGGCACTGAAATTTCGCGTTGGCCGGATAGGTACTGCCCTGTCAATGAATTGGGGTCGCGGGCCACATGGTCAGGTGTGCCGTGGCTGACCACTTGTCCGCCGTGTACGCCCGCCCCTGGTCCGATATCGAATACATAATCGGCCTCTCGTATCGCCTCTTCGTCGTGTTCGACGACGATAACGGTGTTGCCCTGATCGCGCAGGTTTTTCAGTGTGGTCAGCAAGCGATCATTATCGCGTTGATGCAACCCGATCGATGGTTCATCCAGCACATAAAGAACACCGGTCAGGCCCGATCCGATTTGGCTGGCCAGTCTGATCCGTTGGCTTTCGCCGCCCGACAATGTCCCCGCATTTCGACTGAGCGTTAGATATTCTAGGCCCACATTATTCAAAAAGCCGAGCCGTTCGCGAATTTCTTTCAATATCGCGCGGGCGATTTCGTTTTTCTGTTTGGTCAGATGGGCGGGGACCGTTTCACACCATTCGAATGCCTCGCGGATGGACATCTGCACCACTTGGCCGATATGAACACCTGCGATTTTGACGGCCAGTGCCTCTTGCTTGAGCCGGTAACCCTCACAGGTGCCACAGGAGCGGTTGTTTTGATATTGCTCGAATTCTTCGCGGATCCAGTTGCTGTCAGTTTCGCGGTAGCGGCGCTCCATGTTGGGAATGACGCCTTCGAACACGCGGCTGACCTGATAAATCCGGCCCCCTTCGTCATAGCGGAACTGGATTTCTTCGTCGCCTGAACCGTGCAAAAACACCTGTTTCACATGGGCGGGCAGGTCTTTCCAACGGGCGTTTTGATCAAATTCGTAATGTTTCGCAATCGCTTCGATTGTTTGCAGGAAATAAGGGGATTTACCCTTGCGCCATGGGGCCAATGCGCCATCGCGGATTTTCAACATCTGATCGGGCACGACCAAGCGTTCGTCAAAGAACAGCTCCATCCCCAACCCGTCGCATTGTGGGCACGCCCCAAAGGGTGCGTTGAACGAAAACAGACGCGGTTCGATTTCGGGAATGGTAAAGCCGCTGACAGGACAGGCAAAGTTTTCGGAAAATGTGAACCGTTCAGGATCGCCGTCGCGCGGGGCGGTTTCCAAAATTGCAATTCCATCAGCCAAATCCAGCGCGGTGCGGAAACTGTCGGCAAGCCTGGTATCCATCCCCTCGCGCACCACGATGCGGTCCACAACCACATCAATATCGTGGCGGAATTTTTTGTCTAGTGTGGGCGGTTCGTCCAATTCGTAAAACTGCCCGTCAACCTTGACCCGTTGAAATCCCTGCTTGCGCAGTTCCAAAAATTCTTTGCGGTATTCGCCTTTGCGGTCCCGCACGATCGGCGCCAACAGATGGGCGCGTGTGCCCTCCTCCATTCCCATGACGCGATCGACCATGTCCTGGACCTGTTGCGCCTCAATCGGCAGGCCTGTCGCTGGGCTATAGGGGGTGCCCGCGCGGGCAAAGAGCAGTCGCATATAGTCGTAAATTTCAGTAACGGTTCCAACGGTCGAGCGCGGGTTTTTTGATGTGGTTTTTTGTTCAATCGAAATCGCGGGGCTCAGCCCGCTGATGTGATCCACATCCGGTTTTTCCATCATATCCAGAAACTGACGTGCATAGGCGGACAGGCTTTCGACATAGCGGCGCTGACCCTCGGCATAGATGGTATCAAAAGCCAGAGAAGATTTCCCAGATCCCGACAGCCCCGTGATCACCACAAATTGATCGCGCGGGATATCCACATCGATCGATTTCAAATTGTGTTCACGCGCGCCGCGGACCTGAATGGTTTTCAAATCAGTCATGATAACTTCCTAATGGTTAACGCACAGATAAACCTTTTTCCGACAATGGCCAACGAAAAAATGGAACGTAAGGCGAACATCTGCCAAATTTTTATTCGCCCTCTGTTGACTGTGTTTGCGCTAACAAAATCTTGCGTGGTGCGGGATTGAGGTCTTGCTTGGATGTTGATTTATGCCTAAACACGCACAAAACAAAAGGATGAACGCAATGTCGCAGCCTACTTGCCTTGTGGCCGATATCGGTGGAACGAACACACGGATGGCAATTTCTGATGGCCTGACCCTGCATGATGACAGCATCATGCGGTTCAAAAATGCCGATCATGCGACATTTTATGATATTATTGATTTATATCTTTCCCAGATGGGTTTGGCCCGGGTGGATCGCACGGCGATTGCGGTGGCCGGCCCCGTTTCTGGGGGACGTGCCGAAATGACCAACTTGGATTGGGTGTTTGAGGATACGAAAATCGCCACCAAAACCGGTGCCGCCCATGTCGGGTTATTGAATGATTTGCAGGCACAGGGCCATTCTCTGCACCTGTTGCACAGCGATGACATCCAAACATTAATGCTGGGCAATCATCAGGCACGACCAACGGATACACAAATTGTGATCGGCATGGGAACTGGATTTAATGCGGCCCCCGTTTATCATACGAACACAGGCACCCACGTTCCGCCCGCGGAAATTGGTCACGCCCGTATTGCGGCCGCGGGCGCAGTGCAGGCCGGCGTTGTGGACGCCATCGCACAGGTCGAAGGGTTCGTATCAAACGAACATATTTTGGCGGGCCGCGGTTTGGAACGCATTGATGCCGCCCTAAACAATCGCCAAGACCGCAGTGCAGCCGACATTATGGCCGATGCACAGGCAGGCGATGCCTCGGCGATTATGGTCGCGCAAACACAGGCACAATTTGCGGGGTCGGTGTATGGCGATATGGCACTGGCAACCTTGCCGCTGGGTGGCATTTATCTGATCGGGGGCGTGGCGCGTGCGCTGTCACCCTATTTGTCGCAAGCTGTGTTCTCTGATGCATTTTGCGACAAAGGCCGCTTTGCCGAGTTCAACAAGCAATTCAGCGTGCATGTCATTTTAGATGATTTTGCGGCGCTTCGGGGCTGTGCCAGCTTTGTTATGTCACTGGCGTGACGGGTTGTATTTGCGGATTCCAATGATCATGGCCACGGTTGCACCGCAGAAATATAACGCGACAAAAGTGTATTGCTGACCCAAGGGCACGCCAAGGGTTAAAAACCAACCCGTAATTGCGGGGCCGATGGCGGATCCGAAAACCATCACAGCGCTGGCAATTGCCTTGATCCCACCCAAATGGCACGTTCCGTAAAATTCGGCCCAAAAGGCCACAGGCAGGGTACCATTCGCCCCCGCACTCAGCGCCAGAAATACCAAACCAACCCCAATGCCCAACAATGTCTGCGCCTGCGCAAACGCGAAAAACGCTGCCGCCATGGGCACCAGATACAGCGGCATCAGACGTGCGGCCCCATAGCGATCCAGTGCAATGCCCGACAAAATATTCGCCCCAACCGCAACCACGGAATAGATCGGAAAGACTGCAACCAATGCCAGGTGATCGACCGTCAATTCCTGCGCAAATGGCACCTGTTGAAAGAAAAAGGCCGTGACAAAGGCACCCGGCCCCATCAGTGTCGGGATCATGAACCAAAACAGGGGATGGCCAAGGGTTTGCTGGCGTGTCCAATGTCGCCCCTGCATCCCTGATGTTTCGTTTTGTTGTGCCATGGATTGCGGTGTGCGTTCTTGCGATAACAGGCCCCATAAAACGGGAATGGCGGTACATATCACCAATGCTGACAGACCCCACAACACCCGCCAGTCATAGACCCCCAACAATACGACAAAGAGGATGGGCAAACTGGCCTCGCCCAAACTATAGCCCAGGTTTGACAGCGACAGCGCACGCCCGCGTTGCGCCACAAACCAGCGCGACATGGCAACGGCAGCCAAATGCGATGACATCCCCTGCCCCATAAGACGCAGCAAGAATATCACCACCGGTAATAAAACAGCATAAGGGTTCATCGCCATGCACAGCGCTGCCACAGCCAAACCGCAAAACACGCCCACCCCAAGGTGGCGCGTTTTGAACTGATCGCTTAGTCCGCCCGACCACACCATAACAACAGCCGATGAAAATGTCCCAACGGCATAGGCGGTTCCCCATTCGCCATGGGTCAGGCCAAAATCAGCGCGAATTTCACCGGAAAAGACGGAAATAAAAAACGTCTGCCCAAAACTAGACATCAACGTTAATAAAAACCCCGCCGCAATCAACGAAATATTTTGTCTTAGGAAATTTAAAAAGGTCATGCAATCGCGCCAGTGTGTTTGGCACACTATGGCGCGCTTTTGCGAAAACTCAAGCTGATTTAACGAAAGGCCCGCAATGCCAGAACGGCATTCAACCCGCCAAAGGCAAAGGCATTGGACAGGGCCACATCAACCTTGGCCTCGCGCGCCTCATTCGGAACCACATCAAGTGCGCATTCTGGATCAGGTTCCTGATATCCAATGGTGGGCGCAATAATGCCATCACGAACGGCCATGATACAGGCCAGTAATTCCACCGCACCCGTCGCCCCGATTAGATGCCCGTGCATCGATTTCGTCGATGACAGCATCAAGGCATTGGCGTGCTGGCCAAACACATGGGCGACCGCTGCGCATTCCGTTTTATCATTGGCCGCCGTGCCCGTCCCATGGGCGTTGATATATCCCACATCCTCGGG
>CBFHVU010000114.1:0-7603 GCA_965659465.1 uncultured Paracoccaceae bacterium | reverse complement strand
GTTCAGCCGGATGACCGCCACATCATTTTCTAATGTCACATGCAAGGTATCGTATATCATAAATTTAATCCTTGTAGTTCCCCACCAATGATGCGGAAATTTTGACCCATCGCAATAGCGACGTGGTGTCAGTTTTTGTCTAGGATTTCGGAAAGACGGTTTTTTTCCTCGTCTGACAACGACACAGTGTGTTTGTCCGTCGCATTGGAACGGCTACGGACGTAGAAAAATCCCATAATCACTGACAGCAATAGCAACAATGGCCCCGCAGCCCAAAGCAGCAAATTCGACCCCCAGATTTTTGGTTTTAACAAAGCAAATTCGCCGTAGCGGTCCACAATGTAATCTTTGACTTGTTGGTTTGTATCGCCGTCGACCAATCGTTCGCGCACCAACAACCGCAAATCACGCGCAAGGCTGGAATTGCTTTCATCGATGCTTTCGCTTTTACAAACCAAGCACCGCAAATCCTTGGAAATGTCCCGCGCACGTTGTTCTAGCACGGGATCATCCAAAATTTCATCAGGCTGAACCGCCAGTGACAGTGTCGCCCAAACTGAAAAACACAGGCCAAGTAGGATACGTATCATTCTGCCGGTGCCCCCACTGTCGGCGATTTGCGTGCAGCCCCTGCCGCCAACCGGAAACGCCGATCACTTAAACTTAGCAACCCACCAAGCGCCATAATCAAGGCCCCACCCCAAATCCAATTGGCCAGGGGTTTGATATAGGTGCGCACCGCATAGCCCCCGTTATCTTGGCGATCACCAATAACGACATAGATGTCGCGCATAAATTGGTAGTCAATCGCCGCTTCGGTTGTTGGCATTTTGGCGACGGGATAATTGCGTTTTTCCGGATAGAGGGTTGCGATTGGTTTGCTGTCTTTTGACACTTCAATTTGCCCCATCAATGACAGGTAATTCGGTCCCTTTACCTGATCCACTTTATCAAGGGTGAAATCATACCCTGACACGGTCCAAGACCCGCCCAAGGGCACAACGCGGATATCCTCTTGATCCCAAGCCATCAGACCCGCAGTCGCGAATAACGTCACGCCCAACCCGATGTGGGCAACGGTTTTACCCCAATCGGCTCGCGGCAATCGCAGCAAGCGCGATAAATCTCGGTTGCGCCCTGTCCGGCTTAGCAAATCAACGATCGCACCAAACACGACCCATGCCCCCAAGAACAAAGCAATCGGGCCTTGCAGGGATTGGCCCGTTTGCATCGCCCAAACCAAACCTGCCAATGCAAGCGCACAGATAAAGGCCCATTTAAGTTTGCCAATCACCTCGATAACCCCACCGCGTTTCCATGGGATCATTGCACCTATGGGCAACAATGCACCCAGTAAAATCATAAACGGTGTAAAGGCCATATTGAAAAACGGTGCACCCACAGACAGTTTTCTGTCAAAGGCCATTTCCGCAATCAATGGCCAAATGGTTCCTACAAAAACGACCAAGGACGATACCGCCAACAAAATGTTATTTGCCACTAATGCGCTTTCGCGGCTGACGAATGAAAACGCGCCACGCGCCTGCATGACATGTGCGCGTGCCGCGAACAACGTCAACGCACCGCCCATAAAAAACACGAATATCCCAAGGATAAACACACCGCGTTCCGGATCATTGGCAAAGGCATGCACGGACGTCAGTAAGCCAGAGCGCACAATGAATGTGCCCAACAAACAATAGCCAAAGGCAAGGATGGCCAGCAGTATGGTCCAGCTCTTAAGTGATTCACGTTTTTCGACGACAATGGCAGAATGCAACAGCGCTGCGGCAAAGAGCCAAGGCATAAAGGATGCGTTTTCAACGGGATCCCAGAACCAAAAACCACCCCAACCCAATTCGTAATAGGCCCACCAAGACCCAAGAGCGATCCCGATCGTCAAAAACACCCAAGCTGCCAAAGTCCATGGACGCACCCAACGTCCCCATGCTGCATCAACGCGGCCCTCGATCAGGGCAGCAACGGCGAATGAAAACGCCATCGACAATCCAACATAGCCCAAATACAGGAACGGCGGGTGAAACGCCAAACCGGGGTCTTGCAACAGCGGGTTTAGGTCCTGTCCGTCAAACGGCGGCAATTCCATGCGCAAAAACGGGTTTGACGTGAAAATTAAAAACGCCAAAAATGCGACACCTAGCGCGCCTTGGACCGACAATGTCAACGCTTTCAATCGCATGGGCAGGTTTGATCCAAACCAGGCCAATGTTGCGCCAAACAGGGCCAATATTGTGACCCACATCAGCATCGACCCTTCGTGGTTGCCCCACACGCCGCTGACTTTATACAGCATCGGTTTTAGCGAATGAGAATTCAATACAACCAACCTGACGGAAAAATCCGACACCACAAAGGCATAGGTCAAGGCGGCAAAAGATCCAAGCAGCAACAGAAATTGTGCTGTTGCTGCTGGTATTGCTAGCACCATCAAATTGTAACGGTTCGTCTGTGCGCCGACCAAGGGGGCGACCGCCTGAACGCAGGCCACCAAGAACGCAAGGATCAGCGCAAAATGTCCAAGCTCTGTAATCATGCGCTGACTATAGGCTGGAACGGTGTACGGTACCATACAAAAAATGGTGATGGATTGTCGCGGGTTACTGGTTGTCAGCCCAATCGCGAATAGCCGCATTTTCATCGCCCGCCGCAGGTACAGTCGGCGTGTGTTGGGTGCGGTTTAACTGTGCGATTTGTTGGCGATATTCGGCGCCCTTGGTCTGATAACGCGCACCGAAATAAAATGACACAATCGCGCCCAGCAACCACCAAAGCGGATCAGGAACATGGGCCAAACCAGACATGTGGCCGCTAAACCAAACGGGATCAACCATAGCCGCCACAAATAACCCCAAAACGCCAAAGGCCATGGCAGGTCGTGGCAGCCGGTTTAACGCATCCACCCAGCGATCAAATCCACCGCGATTGTGGTATTGAAATTCGTGGCCATATTGCGTCATCGCCTCGGACAGGCATTCATGGTCGCGCGCGGCCTGAAATTCCGCATATTCGCGAAACACCTGAATGGTTTTGCGTGCCTCTGTGCCAATCAGCATTCCCAATAAATTCGGTATTAGTGCCATGATCATGTCCTTATCTGAAATTCCGCGGGGCTTAGGTGATATTTGGGCGACAAAAATCGTTCGGCCCGAGTGATCCAACCGCCCTTGGTCCCTGCCCGTGTGCGCGCATATTTGCGCAATTTTGGCGATTTATCCGCCAAACGCAGGTAATAATTGCGCCGCGCGATGGCGTAGGCATCCACGATATGATTGGGCGCGGCTGCTGTGATTTCATGCGCGGCGTGCGATGTTTGCGGGCCGATCACACCATCAACCGCAATCTGCGCCCCAAAGTCGCGCAAAACACCCTGCAATAAACGAATGGCCCATTGGCCGGCATTCACCGACATATCAAACACGACCGGATGCAAAACGGCTGGCAAAGCATTGATTTTCGGTCGATAAAAATATTCGTCGATATAGATTTGCACGGCCTGTGCGCGGGTCATTTTCATCAAATCGCGCCGATCAATCTGACCGTCAGCGGTAAAATCGCGGCGTAATGCGATCAGCGTTTTTAATGTTACACCAAAGCGTGTTACACCGCCCGGATCATCCGGATCATCAGAAAACCCGCCCTCGGTGACCAAAATATCCTGTGCGATTTTTTCAACTGCTTGCATGATCCACCTATCGTTTACATGGATCAAGTCTGGCAATCACAGGCTAATATTCATTGACCGCAACGCACGTTGCAACGCCCAAATGTCACAGTTTATGAATTCGGATCCTCATAGACGCCTTGTTCTTTTAATGCGTCAATCACCTCTTTGGGCATGTATTCTTCGTCGTGTTTTGCCAAGATTTCAGTAGCTTGAAACACTCCATCCACATACTTACCCATGCCAACCATACCCTGATTTTCACCAAACAAATCAGGCAAAACGCCGGTAAAGACCACGGGAACAGATGCACCCCCATCTGTGACGTTGAACGACACAGTTTCGCCCTGACCACGGATCAGGCTGCCCACTTCGACCAGACCACCGATGCGGAACACTTCGGATGCGGCGGGCGGATCTTGGACGACTTGGCTGGGCGAGCGGAAAAAATTGATGCCATCGCGCATCGCATATCCAATCAACCCCGTTGAAATCGCCAAGGTGACAAAGGCCAAAACGATAATTTGGATCCGACGCTGTTTCTTAAGGCTCTTCACGACACTCTCCTACGGAAAACAGGGCACAAGACGCAGCCCAGTGTGTTCCTCTTCTCCTAGCATTAGGTTGGCATTTTGCAAAGCCTGTCCGCTGCTACCTTTTGTCAGGTTATCTAAAACGGCAATCACAATCGCGCGATTTTCGATGCGATCGGAACAGACGCCAATGTGAACATAATTCGATCCACGCACATGGTGCGTGCTGGGTGTTTCACCCATGGGCAGCACCTGGATGAATTCCTCGGACGCATAGGCCTGCACCAATGTGTCATAAACGGTTTGCGGATTACCCGACACATAGGCCGTCGCCAAAATACCACGATTTGCGGGAATCAGATGGGGCGTAAATTGAATGCGCACATCACGCCCCGCCAGCTTGGAAAATTCTTGGTCAAATTCGCCCAAATGGCGATGCACGCCGCCCACGGAATAGGCGTTGTATCCTTCGGACAGTTCCGCGTGCAACAACCCCTCTTTCAAACTGCGACCCGCGCCCGATACGGCGCATTTCATATCCAAGATGATGTCGTCTAGTACAATCACACATTGGGCAATCAAGGGGCGCAAAATATACTGACCCGTGGCTGCATTACACCCAGTGCCCGCAACCAATGTTGCCCCTGCAATGGCGTCACGATAAAATTCGGTCAGGCCATAAACCGCCTCAGCCTGGCGTTCAACGGCGGCATGTGGGTTTCCGTACCATTTTTCGTAAATCGCGGGATCCTGCAGACGGAAATCTGCGCTTAGATCAACAATCTTAAGATCACGCGGCAATTCACGTATGACCTCTTGTGATGTTTTATGTGGCAATGCACAAAAACACAGATCAATCTGGGAAAAATCAACCTCGGACAATGTCACCAAGGGTGGCAACGACAAATGGCGTAAATGCGGAAACACTCTGTCTATCGATTGGCCCGCCTTGCTGTTGGCAACCAATGCGGCAATTTCCATATTTGGATGGCCCGCGATCAACCGGATCAATTCCGCGCCCGTATATCCTGATGCACCAATGATTGCGATTTTATGTGTCATCTGATCCCTATATTCTGGCCACTTAGGCCGATTCAAATGTGATTTGTTGTTTCAAAAACTGCGTCGCTCGCGACGATACGCGCGCGGGATTTCCTGTGGTCAGGAATTTCGACACAGTTCCCGTTCCCACCATATTCGGATGACGTGTCAAATAATCGGCCAGCGATTCTGCCACAATGGTTGCTTGTGAAAATACCTTTACATCAGGACCCAGCGCCGCTTGGAATGTGTCTTGCATCAATGGGTAATGGGTGCAGCCCAAAATCGCGGCATCTGGTGCAGGCATTTTCCGCGTCAAGGCATCCACATGTGACCGAACCAGCGCCTCGGCCAGAATGAAATCGCCATCCTCAATCGCATCAACGACACCACCGCAGGCCTGTGCCTCGACATCGACGCCGATGGCGCGGAATGCCAATTCGCGTTGGAAGGCGCGGCTGGCAACGGTCGAGGGGGTCGCGAACAACGCCACGTTTTTAACCGTCACTTCGCGTGGGGGCGAATTGTCGCCCCAATTGCGTTCTGTCAGGGCCTCGATCAAGGGGACAAAAACGCCCAACACCCGTTTATCACGGGGGATCCAGCTTTCTTGCATGCGGCGCAGCGCGGCGGCTGATGCCGTATTACAGGCCAAGATCACCAAATCGCACCCTTCGTCCCACAGGCGCGATACCGCCTGTGTTGTCAGCCGATAGACGTCATCTGCATCGCGTACCCCATAGGGTGCATGTGCATTGTCACCAAAATAAACAAATGAAACATCCGGCAAACGGCGCGTTACGGCATCCAATACCGTCAGCCCCCCAAGGCCACTATCAAATACACCGACCGCCATGTGTTTCGCCTTTCACGCGTAGGGATAGCCATGATGACACCACCCAAGGGGCAGCACCATTGAAAACCGTTATAATCCTATGGTTTACAACTGTCCATATCCACAATTGCCGCGCACGAACCAGACTTATTCCGCTGCATGCCGTTCTGGGCCATCTGGCTGTGTGATCCGGTCCAGTAACACTTGGCGCTGTTCCCGCGACTTTCGGACCGCAGCCTCTTTGACAGGGCCAAACCCACGAATGTCATCGGGCAACGACGCCAGCGCGATAACATCGGGCAAGTTGGTGTCAGACAGATGATCCAACGCCCAAATCATGTCACGTTCATAATCACGGATCAATTCACGTTCCATTCGGCGTTCTTTGGTATATCCGAATACGTCCAGAGGCGTGCCGCGCAGTGATTTCAACCGCGCCAACAGGCCGAACACACGCAACATCGCAAGTCCGAATTTACGTTTTTTCGGCCGCCCATCGGTCCCCTGTTTCGACAGGATCGGCGGGGCCAAGTGGAATTCAACCGATTTGATATCACTAAATTGGTCTTGCGCCTTGGATATGGTTTGCAAATGCAGCCGTGCCACTTCGTATTCGTCCTTATAGGACAACAGCTTATGATAATTCAGCGCAACCGCCTGTTTTAATTCAGGATGTTCGAACCGTTCTACAAAAACACGATACCGCTGCGCAAGTTTTTCATTCTGATAGTCGGCCAAATGCTTGACCCGAAACGCAATTTTCTGATCCAATGTTTTGGGCAATTCTGCGATTGTCGCTGATTGTGGGATCAGCGCCATCACGGCAGGATGATCCACAAAGCACCACCGCCCCAGATCAAAGGCCAGTTTGTTGCCCGCAACCCCAGCGCCATTTAATTCAATGGCGGCGAAAATCGCGTCTTGGGTCAAAGGGATCAATCCCGATTGCCACGCCGCACCCATCAGGACCATATTGCCATAGATCGCATCGCCCAAAATCTGCGATGCCAACAGCGATGTATCAAAAAACGCGACGTTTTCCCCCAAACGCGCCTGTAATTTCAATTCCAACTGATCGTTCGGAATTTGGAAATTGCGGTTGCGCGTAAAATCGCCCGTAATCACATCATGATTATTGACCACAGCGCGCGTGCGTTTGTCGGCGGTTAAATACAATGTTTTTGATCCCGCACTGACCACCAAATCGCCACCAATCAGCGCATCACATTCGCCTGCCGCCACGCGGATGGCGCTGATATCATTGGGTGAATTGGCCAAGCGGCAATGGATATGCACGGCGCCGCCCTTTTGTGCCAGGCCCGCCATTTCCATCATTCCCGCGCCTTTGCCTTCGATCTGGGCGGCTTGGGCCAAAATCGCGCCCAAGGTGACCACACCCGTTCCCCCAACGCCCGTAATCACAACGTTAAAGGTCGTATTCGCTGCGATATGTGGCAGATTTGGTTGCGGCAGGTTTGGCACATAAACCGCTGTTTTTTCGGGTTTTTTCAC
>CBFHVU010000113.1:0-7608 GCA_965659465.1 uncultured Paracoccaceae bacterium | reverse complement strand
AGGATAGACCAATCCAGCCGAAATCACCAGCTTGGCGGCATCTTCGACGGTCATATCCAACTTAATGACATCTGAGGCCGGTAAAAACAACAAAAACCCAGATGTGGGATTAGGTGTCGTTGGGACAAAGACTGACAATAATGTATCGCCTGCGGCTGTTTTTTTTGCCAATTCCCCCTTGGCGGTTGTTGAAATAAATCCAACGGCCCAAATGCCTCGGCGGGGGTATTCAATTAAACACGCTGTTTCAAAACTGCGATCGCTTTGCGCAAAAACAGTTTCGGCAATCTGTTTGACCCCAGAATAGATCGACCGAACAACAGGCATGCGATCAACCAGACGTTCGCCCCATCGGATCAACGAACGACCGATCCATCCCTTGGCCAGCCACCCCACAAACATTGTGAACAACAGGAAAAAGATCACACCAAGCCCGCGAATGTTGAAATCATATTGCGGGCCCAACAGATTTTGAAACAATAACTCGGGCTGATATTTCGCAGGAACGAACGGCAAAACGAAACCATCGACCCAACCGATTACCGTCCAGATCAGCCAAACGGTCAACCCCACTGGGGCGATGACCACAATACCCGTCAGGAAATTGTTTCGCAAACCCGCTAACAGAGATTTGCGGGGCTGTGGTGTGTCGTCTTTGCTCATGTTACGCTCCGCTTATATAGTCATACTTAGGGACGCAGACATAGTAACGCAATGGATCAATTGCCACGCAGCCATAGATTTACCCAAGTTTTACAAAACCGGCGGCAATTTGCGCAGCGACGCGGGCATTATTCAACACCAGTGCGATGTTGGTCTCCAGCGATTTCCCATCGGTCAGTTCAAAAATACGCGACAACAGGAACGGTGTGACCGCCTTGGCCTGAATGCCTTGTGCCTCGGCCTCTTGCAGGGCCTGCGCGATGATGGGGTCAATGTCGGATTGTGGGATTTCCGCGTCCATCGGCACAGGGTTGGCAATCAACTGCCCCCCCGGAATGCCCAGTACGGCCCGCATATCATGGGCGCGCGCGATATCGGTGGGATCATCCATGCGCAGGGGCGATGCAATGCCCGATGTGCGCGACCAAAAGGCGGGCAGATCATCTTGGCCATAGGTAATGACGGGCACGCCCAGCGTTTCTAAAACCTCAAGCGTGCGGGGAATATCTAAAATTGCCTTGGCGCCGGCTGCCACGACCGTGACGGGGGTTTGTGCCAATTCTTGTAAATCGGCGGATATATCCATGCTGGTTTCGGCCCCACGATGCACCCCACCGATCCCGCCTGTGGCGAATACCTTGATCCCTGCCAGATGCGCCAAAATCATGGTGGCCGCGACGGTGGTGGCGCCTGTGGCACGTTGCACCACGCAGACCGCCAAATCCGCACGGGACAGTTTGCGGGCGTCTGGCGTTTGGGCCAGTGCGCGCAGATCCGCGTCGGACAGGCCAATTTTAATTGCACCATTTAACACCGCAATCGTGGCTGGACAGGCGCCATTGTCGCGAATAACGGTTTCAACCTGTTGCGCCATGTCATAGTTTTGCGGCCATGGCATGCCATGGGTGATGATCGTGCTTTCCAGGGCAACAACAGGCGTTCCCTGTTCCAGCGCCTGTGCAACATCGGGGTGTGTATCAAAATTCATAGGTGTCCTTTCCGCAAACATAGGCGCTGGCCGCGGCGGCGGCATGGGTCAGGGCCTGTGTTCGATCATATCCTGTCAATTCCGCCTGCATATGCGCGGCCAAAAACGTATCGCCAGCCCCCGTTACGCGGGCCACATGGGCGACCTGTGGGACAGGCACGGTTACAGGGTCGCCGCCCGTAATCGCATCACAAACAGACGCGCTGCCATCGGTGACAATGGCACGGGCTGCGCCTTGGGCCAGCATGCCTGCAGCTGCCGCCGTGGCGGTGGCAAATTTCTGATTGCAGAGGATTTCAGCTTCATACCTGTTTACATAAAACGCGGCATTGGGCATTTGAAAAAACGGCAACAATCGTTCCGCTTTCCCAGGTGATGCGGGCACAACACGCACATCAGCGCGTGAAAATTCCGGCAGGGTGCAGATGGTTGCCAACAGATCAGCCGTCAAATTGCCATCAATCACAATCATATCGCGATAGGGCTGGCGCGCAGACCCCAAGCGACCATCAAAGAGCGGTTGCAAAATCAAATCACCCGCCTGTTCCAGAGAATGGGAGTCGGCGATGGCGGCAACCAATCCCTTTGCATCCTCAATCGCCATATAACTGTCCGTTCGCAGATCGCGGGCGACGTGGACGTGATCAACCTGCATCCCCATCGTTTCACAATGCGCCAGCAGCCCCGCGCCATCCGCATCCTGCCCGACAGAGCTGAGCAAGACAGGACGACGCCCAAGGCGCACCAATTCCTGCGCGATATTATAGGCCACACCACCGGGAATGCGCGTGATCCGACCAGGGACGTCATGACCCTGTTTCATGGCGCGGTCTGTTTTGCCGATGATATCCCACAATACTGATCCGATGCAAATTGGACCTATCATTGCGCCACCTCGAACGTTAAGGCTGCCCAAAGGCTTTCCCAAACGGGATCGGTGTCAGAACTGCGCGCCTCTGGGGGCAGGGGGCGCAATACGACATGATCCAACAGGTATTTATGCCCCTCCTTTACGGGGATGGTGGCCACCCCCATATCATCGGTGCGTGTGGTGAAAACACGGACATCGCCTGTGGGCGATTTTTCAAACACCTCAACTTGCGCATCCGCGCGTGGGGCACTTTCATACTGCAACAACACCCGCAAACCAGAGGACACATTATCGGTATAGGGGTTATCCAAGGCAGTAAATTCGACATCCAAACCATAGGTTTTGTCGCGCCCTTGGGCCGTACCCACCCCGATCAATGCCTTGGAATATCGGGTATAGCGTTCGCCAAAGCGGTCCGTGGGAAAGGCGTTGTCAGTATGGGTTTGGATGGCCCATTCGAAATCTTTGTGACGGGCAAAGGCTGCGAATTTGTCCATACCTGTGTAATATATACGCTGGGGCGTGCTGACGTAGACGACCCGCAGTAATCCATCGGTTTGCGGCGGAATGGTCAGGGCCGGCAAATCACCCGACCGCGCATTGGCGGGGGTGATAGCGCCCTGATCATAGAAAAATTCCACCATACGGTTGTCAAAGTATGACAAGTTAATGCCTTGCAAATTTTCACCATTTCGCAACTCGATCGGGATGGGTTGGTTTTTTGGGGGTTGAAAATCCGGCGTATCGATCCATAGTTCGTGCGACACTGCCATTGTCGCCAGCCCAACCAATAAGGAACCAGACGTGACACATAGTTTTACGAATTTCGCCAAAAAACTAGGGCATTTTACAACTTGTTTCATCTTAATGATCCTTTGGGGAACGGGACAGGCCGCATCACACGAAGTTATCCCAGCAGTCGCAGATTTCAACCAAAACGGCAAGCAGATTACCATAGAAATACGCGTGACATCCGAGGCGATCATCGCAGGCATTGACCTAAGCCAAGTCACAGACACAAACGCATCAGACAAATCTGCCACCTATGACGAACTGCGCGCGCTTGATCGGGATATCTTGGCGGCCAAGTTTACGGAAATTTGGCCACAGTTTGAACAAACCATGACTGTGGCCCAAAATGATCAGCGCCTGCCATTGACCCTGACCGCTGTGCGTGTTGACCCGATCGGGAACACGGACATCGCACGATACACCTATGTCACGATTGGCGCCCAAACATCAGGGCAGGGGCCAGTGACATTTCAATGGGCCGCACAGAATGGCGATATCGTACTGCGTCAGATGGGGGTGGAAAACGGGTTGACGCAATTGCTGCAAAATGGGGCCACAAGCGACCCAATGCTGTCGGGCGGTTCTGCTGTTGCTGTCAGCGGGTGGGCCACATTTGTCAGTTATATCCCTGTGGGGTTCGATCACATCCTGCCCAAGGGACTGGACCATATCCTGTTTGTGTTGGGTCTGTTTTTCCTGTCTGCAGGTCTGGGCGCGTTGATTTGGCAAATCAGCGCCTTTACCTTGGCGCATACGATCACATTGGCGGCAGGCGCGCTGGGATGGGTGACCATTTCGGGCGCCATTGTGGAACCGTTAATCGCGGCATCCATCGTGTTCGTGGCGGTGGAAAACATCCTGTCAAATCGCCTAAACACATGGCGGCCTGTGGTGATATTTGCCTTTGGCTTGCTACATGGTTTGGGGTTTGCATCCGTATTGGGCGAATTTGGTTTGCCGCAGTCCCAGTTCATCCCAGCCCTGATTGGGTTTAACATCGGTGTCGAAATTGGCCAGCTGACGGTAATTGCCATTGCCTTTGCCGCGGTGGGGCTTTGGTTTGGTCGCAAACCATGGTATCGGGAGCGCATCGCGGTGCCCGCATCCTGTGTAATTGCGCTGATCGGGGCCTATTGGTTCGTAGAACGCGTGTTTTTGTGAAAAAAGCATGGCAGAGGCCTTGCGTACAAGCAAATTACGGGCTAAGGCAGCCCCACTGAAATCGCAGGCGGGGTTTCGGGCCTATGGGACAGACATCCCCATAACGTCCACCGGTTGAAGGTAACCCTTTCACGCCCCCGCCAAGGCATAAACCGGAAAGGATAAGACTATGGCTCTTCCAGAGTTCACATTGCGCCAATTGCTAGAGGCTGGCGTACACTTTGGCCACCAAACACAGCGTTGGAACCCACGTATGGCACCATTCATCTATGGTGCGCGCAACGGCATCCACATCATGGACCTGACACAAACTGTTCCTATGCTGGATCAGGCGTTGAACGTTGTTCGTGAAACCGTTGCCAAGGGTGGCCGCGTATTGTTCGTTGGTACAAAACGCCAAGCAGCCGGCCCAGTTGCAGAAGCAGCTGAGAAATGCGCCCAGTATTACATGAACCACCGTTGGTTGGGTGGCACGCTGACAAACTGGAACACTGTTTCCCAGTCAATCCAGCGTATGAAAACATCCACAGAAAAACTATCAACAGGTGTTGGTGGTTTGACCAAAAAAGAACGCCTGAACCTAGAGCGCGAATGCGACAAGCTGCAAGCGTCCTTGGGCGGTATTGCTGAAATGGGCGGCGTTCCTGATCTGCTGTTCGTCATCGACGTGAAAAAAGAAGCGTTGGCGATTGCAGAAGCAAACAAATTGGGCATCCCCGTTGTTGCAGTTGTTGATACAAACTGTTCACCTGATGGTATCGATTATATCATTCCAGGCAACGACGACGCGGCACGTGCGATCGCATTGTATTGTGATCTAGTCAGCCGTGCGGCGCTGGACGGTATGTCCGCACAAATGGGCGCTGCAGGCGTTGACATCGGTGCAATGGAAGAATTGCCAGCAGAAGAAGCGCTGGAAGAAGCCGCACCAGAAACCGCAGCAGACGCCTAATTCGGCCTTTGCAAAATCATTACACAGCGCAGGTAACCCCTGCGCTGAATATGTCACGTAAATAAAAGGATCTGACCAATGGCAATTACAGCTGCAATGGTGAAAGAACTGCGCGAAACAACTGGCGCAGGTATGATGGACGCGAAAAAAGCGTTGACAGAAACCGACGGTGATTTCGAAGCGGCCATCGACTGGCTGCGCACCAAAGGTTTGGCGAAAGCTGCGAAAAAATCTGACCGCGTTGCGGCAGAAGGCTTGGTCGCAGTAGCCGTAGATGGTGGCAAAGGTGTTGCTGTTGAAATCAACTCAGAAACCGACTTTGTTGCGAAAAACGCGGACTTCCAAGCGATGGTTGCATCGTTCGCCAAAGCAGGCTTGGGTGTGAACAGCGTCGAAGAACTGGCAGACGCGTCTGTAGACGGCAAATCCGTAGCAGACATTCTGACAGACAAAATCGCAACAATCGGCGAAAACATGACACTGCGCCGGATGACCATTTTGACTGGCGACGAAGTGGCGACATATGTCCACAACGCAGCCGCGACAGATATGGGCCAAATTGGCGTATTGGTTGCACTTAAGGGATCAAACCCAGAGTTCGGTCGCCAAGTCGCAATGCACATCGCCGCTGTAAACCCAGCCGCGTTGAATGCAGACGAATTGGACGCAGCCTATGTCGAACGCGAAAAAGCAATTCTGGTTGATCAAGCGCGCGAATCTGGCAAGCCAGAAGCCGTGATTGAAAAAATGATCGAAGGCCGGATGAAAAAGTTCTTGGGCGAAGTCACTTTGTTGGGACAGTCTTTCGTGATCAACCCTGACTTGACCGTCGAGCAAGCCGCCAAAGAAGCCGGTGTAGAAATCACAGGTTTCGTGCGTTTGGCCGTTGGTGAAGGAATCGAGAAAAAATCAGAAGATTTCGCAGCCGAAGTTGCAAAAGCAGTCCAAGGCTAAGCGAACGATCCGTAAAAAATAAAGGCGGTGCAAAATTTGCGCCGCCTTTTTTCGTGTCCAGTTTAAATAAATGGGGATTAGGTCAAACCAGAAACATTTAGTAGCGGTGGCAGAGCCATGAAATATGCATGGATTTACCACCAGTGTCCGAATGGCTTAGCCATTACTCACCGAACATGACCAACGGTAACGCTTTTCTTAAATTGAGAAAAGTAAGGAAAAGCTTACCTACGACACCCACGTTAGGCGGGAAAGACAAAAATCTGGTTTTGTAACGCCAATCGTAAAATGGCCTGCGCCGTTGTTTCAACATCCAGTGTATCCCGCGCCAAACGCAGATGTTTTTCAACCGTTTGGGGCGAAACAGCCAGTATCTTGGCGATATCTTGAATTGTTTTCCCGTCGCTTACCCATGATAAAACTTCACGCTGGCGACCCGTTAATCGTTTTCCCGAGCTTGTATTATGGGGCAGGGTAAGCGATTTGGTATGTGCGACCTTGTTGATTAATAAAATCTCATCGCCATGTTTCATCCATATCGCATCCGCTTCAGATTGTGATTTATTTTGGTTCATGGCTAATGATATCGCGCTTCGCGACCGTTCGTTGATTGGTTGAAAACTGATTGTATAACCTGCGGTCACACCATACCTTTTATTCAGGTTCAGGACGTCTTGCATTTGGGGTGTGATTTCTTGCTTTGAGACAAATTCTGCGATAGCCGACCAGCTGCAGGCGCCTGTATTGTTCAAGGCCCATTTCAACATTGGACCATGTTGATACAATCCGGTGTCGACAAACTCTCTTAGGTAATCTTCGCAGTAATTGGTTAAAATCAACTGATCACCAGCATTGCCCAACGCCGAACCCGTCGCAAACCGTGTGGACCCATATAACAATCGATCGAACCCGAAATTTTGGATCATTGATCGGAGCCATTCCTGCCACAACTCATCAATGGATGTGGCATCCATAATCTTCGTAAGTGTTCGACAATGAGCCATTTGGTGTCCCGGTATGGTAAGATCTTATATATTTGCGATGTCGCAGAGATAATCAACCACAAATTATTTAACATAATTATCATTATACGAAACGCATATCAAAAGCAACATTGCCCCGTTTCGGTATGATTTGACCCATACATACGAATTTCACACGCGGCAACGCGTTGTCGTTTATGACCGTGCAACTGTATGTACGACGCGCGCACCCACTTCGTAATAC
>CBFHVU010000112.1:0-7768 GCA_965659465.1 uncultured Paracoccaceae bacterium | reverse complement strand
TCAAGGCCCGGCAAAATCGCGCATTGTGTCAGCGCCAACAACGATGACCCCAAATCATAGGCGTTGTAATTGTTCAATATTTCCTGCGCCATGGCGAAATGGCGGCGAAATGTTTTGTGCGCGATATGTTTTTGTACTTTGCCTGTATAATTTAGCCATATGAATCCTGCATCCACATGGGCCAAGCACAACAAAGCCGCCAACCCATAATTTCGGGGATGGGCGTGCATGGCATCATGGACATCATGAAATACATCCAGGCTGGGTTGATGCCCCCCATTTTCCAACGCGTCACGTATGGGCGCTAACACAACCTTGCGTGCGCCCAAGGTCAGGGCCTCGGAAATGGGCATGCCCGATGCGGTGGTGGCGTTCATTTTGTCAAATTCTTGAATTTCGCGGCCCAGCTGATCCCATTCGGCCAAATCCGCCAATTTTTCCCCACGCGATAGGTACCAAGATTGCTCCAGTTCCTCTTCGCTTTGGTGGGAAATGGGCAGGCCGCAGTTGTCCAGCAACTGTTCGGTTTTTGGGTCGTCCAATAGGGTGTCTTTGACGGATTGCAAAATCTCGAACGGTTCGGCGTGATTGCGATAGCCAAACAGTGACCCAAGTGTTTGTTCAATAAAACCACCAGCAGGCATTCGTTAATCCTGTACATTTGCCGAATACATGAACGCGTATTAAGGCCAAAAAAGGCATTTTCAGTGGATTGCGCGTGAAATGAACAGATCGCACTGGGGCATTCGCATCGAAAATATGACCTTAGTTATACATTTTATACGTTTCGATATATTTTCTATTCTACCATGAAAAATGGCGATCTTGGAACGGAATTTCTGCCAGACGTAGCCAGTGTTTTAGCGGTTTATGAGGCGGCGTAGATTCGTATGGGATTCGTGTTTTGCGCCCCAGTGTATCCACAATGACAATGCGGCGGGTGCCATCCAATCCGGTATGAAACCGTAAATGATCAATTTCGGCGAGCGCAATCTGGCCTTGACGCTTTGCCGAATACCATCGCACCCCTGTGGGGTCGATGTCCAAGCCTGATTGCGGGTTCTTGATCCAATCCAGGCAGGCGGGCAGTGTCACTCCGATCAATACCGCAACGATGATAAAATGGGCGTCAAACCTTGTGTATAGGATCGCCACCAAGGTCCACATCAGTGCAATACCAATGCTGGTTGCGGGGTTTCGGCCCTGTTTGGTAAACTTATAGGGGCTCATGCGCGCATCCGACTTAGCATTTCGCGGGTATCATTGGACAGTGTGGGCTGCGCCAAGATGCGATCCATCTGTGCCGCCATCAACGATTGCCGCGCCGCGTCATAGCGTTTCCAAGTGGAAAAGGCCGATGATAGGCGCGCACAGATTTGTGGGTTTAACGGATCAAGTTTGATCAACATATCCGCAAATAATTCATAGCCACTGCCATCGGCCTGATGAAACCCGGCCAGGTTTCCCGCCAACGCGCCCAATACCGACCGCACGCGGTTTGGGTTTTTGATGGTGAAATCGGAGTGGGCAATTAGATCGCGTGCGATACCAACCGCGCGGGCGGCGGGGGCGTTGACGATTTGCGTGCTAAACCACAAATCAATCACCAACCGTTCCGATTGCCATTTGCGATAAAACGCACCCAAGGCAGGTGCTGCATCCCCAAAATTGACCAAAGCCACCAACGCGGCCAGACTTTCCGTCATATTGTCAGATGTTTCAAACTGTGCCTGCGCCTGTACGCCATGATCCAACTGTGATAACAGGGATAACACGCGGTTGCCCAAGGCCCGTTTTGCGGCCTGATCTGCGGTGGGGGCATAGGCATCATGCACCTGATTGGCCGCATAAAGGGCCGGCAAATCATCCGCCATTTTCTGGGCCAAGGCCAGCGACAGGTCGCGTAACACGGTTTCAATCTGATCTGGGTCAACGGGCAGGTTTTGCCCCGCCAGATATTGTGCCACCGTATCGGGGGCTGGCAATGCCGACACCATCGCCCGCAAGGCGGGGTCAATATGGTTCTGAACCATCAACGTATGGATCGCATCCAGCCATAGATCATCATCGGCGGGTTTGTTTTGAATTTTGTTGACGATGACATCCATGCCCAAGGTCTGGCCCGCATCCCAACGGCAATAGGGGTCGGTATCATGCGCCAATTGCACGGCACGTTGGGCGTTCGTGGTTTGGGTGGTCACAATCACAGGGGCCGAAAACCCGCGCAAAATGGACACAATCGGATTTTCTGTCAGATCATGAAATTCGAAACTTTGGCGGGCCTCGGTCAGTTCCAACACTTGGGTTGGGACCAATTCGGCACCCGTTTGCGACAGCAGACCCACGGCAATCGGGATCACACGCGGATCTTGGACATTGCCCTGGGGGGCGGGGAGCGTGTGTTGGGTGATATCCAGCCGCAAAGTTCCATTATCGAAATGCTGCTGGACATCAATACGCGGCGTGCCTGCCTGTTCGTACCAAATTTTGAACTGTCCCAAATCGCGCCCTGTCACCGTTTCAAAGGCGGCCAGCCAATCTTCGATCGTGGCCGCGCGTCCGTCGTTTTCATCCAGATAGTGGCGCACAGCTTTGTAATAGTTGTCCTGTCCGACCAATGTTTTTAGCATGTGGATCAATTCGGCCCCCTTTTCGTAGACGGTGAGGGTGTAGAAATTGTTGATCTCGACAAAACTGGACGGGCGCACAGGATGGGCCAAGGGGCCTCCGTCCTCGCGGAACTGGGCGGTGCGCATGGCATTGGCGTCGCTGATGCGTTTGACCGAGGGGCTGCGCATATCAGCGGTGAACTGGGCATCGCGGAACACGGTCAAACCCTCTTTCAAACTCAGCTGGAACCAGTCGCGGCAGGTCACGCGATTGCCTGTCCAGTTGTGGAAATATTCATGCGCAACGATCGCCTCGACCCGTTGAAAACCGGCGTCCGTTGTCATGTCATCACGGGCCAAGATGCAGCTAGAGTTAAAGATATTTAACCCCTTGTTTTCCATTGCACCCATGTTGAAATCATCCACGGCCACGATGTTAAACACGTCTAGGTCATATTCGCAGCCATAGACGCGTTCGTCCCAGTCCATCGACGATTTCAGCGCCTGCATGCCAAAGGCGCATTTGTTTTGATCCCCATCACGCACCCAGATATTCAACGCGACCGCGCGACCGGACTGGGTTGTAAATGTATCACTGTGGGCAAACAATTCCCCCGCAACCAAGGCAAACAGATAGGCAGGCTTGTGCCACGGATCATCCCATTCGGCCCATCCATCCCCCGATGCAACGGGGTTCCCGTTTGAGAGTAACACGGGCAGATCCCCATTGACCCGCACCCGAAACGGGGCCAAGACATCCGGCCGGTCAGGGTAATAGGTGATTTTGCGAAACCCTTCCGCTTCGCACTGGGTGCAATACATGCCGTTTGACATATATAGCCCCTCAAGCGCGGTATTGCCTTGGGGGTTTATTTCAACCTCGCATTCCCACAGAAATGGCGCATCAGGGGCGGGGCAGGTGATGCCCTCATCTGCGGGGGTTAATTCGACGGGCTGGCCGTCAATCGTTGCGCAGATCAGGGTTAAATCAACCCCGTGCAGGAAAAAGTGGCGATTGGATTGATCGGGATTGGGGCGGAATTTGATCTTTGAGCGCACGCGTGTGGCGGTGGGCGCCAAATCAAACACCAGCTCGACGTGATCAACCAAATAAGAGGGGGCTTGATAATCGCTAAGGTAAATGGGTTCCGCGCTCATGGAAAAGTCCTTTGTTTGCCTGCGAAAATTATTGATTTGCACAGGGTGATATGCCTTGCAGACAATGTCAAACTGAATGCAGTAATACCGCTTGATTTGAGGATTTACATCCAATGTACGGCCGATACCGTATACTGATAAACGAAACCAAAACGAGCATGCAATGCCTAAAAATGTATCAAAACGCGATCTGCCACAGAAAACCTGTGCCACCTGTGGGTTGCCATTTACATGGCGTAAAAAATGGCAAAAGGTCTGGGATGACGTGAAATATTGTTCGGATCGGTGCAGAAACGGGCGAAGGTCACAACAATTATCAAGCAAAACTTGAAAGATAATTTGTCAAAATTGGTAAATTTTTCACACCGATTTTGTTGCCGATCGGAAACTTTTGCCCTATATATGCGGTATTCCATTGTACACTGAAAGGCCGGGAAACCATGAATCGCATCGAAATCGACGGATTAAAAATAGCGCCTGAATTGGCAGACTTTGTTGAAAATCAAGCTTTGCCCGGCACAGGTGTTTCTGCAGATACATTTTGGGGCGGTTTAGCTAAGTTGGTGCATGAACTGGGGCCTAAAAACCGCGCGTTGTTGGCGGTTCGCGAAAAAATTCAATCGCAAGTGGACGAATGGCACATCAAAGATCGCGGCCAGCCCCATGATAGTGCTGCGTATCAGGATTTCTTGCGCGACATTGGGTATTTGGTGCCTGAGGGTGAAGAATTTCAAATTGACACGCAAAACGTAGATCCCGAAATTGCCAGTGTTGCAGGACCACAGCTGGTTGTGCCCGTGATGAACGCACGCTTTGCGCTGAATGCGGCCAATGCCCGTTGGGGTAGTTTTTATGATGCGCTTTATGGCACTGACGCGCTGGGCGATTTACCCAGTGCTGGGGGCTATGACGCAGCCCGCGGCGCGCGGGTGATTGCCAAGGGGCGTGCCTTTTTGGATGCGGCTGTACCGCTCGCGGATGCGTCATGGTCTGATATTATGTCGCTGTCTGTCGCGGGGGGGCAGTTGCGGGCCGGCGATGCAGGCTTGGCCGACCCCAGTCAATATATGGGATATATCGGCGATGCCGATGCCCCCCGCAGCATTATTTTGAAAAACAATGGTCTGCACATCATCATTGATATTGATCCAGACAGCCCCATCGGGTCCACCGATTCCGCTGGGATTTCCGATATCCGTCTGGAATCGGCCCTGTCCACCATAATGGATTGCGAAGACAGCGTGGCGGCCGTTGATGCGGCGGACAAGGTAATTGCCTATCGCAACTGGTTGGGGTTGATGCGTGGTGATTTGTCCGAAACCGTCACCAAAGGCGACAAAACATTTACCCGCGTCTTAAACCCTGATCTGACCTATACCGACCGTAGCGGCGAGCCCGTGACGCTAAAGGGCCGCAGCCTGATGTTGGTGCGCAATGTGGGGCATTTGATGACCAATCCGGCTGTAATTGACCGCGATGGGAATGAAATTGGCGAAGGGATCATGGATGCGCTGATCACAACACTGATTGCGATGCATGATTTGAAACGCGATGGCGGCAATTCGCTGCATGGGTCGGTCTATGTCGTAAAACCCAAAATGCATGGACCGGACGAGGTGGCCTTTGCCGTCGAAATCTTTGACATGGTCGAAGATATCCTTGGTCTGCCGCGCAACACCGTCAAACTGGGCATCATGGACGAAGAGCGCCGGACCTCTGCCAATCTGCGCGAATGTATCCGTGCGGCGAAATCGCGGGTGGCGTTTATCAATACCGGTTTCTTGGATCGCACAGGCGATGAAATCCACACCAGCATGGAGGCTGGAGCGTTTTTGCCCAAAGGGGCCATGAAATCCACCGCTTGGATCAAATCCTATGAAGATCGTAACGTTGACATCGGTCTGGCCTGTGGTCTGCAGGGGCGCGCGCAGATTGGTAAGGGCATGTGGGCGATGCCTGACATGATGGCCGATATGCTGGATCAAAAAATTGGTCATCCTTTGGCCGGGGCAAATTGCGCCTGGGTGCCATCGCCGACCGCCGCCACGTTGCACGCCACGCATTATCACATGGTCGACGTCTTTGACGTGCAAGATGAAATCGCCGCTGGCGGTGCGCGTGGCACATTGGATGATTTGTTGTCGATCCCTGTGATGGCGGGTGAAAACCTGTCGGATGCCGATATCGCGCGCGAAGTGGAAAACAATGCCCAAGGCATTTTGGGCTATGTTGTGCGCTGGGTGGATCAGGGGATTGGCTGTTCCAAAGTACCAGATATCAATGACATCGGTTTGATGGAGGATCGCGCGACCTGTCGTATTTCATCGCAAGCCTTGGCCAATTGGTTGCATCATGGTGTGGTATCGCGGGATCAGGTCATGGCGGCGATGCAGAAAATGGCGGTCGTGGTGGATCGTCAGAATGCGGGCGATGCGGCCTATGTCCCGATGGCGCCAGATTTTAAGGGCGTGGCGTTTCAGGCGGCCTGTGATTTGGTGTTTGAGGGCCGCGTTCAGCCGTCGGGATATACCGAGCCCGTGTTGCATGCGCGCCGTTTGGAGTTGAAAGCGGCGCAATAGTCAGCGTTTTGTGTTGGTGCATTAAAAAATCCCCCGATCTGCGGTTTGCAGATCGGGGGATTTGAGTATTTATGGCAAAAATGAAAGATTAGGCGTTTTCCATCGTCTCAAGTTCGTCGATCATATCTGAGATCATTGAGAGGCCTTTGTCCCAGAATTCGGGGTCTGATGCGTCAAGGCCGAAGGGAGCCAAGAGATCGGAGTGGTGTTTTGACCCACCTGCGCGCAGCATGTCGAAGTATTTATCCTGGAAACCTTCTGGGTTTTCTTGGTAGACGGCATAGAGGGCGTTCACCAACCCATCGCCAAAGGCATAGGCGTAGACGTAGAAGGGCGAGTGGATGAAATGCGGGATATAGGCCCAGAAGGTTTCATATCCGGGCATGAAGTCAAAGGCATCGCCCAAGGATTGTGCCTGCACAGACATCCACAGCGCGTTGATATCATCTGGGGTCAATTCGCCCTGACGGCGTGCGGCGTGCAATTTGCATTCGAAATCATAAAAGGCGATTTGGCGCACGACTGTGTTGATCATGTCTTCGACTTTGCCAGCGAGCATGACGCAGCGTTCGTTTTGGTCGCGTGCGCCATCTAGCATTTTACGGAAAGTCAGCATTTCGCCAAAGACTGATGCCGTTTCGGCCAGTGTCAACGGAGTGGAGGAGAGCATTTCGCCCTGATCTGCGGCCAGCACCTGATGTACGCCGTGGCCCAATTCGTGGGCCAGTGTCATGACATCGCGCGGTTTGCCCAGATAGTTGAGCATCACATAGGGATGCACATCTGTGACCGTGGGATGGGCGAAAGCCCCAGGCGCCTTGCCCGGTTTAACAGGCGCATCGATCCAGCCGCGATCAAAGAAGGGTTGTGCCAGATCGGCCATGCGGGGATCAAAGCTGCCGTAGGCATCTATGACAATTTCACGCGCCTGATCCCAATCGACGATGCGGGTGTTTTCCATGGGCAGGGGCGCGTTGCGATCCCAGACCTGCATGCGATCCAGCCCTAGCCATTTGCGTTTCAATTCATAGTAGCGGTGGCTGAGTTTAGGATAGGCTGCGACGACCGCGTTGCGCAGGGCTTCGACCACCTCGGGTTCGACATGGTTGGCCAGATGGCGTGCGCTTTGCGCGGTGGGCATGCCGCGCCAGCGATCGATGATTTCCTTTTCCTTGGCTTGGGTGTTATGAACACGGGCAAAGGTGCGGATGTTTTCGCCAAAGACGCGGGCCAATTCTTCGGCTGCCGCTTGGCGCAGGTCGCGGTCTTGTTCGGTTAGCAGGCTTAGCGTGCCTTCTATATTCAATTCGTCGCCGTTGACCACAAAGGTCAGGCCCGCGATAGTTTCATCGAACAGTTTTTCCCAAGCATCGCCCACAACGCCCATATCATGAAGGAATTTTTCTAATTCATCCGATAGCT
>CBFHVU010000111.1:7537-7807 GCA_965659465.1 uncultured Paracoccaceae bacterium | reverse complement strand
TTTCGATGACCTGGCCCCCTACTGTGACCACGCGCAGGGCGCGTACATTGTCGCGCATTGTGCCGTAGCGAACTGTTGTTGTCCCGCTGGCCCGTGTCGATGCCATTCCGCCCAATGTGGCGTCTGCACCCGGATCGACGGGGAAAAACAGGCCCGTATGACGCAGGGCATGATCCAATGCTTTGCGTGTAATTCCGGGTTCAATCATGACCAGCATATTTTCGCAATCAATGTCCAATACGCGGTTCATTTGCGAAAAATCAACGCAAA
>CBFHVU010000111.1:0-7527 GCA_965659465.1 uncultured Paracoccaceae bacterium | reverse complement strand
GCCCTGCGGTGCGGCGGCCTGCGCCTCAAGCGATGTGCCGGCGCCCCAGGGTATCATGGCCAGATCGTTTGCATAACAGTGTTCCACCAAACGAATACAGTCCTGTTCATCCCGCACATAGACGACCGCATCGGGGGGCATTGTATCGAAATAGCTTTCGGATCGGCCATGGTTGTCGCGATCTGATGGGGATGTTGTGAAACGATCGCCAAAAACCCTTTCAAGGGTATGAAAAACTGTGGCTTGGGTCATTGCAAGATCCCTGTGGCTGTGACTAAGATGGGGCTAGCTTAAAGCCTTGTTTCTGGGTTGAAAAGATTGGTTCAATGTCGCAGCCACGGGTCAACGAATATTTGCATCGCATAAAATCCCATGTCGAAATGCGTGGGGTGCAATTTTCGTTGCATTTTGGATTTTGGCTGGTTGCCTTGGTGTTGGGCATTGTGTCGGGGGCCGCTGCGGTGGTGTTTCGCATCGGCATAGAATGGGTTCAGGCCACAGCCTATGGCACATCCGATGTCAGCCGATTACACAGTTTTGCGGAAACGCTGTCGTGGTATTGGGTTGTCTTAATCCCCACTTTGGGCGGTGTGAGTGTTGGCCTGATTTTCCACCTGATGACCCAAGATAGCCGCGTTCGATCCGTGGCCGACGTGATTGAGGCCGCCGCCCTGCGTGACGGGCGCGTCGAAATCAAAGAAGGCTGGGCCAGCGCTATGGCCAGTTTCATCACCCTGTCAACGGGCGGATCAGCCGGACGCGAGGGGCCAGTTGTGCACATCGCAGCTATGATATCGACCAAGGTCTGCACATGGTTGGGCGCCCAAGGCGTTACCGCGCGGGATTTGTTGGGATGCGCGGTCGCCGCAGCGGTGGCCGCCAGTTTTAACGCACCGATTGCTGGCGCGCTCTTTGCGCTTGAGGTGATTTTGCGCCACTTTGCGCTGCATGCCTTTGCGCCTATTGTGATTGCATCGGTGGCAGGGGCCGTGGTGCATCAATTGGTCTTTGGGGATTTCAAGGAATTCAATCTGCCCCTGTCGAATTCGCTGTCCTTTTATGCTGAAATTCCGGCCTTTATGATCCTTGGGCTGCTGTGTGGTTTGGTGGCCGTGGTCTTGATGCGGTCGATTTTTTTGGCCGATGATGTGGCCAGCAGGGTGCAAAACCACCTAAACCTACCGCGGTTTTTGCGCCCTGCGGTTGCTGGTTTGCTGCTGGGGGTCATCGCGACCCAGTTTCCCGTCATCATTGGGGTCGGCTATGAAACCACCTTTGCCGCGTTAAAGGGACAGTTGGTGTGGTCCGCCGCCATTGTGTTTGCGGTGGTCAAGGTGGCCGCCGTGGCCATTACCATGGGCGGGCGTATGGGCGGGGGTGTGTTTTCGCCGGCGCTGATGGTGGGGGCGCTGACGGGGCTGGCCTTTGGCGATATTGCGACGTCGATCATTCCGGATCTGTCGGGGGGCTATGCCGTCTATGCCTTGGCAGGTATGGCCGCTGTCGCCGCAGCGGTGCTAAGCGCGCCCATTTCGACCACATTGATCGTATTTGAAATGACGGGGGATTGGCAAACAGGATTGGCCGTTTTGGTCGCGGTATCCTTGGCCAGTGCCCTGTCGGCCCGATTTGTGGACCGGTCGTTTTTCCTGACACAACTACAGCGGCGCGGGATTGATTTGGCTGCAGGGCCGCAATCCTATGTGTTGGCCTTGGTGGCAAATCGTGATGTGATGACACCCATCGAAACCCCCACCACCGATCATTGGACCATGGTCAAAGAGGGCACATTTGTCAGTGAATTCGGCACGCTAAAGGGCGCAATGCCCGTGTTCCAACGCACCCATTCGGCCGTCTTGCCCGTGTTGCGCGTCGCAGGCAAAGATCAGCCCGCGCAAATCATCGGTTTACTGTACGAAGTGGACGCCTTGCGCGCCTATGCCAAGGCCTTGGCCGACACCGCGGCCGAGGAGCACAGTTGATCATTACAGCTGTTCAACAGCCACACGGTCTTGGTTATAAAAGGCCACATAATCCTTGATCGCGGCGACATCAGATTTGGGGTCTTCGTAACTCCAAGCCATGTTTTCGATTGTCTGACTTTTGGTGGTGATGGAATAAAACGTGGCTTGGCCTTTGAACGGACATTGGCTGGTGGCATCCGTGCGCGACAAAAACGCCATGGCTAGGTCTGATTTGGGAAAATAAATGACGGGCGGGTAATCGCCTTCGATCAATTCTAGCGCATTTGCGCTTTCGCCGATGACGGCACCGCCGGCACGAACGCTCCACATGCCTTGGGCTGGACGAATTGAAATATGATTGGCCATTAATAATCCTTTCTATGGTTTTTATTGGCGTGCTGATCCTGTGCTGTCACACAGGCTGGGTCGCGCGCTGCAACCATAGCCGCGTTTCATCATTTAAGCGAGGCCCAATAATGTCGCGGCAGGTTTGGTGATACCCATTGATCCAATTGCGTTCACTGGGTGACAGCATATCAACAACGATCAATCGCCGATCAATTGGCACATAGGTCAGCGTTTCAAATTCATAAAACCCAGGAAATTCTGGATCACAATCGCGCACAACGATCAGATTTTCGGTCCGAATGCCAAAGGATCCAGATTTATAATACCCCGGTTCGTTTGAGACGATCATGCCGGGTTGAAATAGGGTGTCTGTGCGTTTGGAAATGCCTTGGGGGCCTTCGTGAACACAGAGGTGATGGCCGATGCCGTGGCCCGTACCATGTCCATAATCCTGCCCCGCCGCCCATAGGGCTGCACGTGCGAATGCATCAATGTCGCGTCCTGTCGTCGATTTGGGAAACCGCAGGCTGGAAATGGCAATCATCCCCTGCAACACGCGTGTAAATGCGGCGGCGATTTCAGGTGCAGGGCTGCCAACGGCAACGGTGCGTGTGATATCCGTGGTGCCATCGCGGTATTGTCCGCCACTGTCGATCAGCATGACCGAGTCATGAACCAAGGTTTGGTTCGTGTCATGGGTCACACGATAATGGGGCAATGCAGCATGCGGTCCGCTGGCCGAAATCGTGTCAAAGCTGATATCCACCAGATGATCGTCTTGCCGCCGGATGCGTTCCAAATGCTGTGCCACATCAATTTCTGTGATCTGATCTGGGTTTTGATCATCAAGCCACGCCAGAAATTCGCACATATATCCCGCATCGCGCAGATGTGTATCGCGTGCTGCGGCCAATTCGGTGGGGTTCTTGATGGATTTTGGCAAAGTCACAGGATCTTGGCCCATGACAATATCAACGCCAGCTTGGGTCAGTTGATCGACAATGGCCTGTTGCACGCTGGATTTATCCACCAAAACACGGCCCGAAAGTCGGCCCAAATGGTTCAGTATTTCCGATTGCGGATGCACCCGCACCTCTGGCCCCAAATGGTCGGTCAGCTGCGCCAGTTTGGATGGATCGGTAAACACATCCACGATGCCCGTGTCGTGCAAAATGGCATAGGCCTGCACGATCGGGTTGTGAATCACATCATCGCCCCGAATATTCAGCAACCAACTGATGCTGTCGGTCAATGTGATGATCGCGGCCGACTGTTTACCCTGTTTCAGGGTGTTCGCAATATCGCGGCATTTATCCTGATGCGACCGACCGGCCCATTCAACGCCATAGGCCCGTGCGGACCGTTGTGGGGCAGGGGGTTGATCCGTCCATACGGCATCGATCAAATTATCGCAGGGCTGCAATGTGATGCCGTGGTCCGCCAATACTTTGCGATACTGCGCGATTTCTGCAGCAGAATGCAGCCATGGGTCAAACCCGATCACACCGTTGGTCATATGGGTCACAATCCAGTCCGGTCCTGTCGTCTCGGGCCAATCCACCGCGACAAAGGGCGCACGAATTTGACTGCGCACCTGTTCGTAATAGCGACTGTCAGTAAAAACACCTGCGGCCTGCTCCAAAACGATGCAAAATCCGGCCGATCCCGTAAATCCCGTCAGCCAAGCCAAGCGTTCGTCACAGGGGGCCAAATATTCCCCCTGATAGCGATCTGAATGGGGGACCAAAAACCCATTCAATCCTGATTGTACCAGTTTGGCACGCAATTTTTGTAATCGCGCGGGACCTAGTTCCGGCGATGACGACACCTCATAGCTTTGATACATGGTTACCCTACCTTTTTGATGCCCATGACGCGGGCGCGGGCGCGTGGATCGCTGTCAAACAGGGCTGCCAGTTGTTCCGTCATGGCCCCCGCCAATTGGTCCACATCGGTGATCGTGACCGCGCGATCGTAATAGCGTGTCACATCATGCCCGATCCCGATGGCCAGCAATTCGACCGCACGGCGCCGTTCCACCATGGCAATCACATCGCGCAGATGTTTTTCCAAATAATTCGCGGGGTTGACCGATAATGTGCTGTCATCCACCGGCGCGCCGTCGGAAATGACCATCAGGATTTTGCGCTGCTCAGGGCGCGCGATCATACGGCGATGTGCCCATTCTAACGCTTCGCCGTCAATGTTTTCCTTTAACAGGCCCTCTTTCATCATTAACCCCAAATTGGGGCGCACCCGCCGCCACGGCGCATCGGCCGATTTATAAATAATGTGACGCAGATCATTCAAACGGCCCGGTTGTTGGGGGCGTCCCTCTTGCAGCCATTTTTCTCGGCTTTGCCCACCTTTCCACGCACGGGTGGTAAAGCCTAGGATTTCCACCTTGACGTTGCACCGTTCTAACGTGCGCGCCAAAACGTCCGCACAGATTGCGGCAATCGAAATTGGCCGTCCCCGCATCGATCCCGAATTATCCAACAATAACGTCACCACCGTGTCACGGAATTCGGTGTCTTTTTCTGTCTTGAAACTCAGTGGGGTGGTGGGGTTTGCCACAACACGCGCCAAACGGCCCGCGTCTAATATGCCCTCTTCTAGGTCAAACAACCAACTGCGGTTTTGTTGCGCCTGCAATCGGCGCTGTAATTTATTGGCCAAACGGCTGACCGCACCTTTCAACGGTTCTAACTGCTGATCCAGATAGGCCCGCAGCCGTTCCAATTCTGCCGGTTCTGCCAATTCCTCTGCGCTGATTTCCTCGTCAAATGTGGTGTCAAAGACGACGTAATTTGGATCCGCATCCGAAATCGGTTGCGGCGCTGGTGGCTCTAGAGGGGCATCCCCGTCGGGCATCTCCATCTCATCTGACATTTCGTCATCGACGCTGTCATCTTGGGATAATTGCGCCTCAGCGGTGTCTTGCTGTTGCTCTTGGCTTTGCTCGGGGCTGGCGTCAGGCTGATCCTCTTCGTTGTCATCCTGACCGGTGCTATCTGGCTCTTGCTCTTCTTCTTGGTCCTGTTGCGCGTCGTCTTGGGGGTCATCCTCGGGCGCATCTGGATCATCGCCCAGCTGGTCGCCATATCCTAAATCTGTAATCACTTGACGGGCAAAACGGGCAAACTCAGCCTGATCTGCCAGCTTATTTTGCAAATTCTCCAATGTGTCCGCGGCCTGTTCTTCGATAAACCCGCGCCACAGCTCCATCACATTTTGGGCCGCATTAGGCAAATCGCGTCCGGTGGCCAAATGCCGGATCATATATCCCGCCGCGACGGACAACGGCGCCTCGGATTTATCCCGAATGGATCCATAATCCAATCGCTCGGCCTCTGCACCTATTTTGGCATCAATGTTGCCAGCCGTCCCGGGCATATCGCGCGCGCCCAATGCCTCACACCGCGCGGTCTCCATAGCCTCATACAGCTCGCGGGCAATCGCACCGGGTGGCGCATATCGACTATGCGTGCCCACATCATGATACCGGTGATACAGCGCCAAGGCATCCGCCGTCCCGCGCGCCACCAATACCTCATCGCGCGTCATGCGGCGACTGATCTGCGGCAGACGCACGGTATCCCCCGATATCCCCGACGGATCCACGGAATAGGTAACGCTTAATTCCGCATCATGTGCCATGACCTTGGTGGCCTCGGCCAGTGCCTTTTTAAACGGATCGGCTGGGTTATCAGACCCTTTGGACATCGCAAACGCCCCTTGCTAAAACCAAGCGCACTCCAACAGCATTTTTTGTCTAAAAATATCCCCGCCGGAGGCACACGGGCCAAAGGCCCAATATATCAGCGATGCGCCCAAGGCGCATCACCGTTTTAATTATCCCAAGCTAACGCTCGCCGCGCTCTCTGGCAATTCCTCGTCAAAGCACCGCTGGAAAAATTCAGCCACTGTCTGACGCTCTAGTTCATCGCATTTATTCAGGAATGACAACCGGAACGAATACCCAACGCTGCGGAAAATTTCAGCATTCTGCGCCCAGTTAATGACCGTACGCGGGCTCATCACTGTGGATAGGTCACCATTCATAAATGCGGTACGCGTGAAATCGGCAACCGTGACCATCTGCTTGACGGTCTTGCGTCCCGCTTCGGTGTTATAATGAGGCGCCTTGGACAAAACGATTGCCGTTTCTGCATCAATCGACAGATAATTCAACGTTGACACCAATGACCAACGGTCCATTTGCGCCTGGTTGATCTGTTGCGTTCCGTGATACAAACCCGTTGTATCACCCAAGCCAACGGTATTCGCTGTCGCAAACAAACGGAAATAGGGATGCGGCGTGATAATTTCGTTTTGATCCAACAGGGTCAGTTTTCCATCATGTTCCAAAACACGCTGGATCACAAACATCACATCCGCGCGGCCCGCGTCATATTCATCAAAAACAATCGCAACAGGGTTGCGCAACGCCCAAGGCAGGATCCCTTCGTGAAATTCGGTCACTTGCATGCCATCTTTCAACTTAATCGCATCTTTCCCGATCAAATCAATCCGACTGATGTGGCTGTCCAAATTCACACGCACCGATGGCCAATTCAAACGCGCCGCGACCTGTTCAATATGCGTCGATTTCCCTGTCCCGTGATACCCTTGGATCATGACGCGACGATTGTGCGAAAATCCGGCCAAAATGCCCATCGTTGTATCTGGATCAAACTTATACGTGTGGTCTACTTCCGGCACACGCTCGGTGCGCTCTGCAAACCCATGAACAACCATATCCGTGTCAATTCCAAATACGTCACGCACCGAAATCGTTTCAGTCGGTTTCATCGCGCTATCAATCATGCCGTGGGCCATGTCTTTGCCTTAACCTTATCTAAATGCTGTCGGGGGAATTGGTGCATCATTCAGCCCCAAAGGGCAAGGGCACCTTCGATATTTTTTCCGATCTTGTTTACACGAACGCGACGAATAATCACACAAATGTGCATCAACCTACGCGCTGATCCATGATATAGACCAAACAGAGCATGCATCAACGGGTTACATCATGAACAAACGGACTTTTTTATCACTTACTACAGCTGGCATCAGTTTTGCCAATGTTGCCATGGCGTCATCCGCGGATACGTTTGAAATCACGCGCACCGACGCTGAATGGCGTGCCATGCTCACCCCCCTCGAATACCAAGTCATGCGCCAAGAAGGTACCGAACGTGCCTTCACCTCG
>CBFHVU010000110.1:3314-7841 GCA_965659465.1 uncultured Paracoccaceae bacterium | reverse complement strand
CAGAGCAAAAGGGAGTGCTGTGGATGCGGATTTTCATTTGTTTGTTGATCTTGATGGCGGGTTCTGTTTCGGCAGATCCAGCGTTTTGGCGGTATGAGTGGCCAAATACAGACTTTGAAAAAACAACCCTGTCAGATTGGCGCGACGTTCGATCAGGCGGGCCGGGCAAAGACGGGATCCCTGCGATAAGTGATCCAAAGTTTCAATCCGGCCAAGATGATGACGTGCTGGCTCCGCGCGAGGGTGTGATCGTCGTTGATCTTGGATCAGCGCCTGCACGCGCCTAACCGCTAAGATATCTCATGTGGCATGAAATTGTGAATGATATGATGGGTGGGGTCCCCATTGCGGTGACCTATTGTCCCTTATGTAATTCAGTTTTGGTGTTTGATCGGCGCGTTGCAGGGGATACGTTAGAGTTCGGGGTGACGGGCAAGCTGCGCCATTCCTATATGATCATGTATGATCGCCAAAGTGAAAGCTGGTGGCAGCAGGCCATTGGAGAGGCGATTGTGGGTGATATGGTCGGAACCAAACTGGTGCAGCATCCAAGTCGTTTGGTGGGCTGGGCACAGTTTTTGGCTGATCATCCTGACGGTTTGGTCATGCGCGCCCCTGAATTTAACGGGCGATATGGTCAAAACCCTTATATTGGGTACGACTTGGCAGAGTACCCGTTTCTGTATCAAGGAGAAAACCCGCCCCACGGAATTTCGCCACTGGAACGGGTTATCCGTATTGGGACCCATGCGTGGCCCATGACGGCCATCAAAGACCTGGGCGAGGTGTCATATAACGGGATGAAGATAAGTTGGGTATCAGGTCAGGCATCGGCATTAGACACGGCGCAGTTGGCCGATGGACGAGACATTGGATCCGTCAGGGTGCAGACCAATAACGGTTCAGACGTGGCGCATGATGTGATGTTTGCATTTGCGTTTCATGCGTTTTGGCCTGATGGGAATTGGCATATTGTAAATGGGACGCAATAATCCATTTTTTTGGAGGATTGCGCGGGGGGCGTCCCACCTGCTGGCGCAGGTGGGGTGAGTATTTTTACAAAAATGAAAGACTAGGCCAATACGATCAGCGCGTGGCGTTTTTTGCCAGCTGAGAGTTTGAGGGGCTGCGCCAGCATATCGGCGGTGACCATCAAGCCGGGTGAAGAAAGGGGCGCGTCGTTCACTTTGGCGCCGTTTTCTGCGATCAGGCGTTTTGCCTCCTTCCCAGATTTGACGAGGCCCGCTTTGATGATGAGTTGGTTGATTGAGATACCATCGCCAATCTCGTCGGCTGTGAGCGTGACAGTTGGCAAGTCGTCGCCGATACCACCCTGTTCAAAGACTTGGCGCGCGGTGTCTTGGGCGGCTGCGGCAGCCTGGGCGCCATGTAGGAGTGTTGTGACTTCGTTTGCGAGGACAACTTTGGCCGCGTTGATCTCGGATCCCTGTAGCGCACCCAAACGATCACATTCGTCGATGGGCAGTTCTGTGTAGAGTTTCAGGAAACGGCCCACATCCGCATCGGTCGTATTGCGCCAGAATTGCCAAAATTCATAAGGCGACAGCATGTCGGCATTGAGCCAGACCGCGCCGTTTTGCGATTTGCCCATTTTTTTGCCGTCCGACGTTGTCAGTAGGGGCGATGTCAGGCCATAGACGCGTCCATCGCAGGCGCGGCGGGTCAGGTCAAGACCGTTGATGATGTTGCCCATTTGATCTGATCCGCCCATTTGCAGCATACAGCCGTAGCGTTGATGCAGTTCCAAGAAGTCATAGGCCTGCAGGATCATGTAGTTGAATTCCAAAAAGGATAGGGATTGTTCGCGATCCAGCCGCGATTTCACCGATTCAAAGGACAGCATGCGGTTAACACTGAAATGGCGGCCGATATCACGCAGGAATTCGAGGTAGTTCAATTCATCCAACCATTCGGCATTGTTGATCATCATCGCGTCGGACGCGCCATTTCCATATGACAAGTATGCGGAAAACACCCGTTTGATACCCGAAATATTGTCGTCAATTTGCGCCGGTGTCAGCAAGGGGCGTTCATCAGAACGAAAGCTGGGATCGCCCACCTTGGTCGTGCCGCCGCCCATCAAAGTGATCGGTTTACCGCCCGTTTTTTGCAACCACCGCAGCATCATGATTTGGATCAGCGATCCCACATGCAACGATTTGGCGGTCGCATCAAAGCCGATATAGGCAGGCATGCCGCCGTTTTCCAATGCCTCGTCCAGGCCTGCATAATCGGTGCAGTCGGCGACAAAGCCGCGTTCTAGCATGATTTTCAGGAATTCTGATTTTGGTTTAAAGGTCATGGCTTGCCCCGTGAATATGTTTGCGCCATGTCTATAGCGGGGAACCGGTCCAAGGAAAAGATGATGTTTACAAAAAAGCCATATCGCGCAGTGGGAATGATGTCAGGAACATCCTTGGATGGTATTGATGTTGCGGAAATTGTCACGGATGGTGAGACGTTATTTGAATTTGGTCGCACTGCCTATCACGCCTATGATGATCACGATCGCCAGATGTTGCGGGCGGGACTGGGGCGGTGGCCGCACCCAGATTTGGATCCGCTCCAGCGATTGGTTGAACGGTTGCATATTGCGGCCGCTGCTGCATTTGACACAGATATTTTGGGATTTCATGGACAGACCTTGGCCCATGATCCCGCTGCTGGGCGTACGCATCAAATTGGGGATGGACAGGCCTTGGCGGACCACTTTGGCGTGCCTGTCGCGTGGGATTTTCGCAGTCGAGATGTGGCACATGGTGGGCAAGGGGCCCCACTGGCGCCATTTTTTCATTTTGCCTGTGCCAAGTATTGTGATGTGACCGAACCGATTGCGGTTTTGAATTTGGGTGGGGTTGGTAATATCACCTATGTTGACCCAAGTTATGATGATCCTGCGGCCCCGGGCGCGGTATTGGCGTTTGATACGGGGCCAGCGAATGCCCCGATTAATGATATTATGATGGCGCGGTTTGGTCTGCCCTTTGATGAAAATGGGCGTGTAGCATCGCAGGGTCAGGCAAATTTGGATATTGTGCGCCGCGCGTTGGCGTTGGATTATTTTGCGGCCCCGGCGCCCAAGTCGCTGGATCGTGATGCCTTTGCTCAGGTGTTGGATTGGATTATGGATGCCAAGGATGGTGATGCCATTGCAACCCTGACCCAGATTGTGGTGGCCACCGTTGTTCATGCGGTGGCGCAATTGCCGTGTCGTCCCAGCTGTCTTTGGATTACGGGGGGTGGGCGAAAAAACCCTATTATTATGCGGGGGTTATCGCATAGCTTACCTTGTCCCGTGATCCAGATTGAGGCGGTAGGCCTAGACGGCGATATGCTTGAGGCACAGGCCTTTGGCTATCTGGCGGTGCGCGTGGCGCGGGGGCTGCCCATTTCTGCGCCTATGACAACAGGTGTGCCATATCCTATGGTGGGCGGGCAAATCGCGCAGCCACAGTCACGCGCTGCAGCTGGCCCCACCTAGGACGCAGAACTTGGCGCAGTGGGGATGGTTCAGCTGCACGGGTTTTTCCGCCTCGGCCAGTGTTTGGCCCAATTCGAATTGGGGGTCATAAGCCAACAGCGTACAGGCCAGAACTGACGGATGGCCGGTCCCTTTGCGGCGGACCAGCATACGCGAACTGGCGCACATCATGGAATCGGGGGATTTGTTCAGGATATCCCAACAGGCTGTCGTGATTTCTGGCACATCGACTGTTTCATCCATTTCGGGAAACAGGACCGTCATCGCTGGGTCAAAGGCGTCGATGTCAAACCCGTGCTGGTCAAACAACCGTTGGTATCCTGCACGTGCCTGATCATCGGTTTCGCCCCAAACAGTGCGCCCTGCTACGGCCATGCGGATCCCCTGATCGCGCAGCCATTCCATGCCTGCGATCGTTTTGGCAAAGCTGCCGGCACCACGCTCTGTATCATGGTTATTGGCATCATGGTGATCCAGTGAAATGCGCAAAGTTAACTGATCGGGATAGGCCTGTCCCAATCCCGCCAATTTGGTGCGCACGGATTTGCGCATCATGGGCAGCATTGCATTGGTCAGGATCAACACATCATACCCACGGCCAAGCGCCAATTCCGCCATGGCGTTCATATCAGGGTTCATAAAGGGTTCGCCGCCCGTAAACCCGATTTCCGTAATTGGCCAAGCGCGTTCGACCACTTGGTCCAGATAGTTTTCCAAATCAGTTAGAGGGAAATACACCAGCGCGTCGTTGGTGGGCGAACTGTCAATGTAACAGTTCACACATTCAATATTGCACAGTGTCCCCGTGTTGACCCACAATGTTTTGGGATTGCTCAGCGCAACATGGGCACGTTCTTCGCCTTTTGCGGTGACAAAAGGATCTTGGAATTTGCCAGCATTTGCGGGGTATGCGTTGTCTTTCATGTGGGGCACGTCCTTGGCGGTTTTTCACTGTTGTCACAAAATTGGTGGATTGGCACAATAGTCATGACGCGAATGTGAAAAATAATCTAATGATGGACATA
>CBFHVU010000110.1:0-3304 GCA_965659465.1 uncultured Paracoccaceae bacterium | reverse complement strand
ACATATGCATCAATTCGGAATAAACAACGCTCGTTAGCGCTAACAGAGTTAGAAACGACGAAAGGACAAGCAAATGGTTTCAAGAGTGATTCCAGTCGATCCCTTTGATTTGGTCATATTTGGGGCCACGGGTGATTTGGCGCGGCGCAAAATTTTACCTGGCTTGTTCCGTCGGTTTCAGTCGGGGCAAATGACCGGTGATTCACAAATCATTGGGGCCGCGCGCAGCGAAATGGATGAAATAGGGTTTCGCGATTTGGTACGCGATGCGATCCAAGAATTCGGACCAAAACAGGCGACAACATCTGAAGTAGACGAATTTTTGCAACATTTGTCCTATGTCCCCATTGATGCCAAAGGTACTGGCGGCTGGGATATGCTGAAATCAAAAATGCGCAGGGACTGTGTGCGGGCGTTTTATTTCTCTGTCGCACCTGCCTTGTTTGGGGATTTGGCCGAACGGTTGCACGGTTATGAAATTGCCTTGGATGATAGCCGCATTGTAGTTGAAAAACCTTTTGGCAAGGATTTGGCATCCGCACGTGCGTTGAACGCCACCCTGGCCAAGCATTTCCGCGAAGATCAGATTTACCGCATTGACCATTATTTGGGCAAGGAAACGGTGCAGAACCTGATGGCGGTGCGTTTTGGCAATATGCTGTTTGAACCCCTGTGGAATGCGCAATACGTGGATCATATTCAGATTACCGTTGCCGAAACCGTGGGTGTCGGGGGACGCGGAGGATACTATGATACCTCGGGTGCGATGCGCGACATGGTCCAAAACCATTTGATGCAGCTTTTGTGCTTGATCGCGATGGAACCGCCCGCGAAATTTGAACCAGACGCAGTTCGCGACGAAAAGCTGAAAGTGATCCGCGCACTGGACCCGGTTTTGCCCCACCATATCGTGCGGGGCCAATATGAGGCCGATGGCGAACATCCCGATTATCGCAGTGCCGTGGAAAACCCGCGTTCGCGCACCGAAAGCTTTATCGCGCTGAAAACCCACATCAGCAATTGGCGCTGGGCGGGTACGCCGTTTTATTTGCGCACAGGTAAACGGATGCGCGCGCGGACATCAGAAATTGCAGTTGTGTTCAAGGAAACGCCACATTCCATTTTTGGCCCCGATGCAGGTAGCCACCGCAATGCATTGGTCATTCGGTTGCAACCCGACGAAGGGATCACAATGGATGTAACCATCAAGGAGCCAGGGCCAGGCGGCATGCGATTGGTGGATGTCCCCCTTGATATGACATTCGCAGATGCGCTGGGCCCTGATGCCGAGGATGTGCCAGATGCCTATGAGCGTTTGATCATGGATGTGATCCGTGGCAACCAGACCCTGTTTATGCGCGGAGACGAGGTCGAAGCAGCTTGGGCGTGGACAGATCCAATTATCCAAGGTTGGGAAACCAGAAACGATGTGCCAAAGCCATATTCCAATGGATCGGCAGGACCCGAGGATGCCTCGGCATTGATGCACCGCGATGGGCGCCGTTGGAGAGAGGTGAAGTAATGAAATTTGTCGAATACCCTGACCGCGATATTTTGGCATTGGATTTGGCGGGTCTTATCGCTGATGAATTGGCCGAGGCATTGCACCACCAAGACCGCGCCACATTGGTTGTTCCCGGGGGTACCACACCGGGACCGATCTTTGATGATCTCAGTGCTGTTGAATTGGATTGGTCGCGCGTATCGGTGTCGTTATCGGATGAACGCTGGGTGCCTGAAACCAGTGACCGTTCAAACACCCGCCTGATCAAGGAACGTTTATTGGTGGGTCCTGCTGCACAGGCGCGTTATTTGTCGCTTTATGCGCCCTTTGCCACCCCAGAGGAGGGATTGGAGAGCCTGATCCCACAATACCAAGATAACCTGCCCATTACGGTTTTGCTGTTGGGTATGGGGGCCGATATGCATACCGCGTCGATTTTTCCGGGTGCGGATAATTTGGAATTGGCGATTTCTGCGGATGCGCCCATTTTATTACCCATGCGCGCTGCGGGCGCGCCCGAACCACGGGTTACACTGACTGCGCCTGTTTTAGATCAGGCTATGAATAAACATGTGGTTATTTATGGCGACGACAAAAAACACAGTTTGGAACAGGCGCAGATGTTGGACCCCTATCAGGCCCCGATCCGGGCCGTGCTAGATGGTGCAACCGTGCATTGGGCACCATAACCCCAGTTAAGGACAGATCATGTTTGACACCTTGAAAACCTTTCAGGCCCAAGCGGCCGATCGCCGTATCATTGATCTATTCGATGCTGATCCACATCGCGCTGATGATTTTTCTGCGCGTATGGGGGATCTGTTGTTTGATTATTCAAAAACCAATATCGACGCAGAAACGCGTCAGGCGCTGATTGATTTGGCCCTATCGCGCGGTGTTGGGGAAAAACGCGACGCTATGTTTCGCGGCAATAAAATTAATGACACCGAAAATCGGGCGGTGCTGCATACCGCATTGCGCAATCTAAATGCCACGCCTGTCATGGTGGATGGTCAGAATGTGATGCCCGATGTTTTGGACACCTTGGCGCGCATGGAACAGTTTACCAATTCGGTACGCAGCGGCGCATACCAGGGGCAGGGGGGCGCCATTCGCGATGTGGTCAACATCGGTATCGGTGGATCTGATCTGGGCCCTGTCATGGCCTGTGCGGCGCTGGCACCATATCACGATGGGCCAAACTGCCACTTTGTATCGAATGTCGATGGGGCACATGTGGCGGATGTTTTGGCCCCGTTGGATCCTGCAACAACGTTGATCATTGTGGCGTCAAAAACGTTTACCACGATTGAAACCATGACCAATGCAAAAACCGCATTTGATTGGATGGCGCAATCGGTGGGGGATCCCGCAAAACAATTTGTGGCCTTGTCGACCGCGCGCGACAAAACCGCGGCCTTTGGCATATCGGATGATCGCGTGTTCGGGTTTGCCGATTGGGTGGGCGGGCGTTATTCCATGTGGGGGCCCATCGGGTTGCCCATAATGTTGGCGGTCGGCCCTGATCATTTCCGCGACTTTTTGCGCGGTGCGCAGGATATGGATGTACATTTTCAATCCGCGCCAATAGATCAAAATCTGCCCGTTTTGCTGGCACTGGTTGGCATTTGGCATAACCAAGTTTGCGGCTATGCGACCCGTGCAGTATTGCCCTATGAACAGCGGTTGTTGCGTTTGCCTGCCTATCTGCAGCAGCTGGAAATGGAAAGTAACGGCAAAGGCGTGTGCATTGATGGCGCAGATTTGCCCTATCATTCGGGGCCGATTGTCTGGGGCGAA
>CBFHVU010000109.1:0-7922 GCA_965659465.1 uncultured Paracoccaceae bacterium | reverse complement strand
GGCATCAGATCCGCCGCGTGGCTCTGGGGGGGGGGGTGGGCATCCCCGATACCCGATCCAATGAAACCCCGCCTTTACCCAGCGAATATGGTGCCATGGTCAAGCGTGTTTTGGGGCATTTGGATTGCGAAATCGAAATCGAACCGGGGCGGTTGATTGTTGGCAATGCGGGTCTGCTGGTGTCATCAGTCATTTATGTAAAACAGGGCGAAGACCGCGAATTCCTGATCTTGGACGCGGCAATGAATGATTTGATCCGCCCCGCGATGTATGATGCGCATCACGATATTGTTCCTGTATTGGAACCTGGCCCAGGTCAGGAACAGACCAAATATGATATCGTGGGGCCAGTATGCGAATCCGGTGATACCTTTGCCAAGGGGCGCGATATGGCGCGTCTGGCGTCGGATGATTTGGTGGCCTTTCGTTCGGCCGGTGCCTATGGCGCGGTGATGTCCAGTGAATACAATTCACGGCCCTTAATTCCCGAGGTTTTGGTGAATGGCAATGACTTTGCTGTGATCCGAGCGCGACCAACCTTTGACGAAATGATAAATCGAGATACTATTCCTATGTGGCTTGCATAAACCGCAAAGGAGGACGTGGCTGAAACCTTTTCACCACCTTGATGATCTGCCTAAGGCCAGATGGGCCATCTGGCGAACCTACCTGACTCTTTGGGCGCGGGCTGGGGTGGTGGCGTTTTGGCCCGTGTTTAACGTGCTGGCCGCGGCCATGGGCCTGTATGCCCTGTTGCAGGACATGCCGCATGTGGTGTCGGCGACGGCGCTGGGCATGGCGGCGACCTCGGCGGTTGTGATTGCGGGCCTATATGGGGTATATGTTTTTCAACGGCCACGGTTTTCAGCGGCTGTGCAACTGGTCGATCAAACCCTGCCCAACCGCCCAATTTCATTTTTGTCCAACCCGTCCTATGCCACATCTGGATCATCAGGTGACACGGACGCCCTTTGGCACAGGCATTTATCATCGCTCAGGTACGAGGCAGAATCGGCCCGTCCAGCGCGGGTTGCCATCGGCTTGGCCCATTCTGATCGCGCGGGTCTGACGTTGGTCGCGGTCTTGGTCGCGGCTGTTGGGGTTTTGTTTGGGAATTTTGGTGCGCCTGCATCCCCCAGCCAGACGGCACAATCCCAAACCATCGCCGCCGCATCATGGGAAGGCTGGATTACCCCACCGCAGTATTCCGGATTGCCGACGCTGTACCTGAATGAATTGACGGGCCTAGATCGGATTGAGGCGTTGCAGGGCAGCGTTACGGATATTCGTTTATACGGGGCCCTGACGAAACAGAACGTGGCACAGACCGTTTCAGACGCCACGCCCCCGACGGAACAGGACGACGGCACAGACGTTCAGTTTTCGATTACCCAGACGGGTAGCTTGACCATTGATGACACAACTTGGGCCATCGCGCTGCGTGCCGATCAGCAGCCGGTTATTTCCACATCTGGGCAATTTCAGACGGAATTTTTTGGGGAAACCACCTTGGATTTCACTGCGCAGGATGATTTTGGGGTAACAGCGGCAACTGCACAGCTGACATTGGATTTGTCTCGCGTGGACCGCCGATTTGGTTTGGTGGCGGATCCAGATTTTGAACAGGTGCAGACATTTGATCTGCCGCTGCCATTTAATGGCCAAACCCGTGACTTTGTCCTAGACTGGGTCGAAGACCATTCCCAATCGCCTTTGGCGCATTTGCCGGTAACGCTGACCCTGTCTGTGCGCGATCAATCGGACCAAGTGGGGCAAACGGTTATATCGATTGACGCATTGCCCGCGCGTAAATTCTTTGATCCGACGGCGGCTGCGGTTATTGAACAGCGACGCGATTTACTGTGGTCTCGCGACAATGCAAAACGCGTAGCCCGAATGATCCGTGCGCTGACCTATGATGCCCAAGATGCGTTCCGCAAAGAAAGCGATTATTTATCGCTGCGCACCATTTTGCGCGAACTGGAACGTGCGATTGACACCGACACCTTGGACACCGCCCGCCCCGAATTGGCCCATGCCCTTTGGGATTTCGCCATTTCTATAGAAGAGGGCGATGTCGATGATGCGCTGGAACGTATGCGCGCCACGCAAGAACGGTTGTCACAGGCGATGAAAAACGGTGCCAGCGACACAGAAATCGAACGCCTGATGCAAGAGCTGCGCGAGGCCAATGAAAATTATCTGCGCCAGTTGCGCCAACAGGCTGAACGCGACCGCCGTGATAATCCCGACCGCGACTTTGCCCAAGGATCGCCCGAGGATATGATGCAAATGGATCAGGCCGATTTACAGGCCATGATGGATCGCATCCAAGAGTTGATGGAACAAGGCCGCATGGCCGAGGCACAGCAAGCGTTGCAAGAATTGCAACAGATGATGGAAAACATGCAAATCGCTGAAGGCGGGCAGGGTGGCGAAGGACAAGGATCACCCATGGGTGATCTGTCGCAAACCCTGCGCGATCAACAGCAGTTATCCGATGATGCCTTTCAGCAATTACAAGACCAATTTGCCCCCCAAGGGAATCAGCAGGGCCAAGGTCAGGACAAGGGAGATGACCAAGGTGATGGGCAGGGTGATGGACAGGGCCAAGACCCAGAAAATGGCCAGCAGGGTGGCGAGGGGTCGAACCCGTCATTGGCCGATCGCCAAGCGCAGTTGTCCGACGATCTAGCGCGTGGGCGCAGTCGATTGCCCAACATCGCAAACCAAGCTGGCCGTGATGGCGCCCAAGCCTTGGATGACGCGCAAGAGGCGATGCGCCGTGCCGAACAGGCTCTGCGTGAGGGTGATTTGGACCGCGCCCTAGATGAACAGGCCGATGCAATGGAAACCCTGCGCGAAGGGCTGCGCAGCATGGATCGCGCCATAGCAGAGGCAAATCCAGATCAACAGGGCCAAGGGCAGGCCGCCAATGATCAGGGCGGCGATCAGCGTGATCCATTGGGTCGTCCGCAAGGACGAGATGGGCGATCAGGAACCGCCCAGGCCACAGGCCCCGCGCAAGATTTTGCGCGCCAAGCACAGGAATTATTGGGCGAAATCAGAAAACGCGCCAATGACAATCAACGCCCCGATGTGGAACGCGAATATCTAAAGCGTCTGTTTGATCAGTTCTAGGCCAACCACCCAGAAACGGTCGTCACGATTAATGCGACAAATTTATTCAATCCATCGCGCACTGCGTCGACAGATAACACAAATATTTGCAAAACCGTTTTTGTTTGCGGAATGGCCTGTGCCACGGCGGCGGCATTTGAATACAACCAAAACCCTGCTGCTAAAACGATAAATGCCAGAATGAACCCAGAGCGACGGTTCGATTTTTCCTTGGTCTCTGCGGCCGGATCAGCAACGCCTAAGATCGTCACATCATCCCCGTTGTCCTGTAACGACGATTTCAGTTCATCAGGATCGGGCAGTGTGTTCCCTTTGGCTTGGTCGGCGGTATCTGCGGTTTGATTGTATAGATCGTCCAAATCATCCAGATTGGGCGGGTATATTTTTTTGCGCTTAGGCTCGGATGATAAGGCGATGTCATCCAAGTCCGATTCATCGTGTTCAATCGGGGGGGGGGAGCCGATGTCAGTCACCTGTTCTTCGGCGTCTCTGCCAGATTGAAGGGGCGCATCCTCTTGCGCCTGTGCTGCAAGACGCGCGCGTTTTTCGCGCTCTGCTTCTTCTCTTAGGACGTTGGCGACCTGCGGGTCCAATTCACGCTTGGGCAGCTTGGGTTTTATGGCCATATCATCATCGCCCGCGTCCTGCGCGTCATCGGGTTGTTGTAATTGCGATGATGGCATGGGATCATCTGCGTTCTGCGTCGCGGATTGTTGTGCCCGATCCGATTGATTCAATGTGTCAGATACGTTTTGTTCGAAAGCCATATCATCCGACATTGTTTCTAATGGGGCTGTGGTATTGGATTTTTCCCGCGATATCGCATGATCGGTGGCAGACGCCCCATTAGATACAGCGGGTGCTGTCACGGTGGGCGCCACGATAGGGGGCGCTAGGGTGCCTGCCGTATCGACAGTGGCGCCTGCCTGAAACCAAGTATGGTTGCAGGCCGAACACTGCACATCACGGCCGTTTTCTGGAATGGCGTCTGCGGGTACTTGGTATTGCGCGGTGCAATTTGGGCAGGTCAATCGCATTCAGTTACATCCCAGTTGATAAATTTCTGACGCTTAGTTTAAGGAAACAAATAAATCTATTAAAGCTCTAATATAAGATAATCATAGGATTTTATAACATAGGATGTTAAGTCACAACACATAACGATGCAATCAACCTTGGGGTTTAGACGGTGATTGACCTAAATGGCGCTGCCTACAGCTATGGCGGTGGGGAACTTTTGTCTGATATGTCGCTGGCCATTGTTCAGGGCGGGTTTTATTTCCTGACGGGTCCGTCTGGTGCGGGCAAGACGACGTTTTTGAAATTGTGTTACGCCGCATTGTTTCCGACCAAGGGTACAATCCGTCTGTTTGGACAAGATGTCACCACCCTGTCACGCGATGATATTGCGCAAATTCGACGACGCATCGGCGTTGTTCACCAAGATTGCCAGTTTATTGATCATCTGTCCGTTCAGGAAAATATCGCAATGCCCCTGTCAGTGTCCGGCAATGCCACCTTGGCCGAGGATGCAAACCTCAAAGAGCTAATCGCTTGGGTCGGCTTGACCTATCGTGCCAAGGCATTGCCACCGGAATTATCGGGGGGCGAACGCCAACGCGCGGCATTAGCGCGCGCGATCATCATGTCGCCCGATGTCATCATCGCCGATGAACCCACGGGCAACGTAGATTGGGAAATGTCAGAACGTTTGCTGACCCTCTTGGTCGAGCTGAACAAACTGGGCAAAACCGTTGTAATCGCCACACATGACCTTAGCCTGATCCGGTCCGCGAAATCACAGGTCCAAGCGCGGATTTTGCGGATTTCGAATAAACAATTGCAATTGGCGGGGGCTAATTTATGAGGTCGCTGCTGCGTGAAATATTGGAATTGATCCGCCCCGATTTTCAACGCGATCGCGTTGTCCCTGGCACAGGTTTTACCGCCGTACTGACCAGTTTTACCGCCGGCGCAATGGCGTTCTTGGTGGTCTTTGCACTGGCTCTGTCGCTGGCGGCCGACCGATTGGGGCAACGGTGGTCGGCCGCATTGGCACAGACGTCAACGGTGCGTATTTCTGCCCCCGTCGATCAGGTTGAAGCGCAGTTGGCAGCAGTGTTGGGTATTCTAAACACGACCCCCGGTATTCAATCGGCGCGCGGATTGACGGCCGAGGAACAGCAAAACCTGTTGCAGCCCTGGTTTGGGGTCGATCTGCCTTTGGGCGATTTGCCCATTCCCCGATTGATTGACATCACCGAGGATGAAACAGGTTTTGACGCAGCGGGCCTGCGATTGCGGCTTGCAGCCGAGGCACCGGGTGCGGTGTTGGATGATCATGCGCGTTGGCGCAAACCCCTGGTTCAGGCGGCGGGGCGTTTGTCGTGGTTGGCAATCCTATGCATTGGGGTCATCGGTCTGACAACGGCCGCCATGGTTATTTTAGCAGCCCGCGCAGCCTTGGCCGCAAATGCCCAGGTGATCACCGTACTGCGTTTAATCGGGGCCAAGGATCATTATATCGCCGCAGCCTTTGTGCGCCGCTTTACACTGCGGGCCTTTGTTGGGGCAAGTGTTGGGGTGGCACTGGCGGCGGTGGCATTGTTTGCGCTGCCTGGGGCGGGCGACTTTGTTGCGGTTTTGTCGGGGCTTAGGTTTCAGGGCGTCGAATGGATCGTGCTGGTTGCAGTTCCGCCGGTCTTAGCGCTTGTCTCATTGCTGGCAACACGCTACGCAGCGATGCGAGTATTAGAGGGGCTGTCGTAATGGGCTATGCGATTCAGTGGGTGCGGTCATTTTTATTCACCGTTCAAATGTATGTTATGATGGCGCTGATGGGTATCGGGTGTGCGCCCATCGTTATGGTCAATCGTAAATTTGGCTATCGTGTGGTACGTGGGTATTCAAAATGGGTGATGTGGACTGCGGGCAGGATGGTCGGTTTGAAAACCGAGGTGCGCGGCACAGTACCAGACCGCGAAATCTTGGTCGGTGCAAAGCACCAAAGTTTCTTGGATATTTTGATGATCACATCCGTGACCCCAAAACCCAAATTCATTATGAAGGCATCCCTGCGCTGGGCGCCTGTTTTGGGATGGTATGGGAAATGGTTGGCCTGTATCCCTGTCAATCGTGGGCGCCGCGCCGAAGCGATCAAATCCATGATGGAACAGGTCAAATCCGGTAAAATGCCTGGGGGACAGTTGATCATTTACCCCCAAGGCACCCGCGTCGCCCCCGGTGCCAAGGTGCCCTACAAAGTTGGCATCGGTGTTATTTACGAAGAAATGGGACAGGACTGTTTGCCGGTTGCGTGCAATGTTGGCGTATTTTGGCCACGTATCGGCATATATAAAAAACCGGGAACCGCTATTGTTGAGTTTTTACCAATTATTTCCGCCGGAATGAAACGAGATGAATTTTTGAAAACATTAGAAGAACGCGTTGAAAAACGTTCGAATGAATTGATGCTAGATGCAGGATTTAACCCAAATTAACTATATTCAATCCGTTGACGAATTAACGGATCTTTACCGCGCGCCCTCTGCCGCGGCAACGGATAAGGTGGCCGCGCAAATCACGCCGCTTTATCGTGATTGGATCATGGCATCGCGATTTTGTGTTTTGGCCACGTATGCACTGGGTCGCGTTGATATCAGTCCCCGCGGGGACGTTGGCCCCGTGGTGGATGTACTGGATACGCAACATTTGGCGCTGCCCGATTGGCGGGGCAACAATCGTTTGGACAGTCTGCGCAATATTGTTCTGGATGGGTCGCTGTCGATGTTGTTTTTCAATTCGGGTGTTCAGGATGTTGTGCGCGTAGTCGGCCATGCTCGCATCACCCGTGACAAAAATATCTGTCATCGTTATGCGCAAAATGATCATCATCCAAAAACGGTCGTTATTGTGCGGGTGCAACAGGTTTATGTCCATTGTGCCAAATCGATTGTTCGCGCGGGTCTGTGGCCGCGCGATGGCACTCTAAATCTGCCGAGCATCGGCGATTTCCTGTCCGAGGCAAAGGGCAGTGCGTTTAATGGCGCAAAGTTTGATCGGGCCCTACAAAGTCGCATTCAATCAACATTATGGGGGGATGAATAAATGCCAGCATTAAAACCAACGGATTACTATGCAGATGTGATTTGGCTGGGTGCAGTCACAACGCCAGACGCCGGGATCACATCCGACCCAGTGAATGAATTGGACCTGACCTTTGCTGGACCTCAGGGGGATACACATGCGGGTCTAACACGCCCGTCATGTTCGCGTGTTACATCGCAATATCCGCGGGGGACAGACATTCGCAACACCCGCCAAATCAGCATTCTGTGCGCAGATGAAATATATCGGATCGCCGCAGCGATCGGATTGGACAAAATTGACCCTTCGTGGTTGGGGAGTACTATGGTTGTGCGCGGAATCCCCGATTTTTCGCATGTACCGCCATCGGCACGGTTGCAATCGCAATCTGGCACCACTGTCACGATTGATATGCAAAACCGTCCCTGTCATTTGCCAGCCCGCGTCATCAGTGCAATTGACCCACGGGCGGGCAAAGGGTTTAAATCGGCCGCTGCAGGCCTGCGGGGGGTGACGGCCTGGGTGGAACGGCCGGGGCGACTCAGGCTGGGGGATCGGCTGCGCTTGCACATCCCAGACCAGCGGGAATGGTTGCCAAATTCGTAGCACAGGGTGAAAACCTGTATCCGATGGGAAACAAAACTGCGACCGCTCGCCGCAACAAGATCGGGAAATGTCGGAATTGCGGCCTAGAG
>CBFHVU010000108.1:0-7961 GCA_965659465.1 uncultured Paracoccaceae bacterium | reverse complement strand
CAGATCACCCGTTTGATATCCCTTTTGCAGTGCCATTGCATAGGCAATGTGAAAACCGGCACTTAGGACAATAAGGTGCCAAACATCAGCTGATGGAAACGGCACGAATGCAAAACACAATAGTGCCGGTGGGACGTGGCCGAACATCACCGCGACAACCGAAGATTGCTTGTCCGCGGCAGATTTAACAAGCGCATTCCATGATGCGTGCAAAACCGCTGCAAATATAACGGCTAGGAATATATATGTGTCCACACGTCACCTGTCATCTATCTTATACGAACCTAGAGGTATTTGGTGACCTTTGAACAGCGCTATTTCGACTTTGTCGCCTTTTTTGGTGCCCGTTTTTTGGGGGCTTTGGCTGCTTTCTCAGCGATCAGCTGTACGGCCATATCCATTGTGACATCACCAGGTTCCACACCTTTGGGCAGGGTAGCGTTGATTTTGCCGAACTTGATATAGGGGCCATAACGCCCATCCATGACATTTACGGCGCCGCCTTCTGTGGGGTGTTCGCCCAATTCTTTCAACGGTTTCGCCGCCGCACGGGTGGCGCCGCCGCCGCGGGTTGCTTTCTTGGCCAATTCCTCCATTGCGCGGTTCATGCCGATTGTGAACACTTCGTCCACATCCTTGATGTTGGCATAGGTTGACCCGTGTTTGATAAAGGGACCATAGCGGCCGATGCCTGCCTCGATCATAACGCCATCTTCGGGGTGCGGCCCGATTTCGCGCGGCAGGTTTAGCAACTGCAACGCTTTATCCAAATCCATGTCGCCCTTGGTCCAGCCCTTGGGCAAACTTGCACGCGGGGGTTTGGGCGCCTCTTTGGTCGCCTCTCCGCGTTGGACATAGGGGCCAAAACGACCGGTTTTCACGGTAATGATATCACCGTTATCTTCGCCCAGAACCATGTCGCCATTGTCATCGGCATCCCCCGAAAGGGGTCGGGTAAAGGTACATTCCGGATAATTCCCACATCCAACGAAACCGCCAGTGCGTGATGATTTCAGGTGTAACTGCCCGTTCCCACACTGTGGGCAAATCCTCGGGTCACTGCCGTCTTCGCGTGGGGGATACAGCTGTGGGGCCAGCGCATCGTCCAAGACATCCAAGACCTCGGTGATCCGCAATTCGGATGTTTCCGAAATCGCCGCCGAAAAATCGCGCCAGAATTTGTGCAGAACCTCTTTATAATCTTGCTCGCCTGCACTGACGTTGTCTAATTGATTTTCGAGTGCCGCAGTGAAATCATATTCTACATATTTCTTAAAGAAGTTCAGCAAGAAGATCGTCACAATGCGGCCTTTGTCCTCGGGGAACAGGCGGTTTTGTTCTTTGCGGACATATTCGCGTTCTTGTATTGTAGAGACAATTGACGCATAGGTCGATGGACGCCCAATGCCCAATTCCTCCATCCGTTTGACCAACGTGGCCTCGGTATAGCGTGGGGGGGCTTGGGTGAAATGTTGTTCGGGGGTGACTGCGTTCTTCGCAACACCTTCGCCCTGCATCAATTGGGGTAGGCGTTTGTCATCGTCATCCAACACGGAATCGTCGCGGCCCTCTTCGTAGACGCGCAGGAATCCGTCGAACAAAACAACCTGACCTGTGGCCCGCAATCCGACCTGTCCATCGGCTGATCCGATTTCGGCGGTGGTCCGTTCCAGGCGCGCGGCTTCCATCTGGCAGGCGATGGTGCGTTTCCAGATCAAATCATACAGTTTGCGTTGGTCGGCATCACTGATTTTCAGTGCGCCTGCATCCTTGGTCATGTCAGTGGGGCGAATACATTCGTGGGCTTCTTGGGCATTTTTCGCCTTGTTTTTATACATACGCGGCGATTTCGGGACATAGTCATCGCCATAGCGGTTTTTGATTGCGTCACGCGTGGCCATGACTGCCTCGGGCGCCATGTCGATGCCGTCTGTTCGCATATAGGTGATGTGTCCAGCCTCGTACAGGCGCTGGGCGGCTGACATAGTTTGGCGCGCGCCAAACCCGAATTTACGGCTGGCCTCTTGCTGCAAGGTCGATGTCATAAAGGGCGCGGACGGGTTGCGCGCTGCTGGCTTGGCCTCGACCGAATGGATAGTTAAATCGCGGCTGCGAATGGCTTGAACGGCCAAATCGGCTTGCGTTTCGTTTTTCAGGTCGTGTTTGTCCAGTTTTTTGCCAGCCAGGCTGACCAAACGGGCCTCAAACTCTTGTCCGCGCTTGGATCCTAGCAGGGCTTTGACGGACCAGTATTCTTGGGCGCGGAATGCCTCGATTTCTAATTCGCGTTCGACGATTAGACGCAGGCAAACAGATTGCACGCGTCCAGCCGACCGCGCGCCGGGTAATTTGCGCCACAACACCGGCGACAGGTTAAAGCCCACCAAATAATCCAAGGCCCTTCGTGCCAGATAGGCATGGACCAGTGGCGCGTCAACTTCGCGTGGGTTTTTCATGGCCTCGGTCACGGCAGATTTGGTGATCGCATTAAACACAACGCGGCTGACGGCTGTGTCTTTCTTGATGGCACGGCGTTTGCGCAGGGTTTCCTCAAGGTGCCAACTGATGGCTTCACCTTCGCGGTCGGGGTCGGTGGCCAAGATCAATGTGTTGTCGTCTTTCAGGGCGTCCGCGATGGCTTTGAGATGCTTTTTGCTGTCGTTTCCAACCTCCCACAACATTTCAAATTCGTTGTCAGGATCGACCGATCCGTTTTTGGCAGGCAGGTCACGAACGTGTCCGTAGGACGCCAAAACGATATAGTCGGACCCCAAATATTTGTTTATAGTCTTAGCTTTAGCTGGGGATTCTACGACAACAACAGGCATTCCAATTCCTTTCGACTCGGACCGAGCTCTATGGCGGCGGAACATGCAGAGTCAGCGGATGGTTTGTCAATGCCCGTTTTGTCAAATTGAAAAAACAATCAAATCAAAGGGGTCAATGCTTTGCGGTCAATGCAATCAACCCGCCCGGCATGCGTTGGATGTGCCCTTCGATTTCCATGTCGATAAACAGGCTGCCCGCTTGGGCGGCGCTGATCCCCAGATCGCGGATCACTTGGTCTTCGCTGACAGGGGTGGGGGACGGTTGGTTTAACAGGGTGGCATGCAGTTTGGCAGTATCCCGCAGGCTGCGTTTTGGTTCTGGTTGGGTTGGTTCCGGCTCGGGCGCAGCATCCGACAGGGGCGCCAGTGCCTCGATCACATCGGCGGCATGTCGGATCAACGTGGCCCCATCGCGGATTATCATGTTACAGCCTGATGCACGGGCATCAAACGGATGACCAGGTACGGCGAATACGTCACGCCCCTGATCCAATGCATTGCGTGCGGTGATCAAGGATCCCGATTTTGCCGCTGCTTCAATCACGATGATCGCGCGGCTTAGTCCGGAAATAATACGGTTGCGGATGGGGAAATGGCGTGCTTTGGGCTGGGTCCCAATGGGTTGTTCAGATATTAACATACCCTGTTCCCAGACAGATCGCATCAGTTGTGTGTTTTCGGTGGGATAGGGCACATCCAGCCCGCCGCCCAATACCGCAATGGTTCCTGTGCCCAAGCTGGCCCCATGGGCTGCGGTGCCGATCCCGCGGGCCAAGCCCGAGGTGATGACATATCCCTATTCGCCCAATTCGGTCGCCAAAAATCGTGCGGTTCGCATGCCCAATGACGACGCATTGCGGGCCCCAACGATGGATAGGCTGGGCCGATTGAACAATGTCAGATCGCCGCGCGCCCAAAACAGCGGCGGCGCATCGGGCAAGTCATTTAATAATGTGGGATACTCGGGCGCACCGCGACAGATAAGATGTGCATTATATTTCTGCCCCAATTGCAATTCGCGTTCGGCCACCTCACTCGGACAGACAGTATAATCATCAATGCCGGCGGCGCGGGCAATTTCTGGCAAATGGTGCAGGCATTCCTGAGCGGATCCATGTTCCGACATCAGTTTATAGAACGTTGACACCCCAACCCGCCTAGATCGTAAGAGACGAAGCCATGCCAACCGATCCGCTTCCTGGGTGGGTGGGATTAGGGGGTGAGCGGAAGAACTAAATAAATCGGTCATCACAACTCCGTCTGCTTACAAGAATCACACTAACCCATTATTGGTTAATTATTAATTATGGATTAAGCTGACCCACCGACTGTCAGCCCTCCAATCAACACGCTAGGCTGTCCTACACCAACGGGGACCCATTGCCCCGCCTTGCCGCAGGTGCCCATGCCAGGGTCCAATGCCATATCGTTGCCCAAACCACGAATGTGTTTTAACGCGGTGGCCCCATCACCAATCAATGTGGCGCCCTTCAGTGGCGCACCGACGGTGCCATTTTTGACCTCATAGGCCTCTGTACAGGAAAACACGAATTTACCATTCGTAATGTCCACCTGACCGCCGCCAAATCCAACGGCATAGATCCCATCGGCCAAATCGCCCAATAATTCCTGAACTGTTGCATCCCCCGACAGCATCATCGTGTTGGTCATGCGGGGCATTGGGGCGTGCGCATAACTTTCACGGCGACCATTGCCGGTGGGGGCCACGCCCATCAATCGGGCATTTTGGCGGTCCTGCATGTATCCAACCAACACACCATCGTCGATCAGAACGTTGCGGGCCGATGGGGTGCCTTCGTCATCGACGGATATGGACCCGCGTCGATTGGGCAATGTGCCATCGTCTACAACGGTCACACCCTTTGCGGCCACCTGTTGCCCCATCAATCCCGCAAAGGCGCTGGACCCTTTGCGATTGAAATCCCCCTCTAACCCATGACCGACTGCCTCGTGCAGCAAAATGCCGGGCCAGCCTGGACCCAGAACGATATCCTTGACGCCAGCGGGGGCAGGTTTGGCATCTAGGTTGACCAAGGCGATCCGCAGCGCTTCAAGCGCTTGGGGTTTCCAGGCCTCTGGCGCCATTTGACCTGACAATTCATAACGTCCGCCGCCACCACATGATCCGCTTTCGCGTTTGCCGTTGTCTTGGACAATCACGCCAACGGTCACGCGGGCCATGGGGCGTACATCCGTCCAAATGCCGCCTTCGGGGCGTAGGATCGTGACCTCTTGGCAGCTGATGGCGATTGATGCGGTCACTTGGACCACACGTTGGTCATGGCTGCGTAAAAAATCGTCAATTTCCTTTAGAACATCGACCTTGGTTGCGAAATCAACCTCGGCTGTGGGGTCAAAGGCATCATATAGCTTGGTATTGGTGCGTGCAGGCGCGACTGCCAAGTCGGCTGCCGATCCGCGGGCCGCCAGACGCACCGTGTCTTGGGCGCGCTGTAATGCGGACACGCTGATTTCAGTGGAATGGGCGTATCCGGTAATTTCACCACAGACCGCACGCAGACCGAATCCTTCGCTGGCATCATAGTTTGCCGACTTAAGCCGCTGGTCATCCAACATCAGCGTTTCACTGGACCTGCGTTCAAAAAACAGCTCTCCGTCATCTGCGCCGTGGGTTGCCTGTCGCAGGATATCCAGCGCAACCTCTTGTTCTAAATGGGTTTCAAAGGGTCTGAATTCTGAATGGGACATTGCTCTGAAGCCTTTGTTGTGGTGTGAGCGCGACATAATGCCCGTGTGTTTGGTGGGCCATCGCAGGCATTTATTTCTTTATCTCTGGTCATAAATATGTTTTTAAGGCGCCAGAATACAATGGGATTCCGTCCTTTGGGTGGATTTTCATTTAGGGAAACAACCGATCAGGGTATAAAATGCGACTGAAGATGCTATCAGGCCTTGCGGCCGCCGGTCTAGCTGTACCTGCCTTTGCGCAAGACAGCAGTGAAATTATTGGTACACCAACAGACAAAGCGATGGGGTTTCAGCCAGCCGCCACCGAATTGGCACGTGACCTACAGTGGTTGGATGGGATGATCAATGTGATCATTATCGCAATCGTGTTGTTCGTGACAGCATTGTTGGCTGCCGTTATTGTGCGTTACAACCGCCGTGCCAATCCGACGCCTGCGTCCTTTACACACAACACACCAATTGAAATCGCTTGGACTGTTGTTCCAATTCTGACCTTGTTGTTTATCGGTGCGTATTCGCTGCCCATTTTGTTCAAGCAACAAGAGATTCCAGAAGGTGAAATAAATATCAAAGTGACAGGCTACCAGTGGTACTGGGGCTATGAATACACTGACGAAGGTTTTGGTTTCGACAGCTTTATGATCGGCGCATTCGAAGACAAACGCATGAGCCCAGAGGTCGAAGCACAGTTGATTGATGCTGGATACACTCGTGACGAATTCCTGTTGGCGACAGACACACAGGTTGTTGTTCCTGTAAACAAAGTTGTCGTGATGCAGGTGACCGGTGCGGACGTGATCCACAGCTGGACTATTCCTGCCTTTGGCGTCAAGCAGGACGCGGTTCCAGGTCGTATCGCTCAGCTATGGTTCAAAGCGGAAAAAGAAGGCATCTATTTCGGTCAGTGTTCCGAATTGTGTGGTAAAGACCACGCCTATATGCCGATCACAGTCAAGGTTGTAAGCCAAGAAGAGTACGACCGATGGTTGCTAGAAGCAAAAGAAGAGTACGCTGCTGCACCTGTTTTGGATGCTGAATACCAAATCGCATCCGCAAATTAAACGATAGCTGCGTCCCCGACGTTTAATTCGGGGACGGTAACTTAACCTGGGTATCCACGCATGAGCGACACGAGCTATCAGACTATCCAGACTGCGCATGACGCTGAGTTTGGCGACTATTTCGCGTTGCTGAAACCGCGCGTTATGACTCTGGTTGTATTTACAGCGTGGGTCGGACTGCTTGCAGCACCCGTTTCGGTGCATCCATTTGTCGGTTTTGTGTCTATTCTGTTTATCGCCCTTGGTGGTGGTGCATCGGGTGCATTAAACATGTGGTATGATGCTGACATTGACCGTGTTATGCGCCGCACACAAAAGAGACCAATCCCGTCAGGCAAAGTGACCGAGGGCGAAGCCAAGGCATTGGGCTTTGCGCTGTCAGGCATTTCCGTTGTCATGGTAGGATTGGCGTCAAATTGGTTTGCGGCGGCTTTCCTGGCCTTTACCATATTCTTTTACGTTGTGATTTACACAATGTGGCTGAAACGCTGGACGCCACAAAACATCGTAATCGGTGGTGCAGCGGGTGCATTCCCCCCCATGATCGGTTGGGCCGTTGCCACAGGTGGCGTGTCTGTCGAAAGCGTTTTGATGTTTGCTCTGATTTTCATGTGGACACCCCCACATTTCTGGGCCTTGGCCCTGTTCATGCGCAATGACTATGACAATGCCAAAGTCCCAATGTTGACGGTGACCCATGGGCGGCGCGTGACGCGACACCATATCTTGGGCTATACTATCGTGCTGGCTGTATTGGCGATCGCCGCTGGTTTTACCTCGATAGGTGGGTATGTCTATCTGGGCGTGGCAATTGTTTTGAACGCGATGTTCCTGTGGGGTGCGATCAAAATTTGGCGCCGCGACGAAGAGGTCAGCGAAACCGATAATTTCTTGGCCGAACGCAAATTCTTTAAATTGTCTTTGGCATATCTCTTTTTACATTTTGGTGCAATTTTGGCCGAGGCCTTTATCGACCGCTATTTTGGGGTTTTGGCATGAGTATTCATAAACCACACGAATTGCATAACCGCCGGTCTGGCCGCAATATTGGGTTGGGATTGGTGCTGATTGCTTTCGTCGCAATCATTTTCGGGTTGACTGTTGTGAAAGTGACAGGCGGAAATGTGTCTGCGGCAATATCTGGAACGACGGGTCAGTGATGGATAATAAACGCAAAACAGTTCTGCAAACAGTCAGCTTGGTCGTCTTTATGGGCGCGCTGGCCTGGGCGTCTGTGCCCCTGTATGATTGGTTTTGTCGTGTCACAGGGTTTGGTGGCGTGACGAATACCGCGCAAACTGGGTCTGATGTCATTTTGGATAAAACCATCAAAATCCGATTT
>CBFHVU010000107.1:0-8023 GCA_965659465.1 uncultured Paracoccaceae bacterium | reverse complement strand
CAATGATGGGCGCCGAGGAATACGGCATTGGCACCGCTGCATTGATCGCGATGGGTTGTATCATGGTGCGTCAGTGCCAATCCAACACCTGCCCCGTTGGGGTTTGTACCCAAGACCAAGCGCTGCGTGATAAATTCACCGGCAACGCGGACAAGGTTGTGAACCTGATTACATTCTACGCGCAAGAAGTGCGCGAGATTTTGGCATCAATCGGTGCACGTTCTATGGACGATATCATTGGTCGCGCTGATTTGTTGTCACAGGTCAGCCGCGGGTCGGACCATTTGGATGATTTGGACCTAAACCCATTGCTGATTACCGTCGATGGCGCGCATAAGATCAAATACAACCGTGATCGCGAACGCAATGCAGTGCCGGATACGTTGGACGCGGAAATCGTGCGCGATGCGGCGCGTTTCCTCAATGACGGTGAAAAAATGCAGCTGTCCTATGCGGTGCAGAACACGCATCGGACGGTGGGTACCCGTACATCCAGCCATATCGTGCGCAACTTTGGCATGCGTAATTCGTTGCAGCCTGATCACCTGACCGTAAAATTGACCGGTTCGGCCGGGCAATCACTGGGTGCATTCGCGGCGCCGGGGTTAAAGATCGAGGTATCAGGTGACGCAAACGACTATGTCGGCAAAGGCCTGTCAGGTGGTATGATCGTCGTGCGCCCGCCCATGGTCAGCCCGCTGGTTGCCGCAGAAAACACCATCATCGGGAACACGGTGCTATATGGTGCAACGGATGGACACCTGTTCGCGGCAGGCCGCGCTGGCGAACGTTTTGCTGTACGTAATTCGGGCGCCAAGGTTGTTGTCGAAGGCTGTGGTTCAAACGGCTGCGAATACATGACAGGCGGCGTGGCCGTGATCTTGGGATCGATTGGCGCGAACTTTGGTGCGGGTATGACGGGCGGCATGGCCTATCTGTACGATCCGCAGGGGCAATCGGCGGATGTGATGAACATGGAATCGGTCATTACGGTTCCTATCACTGTCGCGCATTGGGAAAACCAGCTGAAATCGCTGATTGAAACCCATGCCGCAGAAACCGGCAGCCAACTGGCCACCGAAATCCTGCGCGACTGGGATCGGGAAAAATTGAACTTTGTCCAAGTCTGTCCGATTGAAATGTTGGACAAATTGGAACATCCTGTATCGCTGGAACAGGATGCCGTTCCTGCAGAATAATTAAAATAAAGCCCTCCATTTTCGGGGGGCTTTTCATTTTGAAACAGTCAAATTGAGCGTTTCGAGATATATCTTTGTATCAACATGTTAGGCTGTGACGCTAACAATTTCATATGCTGGTCAATTGTACATCATGTGTTTTTTGGGGTGGCATACGGTAAGGCGAAAAAGAACTTTGTCTTAGGCTTAATGCAGGCCATGGGATCAGGCGCGATCATTGCAGCAGGCCCTGCAGGGGCTGTTGCAGACGAAAACGGTAGATACCAAAATTTGCGTCGATTAAACCTATCAATTTGATTGCCAAAGTTAGAAAACGTTGCAAACGCGCGGTTGCCTGTAATACTTGGTCCACTACGGGCATTATGAGTGATGCCGAGCAATAGGAGGTTGTTATGAAGAAAGTTGTATTCATTCTGGCACTTGCGTTGTCTAGTGCAACATTCGCAGTTGCTGTTCCATCGATTGTAATTGCGGCAGGTGGGGGAGATGGTTAATCCCCAAATCCCAGATGTTGCGACAAGCATGCAAGGGAAACGTTTCCGGATCATTACCTAAAATTTTTGCAGGGATGTGGTGCGTATATCGGCACCGCCTTGGGTCTCTGGTGCGGCCCTTTTTTATTTAAGATATTGAAATATTTAACAAAAATGTGAATTATATCCGTTTTCTGTTATTTAAGAACCAATAAACATTCCGTAAGGTAAACCTGTCGATGCTAGAGCGTTGTGAGTGTTCCGTTATTAGCGGTTGGTTAAAAACTAAAGCATCGGCGTTTTTATCGAGTTCAACTGAGTACGGAGAAATTATATCAAGAGACTGTTTGTATGTCTGTTTCTGCTTGCGGGCAGCGTATCGTTGACCGTTGCGACAGCTGATCCTGTTGTTGCTGCGACTGGTGGATCAGGTTGATCCATAGCTGAACTTTCTGGGACATGTTTCCCAGTTTGGTGACGTAAGCAGCCAATTTAATATGTTGCTTGGTGGAAACACCACAAGGGGGCGCTGATATTAGCGGCCCCTTTTGTGCGTCTGGTCGTTTTAGACCAAAAAACATAGATTGAGTTTTTTGTGAGATTGCGTCATAACCAAGGACCTCAGGGCGCAGGCAGTTTATACCGTGGCGAAAAAAACAACAAAAAGATCGAAGCAGACCAAAAGTATTTCGCAACGTTTACGGCGATATCTGGTTTATTTTTCCGTGGCCATCTTGGCGCTGATTGGTGCGGTTATTTTAGTGTACCGTTTTGTACCGGTCTGGGCCACACCCTATATGATTTCTGAACGTCAGATTATTGGCGATGTGGCCTATGAATGGGTGTCCGCGTCCGATATGTCACCCGATATCTTTACCGCTGCCGTGGCCGCCGAGGATGCAAATTTCTGTCTGCACTGGGGTTTTGATATGCGTGCCATTCGCGGGGCGATCGCAGATGGCGGTACACGGGGCGCATCGACGATTACACAACAAGTCGCCAAGAATACGTTTTTATGGCATGGGCGCAGCTGGGTGCGCAAAGCGATTGAGGCCATTTTGACACCAACATTGGAAATTGCGTGGAGCAAACGGCGAATTTTGGAAGTTTACGTCAATATTGCCGAATTTGATACTGGTGTTTTCGGGGTTGAGGCGGCGGCCAATCACTATTTCGGGATTGGTGCGGATGCGGTATCGCCGTATGAGGCAGCGTTGCTGATGGCGGTTTTGCCTGATCCCAAAAACAGATCAGCGCGCGATCCTTCAGACTCTGTGCGTGCGCGGGCGATGTCGATCATGGATGGGGCCGCTCTTATCCGAAAGGATGAGCGTTCATCTTGTTTCTTGGATTGAAGTTTTTGGAAAATCACGGCATTTAGGTGGAATATAAAACAGGAATTACAATGTTTCGATTATACCATGTCCCCCTATCCCCATTTTGCCGCAAGGTGCGGTTGGTTCTGGCGGAGAAGCGTCTAGAAGTGGAGTTGGTCGAGGAAAAGTATTGGGAACAATCAGCTGATTTCCTGCGTCGAAATCCTGCTGGTAAGGTGCCTGTGCTGCGCAATGACACCCAATGGATGGCCGAAAGCACCGCGATTTGTGAATATTTGGATGAGCTATATCCCGAGCCAAAATTGATCCCCACCGATCCTGATGCACGCTACGAAGTGCGTCGGCTGGTGGCCTGGTTTGATGACAAATTTCACCAAGAGGTGACATCAAAGCTGGTCTATGAGCGCATCAATAAAAAACTGACAGGTCAGGGGTTTCCTGACAGTCGAAATGTGAAAGAGGGTGCGAAACGAATTAAGTACCATTTGGATTATATGGCGTGGTTGTTAGATAATCGGCGTTGGTTAGCGGGCAATGAAATGAGCCTGGCCGATTTTGCTGCTGCGGCGCATTTGTCGTCATTGGATTATATTTCGGATGTCGATTGGAACAGATCTGCCGTTGTCAAAGACTGGTATGCCAAGATCAAATCGCGGCCTGCGTTTCGATCGATTTTGGCGGATCAGGTTTCCGGGTTTCCACCGCCGCGACATTACAATGACTTGGATTTTTGAGCCATTGGTTATGAGGGCTTTGCCCTCTTGGCCATGACTGGCCAATTCACCCAGAGTATTTTTACAAAACTGAAAGATTAAGGGAAATAGACAGGCTGATCGCCGGTTTCCCACTTTGGGTATTTTTGCATGATGGTGGCGAAGTTGTCTGACGCTTTGAACCTGTCGAGCCAATTTATCAGGTTTGGCCATGGTTGGGCATAGAACCACGTTTGATCGATATGCGCGAATTGGCGCACAAAGGGGAGAATTGCGATGTCGGCAAGTTTGAGGCTGTCGCCAAAGAGATTTGGCGCGAGCTGTTTGTCGAGGTTTGTCAGAAAATCACATGCCGTGGCCAGATGTTTTTCGGGATCTTGGTCCGGGTAGCGTGTTTTGTATTTTGTGCGGTCCAGGGCGTGTTTGAAGGGTCCATCGCATTGAGCCATGAGTTCATAGCCTTCGAGTGGTTGTTGCAATAGGGTTTCGGGATCGTTTTGGGCCAAGGCCCAGGCCATGATGTGGAGGCTTTCGTCTATGGTTTTTTTGTCTGTTTTGAGGCAGGGCACCGTGCCTGATGGCGAGGTTTCAAGGAATTCAGGCGCCTTGTCGCGCAGGACGATTTCGCGCAGTTCTACGCGGATGCCGGCGCTAAGCAGGGCTAGGCGGGCCCGCATGGCATAGGGGCAGCGGCGAAAGCTGTAGAGGAAGGGCGTGGTGGTCATAGGGCGAGCAGGTGCGTTGGGGTCTGTCCGGTAATCTCTGCGCTGACGATGGCCCCTGTGGTTTGGGGCGTTTCGAAGTGCGTTTCGGTAAATTGTTCGGTGCGGCCCATCTTGGGGTTTTCCATCAAGATGTGGTGGGTTTTTCCAATTTGCTGAGACAAATGTTTGGTCACCTGATCCTGTCCCACCTTGCGCAGGTCTGCGGCGCGGGATTTGATGGTCTTTCCGTTCACTTGCGGCATACGCGCGGCGGGCGTGCCGGTGCGCGGGGAATAGGGGAACACATGAAGCCAGGTTAGGTCGCATTCGCGCACAAGGCGCAGCGAGTTTTCGAAATGGGCATCGGTTTCTGTTGGAAAGCCCGCGATGATATCGGCACCAAAGGTCATATTGGGGCGCAAATTGCGGGCGGTTTCGCAAAATTGAATGGCATCGTCGCGCAAGTGGCGGCGTTTCATGCGTTTTAGGATCAGATCATCGCCATGCTGCAGGCTGAGGTGGAGATGTGGCATTAAACGAGGTTCGGTTGCGATGGCCTGCATGAGATTGTCGTCCACCTCGATGCTGTCGATTGAGCTGATGCGCAGGCGGGGCAGATCAGGCACCAATTTCAAAATGCGCATCACCAGATCGCCCAGTTTCGGCGTTGCGGGTAAATCCGCGCCCCAGCTGGTCAGGTCGACGCCGGTCAGAACGACTTCGTTATAGCCGCGATCAACCAGACGTTTGATTTGATCCACGACAACGCCCGCCGGAACCGACCGCGAATTGCCGCGGCCATAGGGGATGATACAGAACGTGCAGCGATGATCGCAGCCGTTTTGCACCTGAACATAGGCGCGGCTGCGGGTCCCGAACCCGTCAATCAGGTGACCGGCTGTTTCGGTCACCGACATAATGTCATCGACCTGAATTTTTTCCGTGTCACCGATGAAGCCTGTGTTCAGCTTGGCCCAAGTGTCGGGTTGCATTTTTTCCGTGTTGCCGATGACGGCGGACACCTCGTCCATTTTGGCGAAACTGTCTGGGTCGATTTGCGCGGCGCAGCCGGTGACGATGATTTGGGCGTCAGGGTTGTCGCGACGGATTTTGCGAATTTCCTGGCGCGATTTTCGAACTGCCTCTGCGGTGACGGCGCATGTATTGATGATATGTGCGTTTTTCAATCCAGCTGTGGATGCCAGATCCTTCATCGCCTCGGATTCATAGGCGTTCAAACGGCAGCCCAAAGTTGTGAATTTGGGGGGCTGGGTCATTGGTCGGCCTTTAGAAATTCGGGGGTCAATACGCCGTCGCACACATGCATTGTGCCACCTGTCATCCACACGCCATCATCGCGCCAGTCGATCCACAGGGTGCCGCCATCAAGGTCAATGCGCATGCTGCGGCCGGTCAATCCGCGCCGTGCGGCTGCCACTGCGGTGGCGCAGGATGATGACCCAGATGCCATGGTCACCCCGACACCGCGTTCCCACACACGCATGCGTAAATGATCAGGCCCAATCAGTGACGCAAATTGTACATTGGTCCGTTGCGGGTATAGGGCATGGTGTTCGATCACTGGGCCATGATGTTCCAGATCAATCGCGCAGGCATCGTCGACAAAAAATGTGCAATGGGGGTTGCCCATTCCCGTTGCTGTCGGTTCGCCGTCGATCGGCAGTCTTAGCGTGTCCACATCATGCGACAGGGGAATTTCGGTCCAATTCAGCTGAGGATGTCCCATGTTGACCGACGTCAATCCATTGCCTGCGTCGCGCGCGAACAAATCGCCGCGTTCTGTAGTTAGGTGTAATTCGGACTGCCCAGTTTCGTTCATCAAATACCGTGCAATACAGCGGGTGGCATTGCCGCAGGCCGCAGAAGTCGAGCCATCGGAATTGTAAAAAACCAAATGCGCATCAGCCCGATCCGATGTCTGGATCGTTGCCAGTTGATCAAATCCAATACCCATGTGGCGGTGTGCAATGCGTTTTATCAGCACATCGGACAGGGGAATCATCTGGCGGCGGGAATCAATGACGACAAAGTCATTGCCTAACCCGTGCATTTTCATAAAGGGTATATTTTGCATCATTTTTTCCTGCATATCACGCCATATACGCGCATGATGGAAATGAATCCAGAGATTGTGGAATTATTTTCATTTTCGGGGTTGACCCTGACGGCCGTTCTTCTTAATTACGCCGCCAGTGGGCCCGTAGCTCAGTTGGTAGAGCAACTGACTTTTAATCAGTGGGTCACAGGTTCGAATCCTGTCGGGCTCACCATTTACGTCAAAGGCTTAGCTGAGATATGCTGAGCCTTTTGTTTTTTTTAGCCAGACATATGAGCGCAAAGCTATGTTGTGTTCCGTTCCATGCTCGTTGTTTATAGGTCTTGATTGTGCCATGAGCACGCCTGCGCGCATCCTGCATCGTGTACCGATGCCCAAATCAATCACGTGTCAATTTTCCTTGATTTTGCTGATACTTCCTAGACCATGCGAATGCATGAATAACATTTGCTCGTTGTAATGGCATTACGAAGTGAATTAGGTGATTGGATCAAGACAACGCTAATCCTTGCTGGATGCGGTTTTGTTGTTGCGGGGGAATTGTAATTGTTTTGATCCAATCCACCCAATCCCGTGTAGCTATTATTGTTGATTTGCTGCTAAATAAGCGCGCGAGCAGTCAAGGTTAGCCACTCGCTTTTAATCAACAACGGTTTATATTGTGAATGCCCGCGGGTCAGTTACACTGAAGCTATGAAACTACCTTCACTTTCATATGTAATTGCGTTCATCGCTTTACCTCTCGTCGCTCATGTTGAACCAGTGGATGAATGTGATCGCCTAGCTGCGCTAGAAGCTGATCCTTCGGCGGTGAGTGAACCCGTGGACTTTATCGATATACAGCCCGAGCGAGTCATTCAGGCCTGCACAGATGCGCTGAATATTGGCAGTAAAGCGGAGCCAAGATTTTTTCTTCAGCGGGCGAGGGGCTATCTAAGGGGTGGTCAAGCGGATCTAGCTCTCAATGACATAATCGTTTCGCATGAGTTGGATTATCCCGCGGCGACCTTTGGCCTAGCTACAGCATATTTCTTGGGGGATGATGTAGCCCGTGATGATGCGCGTGCGGAGAGCCTCTTCCTGCAAGCCTATGAGGGAGGAGTGTACTGGGCTGCGCGCGGTTTGGCGTCTCTGTATGGCGACCCTGCTAGCGAACTGTTTGACCTTGATAAGTCGGAGATGTGGGAGCATCGCTTTAATAGAGCACAGAATGCTTTTAAATAACAGCGCGCTATCGAAATTATCGCACAGGGCGCTCTGCGAAAGCGTCTGAAAAAAGATCGTTGTTTGGCGTATTTAAATTTGGTGTTTTCAAATTTAAAATTCCCATTAATGTCGAAGGCAGTTGATCTAACTCGAAATTGGCGTCCAAGGGCGTTGCAGCACTCTGACGTGGCAAACTGTGCCAAGTGAACAGCGGGATTTTATAGCCACTTTCAAAGATAGCGCTGTGGATGCTGATGTCGTCGTTGTGCCCTACCTTTGTTTTTTAGTGTTTCACTTACGAAATCTATTGTACC
>CBFHVU010000106.1:0-8085 GCA_965659465.1 uncultured Paracoccaceae bacterium | reverse complement strand
TGCACCTTGGTCGGTGCGCCCAGTGCCGATAAAATGGCCTCGACGTCGGCCTTGGCGTCAAACAGATCCACGGGACGCGACGCGCCATGCACATCTTTGGGCGCGTTGCGTCCAACCAGCAGGCCAGCGACCTGCAGGCTCTGTTCACCCGGTTCGCCGCCGTGGAATACGGGCCCCACCTCAAACAAGGCCATGTCGGAAAATCCGCGCGCCTGATTGCGGGCAGCGGCCTGCAACAGGCCTGCCAGCAAATCTGGGCGCATGTGGCTCATCTCTGATGAAATCGGATTAGCCAACATTGTGGCATCTGATCCCCCACCAAACAGAGCCGCAGATTTTTGATCGATAAAGGTATAGCTGACACATTCATTATACCCCAATGCGGCCGCCGTACGTCGTGCAATTTGTTCGCGTTTTTGCATCGGGCTAAGGATCTGCTTGGGAACACCTGCAACGGCACGTGGCATTGGTTTGCCTTGCAGTTTGGTCAGGGATGCAATGCGTGCGACCTCTTCGACCAAATCCGCCTCTCCCAGAACATCGGGGCGCCATGATGGGACATGCGCCATATCACCATCCAGAACAAAGCCCAAATCCGTCAATGTTTGACACTGAACATCCGCTGGAATTTCCATCCCGACCAAGGACTGCAGGCGGTCCGTGTCCAATTTATAGGCGCGGGCATGATCGGGCAGCTGACCTGCCACAACAACCTCCGATGCCTCACCACCACATAGATCGATGATCATCTGCGTCGCAGCCTCGATCCCGACAGGTGTCCAAGCAGGGTCAATCCCACGTTCAAACCGATACCGCGCATCGGAATTGATTTTCAACGCGCGCCCCGTATAGGCGGTGCGAATGGGGTCAAAAAACGCAGCCTCAAGGAACACGTTCACCGTGTCATCGGTACAGCCCGAATGTTCGCCCCCCATGATGCCGGCCAAACTTTCAACGCCGTTTGCATCGGAAATTGCGGTCATACCTTCTTGCAGGACATATTCCTTTTCATCCAGCGCAAGGAATGTTTCCCCACCGTTGGCCCGATGGACCCGCAATGCGCCGCCTGCAACCTTATCCGCGTCAAACACGTGTAGCGGGCGGTTATTGTCATAGGTGAAGTAGTTGGTGATATCGACAAGCGCCGAAATCGGACGCAATCCAATGGCCCGCAAACGATCCTGCAACCACGCAGGGCTGGGGCCGTTTTTCACGCCACGGATCACACGGCCATAGAACACAGGCGCTTGGTCCAATGTATCCGCGTCAATTGTCACGCTAATTGGGCAGGGAAATGTTCCTGCGATGGGTTCAACCGGTTTCGTTTTCAACGTCCCCAAACCACGGGCCGCCAAATCGCGGGCAATACCGTGCACGCCCAGCGCATCAGGGCGGTTAGGTGTGATCGCGATTTCGATCACGGGATCGACCTTGGCGGGATCATTTTCGGCCAACCAATCGACGAACAATTGACCTACCTCGCCCGACGGCAATTCGATAATACCGTTGTGTTCGTCAGACAATTCCAATTCACGTTCTGATGCCATCATCCCGTGGCTTTCGACACCGCGAATATTGCCGACGCTTAGGGTCACATCGATACCGGGCACGTAATCGCCTGGTTTACACAGAACCACCGTGATGCCGGCCCGCGCATTGGGCGCGCCGCAGACGATTTGTTTGTCACCCTCATCGGTTTCAACGGTACACACGCGCAAACGATCCGCATCGGGATGCTGCTGCGCATGTTTTACCTTGGCCAAGGTAAAGGTTTTCAACGCATCCGCAGGGTTTTCGATGCCCTCAACCTCAAGCCCCAAATCGCTCAGCGCGAATTCGATTTCAGCCAAGGTTGCGGTGGTGTCCAAATGCTCTTTCAGCCAAGAGAGTGTGAATTTCATCGTTTCATTTCCATTTTCTGCATGCGTTGGCGGTTAATCCCTTAGATCACGCACCAATTCAAAGGTTTCACAAACAAGGTCCATCTGCGGATCAAATCCGCCATTAGGTTCGAAAAAGGCCTGATGATCTGCCCGCCATCCGGCCAAATCATCATTTTCACCCTCTTTTTGGGCAAAATCCCATGTCACCTGGTCAAAGCGTTTGGTTTCAACCGAAACCGTGCGGACCAAGGCAACAGGTTTGCCCGACCAATCGGTTGCAATATCATGGCGACCGACCCGAGGCATGGCTTCGCCAGTTTGACCAAAATCACGCAACGCGCAACAGGTCGCCGTTTTTACCCCCGACACCACAAGATCATTTAATCTGTCACACAGCGCGGGCCCATCACCAAAGGTAAATATTTCTGCATCAGGGTGTGATCCGCGGATTTTGCGGATCGACGCCTTATTTTTCACATGTGTTAGCCAATTGGACAATTCAAGTGTTCTAATATCGTGGTGCAGCGCGGCGGTGGTTGTGCCCAGACGGGCTGCGGCGACAGGGTCAGTTTCGCAACAATCCAGATCAGAAATCAGTTCTGCCCGTGAACCAAAAATGCCGTCTTTGTTCCGGATAAAATCCGCAATGTGGGTGGGACGCAATTCGGGGTGATATTGCGTTCCCCAAAAATCAACGCCATCTTTGTCGTAGGCAAACGCTTGGATCGGGCTGTGGTCATTGCCCGCCAAAAGGGTTGCACCCGCGGGTAGGGTCTGCACCTCATCACGATGGATGCAGGGCACGGCAAAAGTGTCGCTGCGTCCCGCATACATTCGATGCACTTTGCCCGCATCGGTCAGGCGCGTATTTTGTGCCACGCCCACCTCTAGTCCCCTGGGCGATGCCCCCACGGTGCCACCCAAAACTGTCGCCGCCAATTGCATGCCATTGCAGCTGCCCCATACGGGCAGACCTGTTTGAAACGCCAATGTCATCGCATCACGTTGCGCCGCTGCGCGGGCATCGTCCGTGGACCATGCAACACCTGATCCCGTAAAGATCACACCATCGATACCATCAAAATCCTGCGCCTGTGCAGCCGTCACATAGGGGGCCACCATCGCAAAAGTCACCTCAGCGTCAATCGTAGCAAACACCTCCCGAAACCACCGCGCGGCGGGTGGTAAGTCTGGCGTATTGGCCTCTATGATCAAAAGATGGGTCACAAGTCAGTCCTTTTTCCCTTACCTAAGCCGACCGCAGGTGGCGACAAAGGCGCCGCCCAAGAGGGCGGTCTGCGCCTTGCCTTTCTGACGAAAGGCAGAATGACCCGATTCTACGTTGGCGCGGACACATCACCGGCTTAGGCCACCATGCAATGTCGGCACATCCAGCGCTGCAAAGCCATAGTGGCGCAACCAGCGCAGGTCCGAGTTAAAAAACGCACGCAAATCAGGGATGCCGAATTTCAACATCGCAATCCGGTCAATCCCCATGCCAAAGGCAAAGCCTTGCCATTCGTTGGGATCAATTCCACCTGCTTGCAACACCTTGGGGTGGACCATGCCAGAGCCCAAGATTTCCAACCAATCGTCGCCCTCGCCCACTTTCAACTGGCCACCGGCCCAAGAACAGCGAATGTCGACCTCGGCACTGGGTTCGGTGAACGGGAAATGCGATGCGCGGAACCGCAGTTCCACGTTATCGACCTCAAAATAGGCTTTGACAAATTCTTCTAACACCCATTTCAGGTTAGCCATGGAAATATCTTTGTCTATGGCCAGACCTTCGACCTGATGGAACATAGGCGTATGCGTTTGGTCAAAATCCGCACGATACACACCGCCTGGACAAATAACGCGCACGGGCGCACCGGTTTTTTCCATGGTCCGGATTTGCACGGGACTGGTATGGGTGCGCAATACATGTGGTGGGCGATTGTCGCCCTCGGCACGGTGCATATAGAATGTGTCCATTTCCGCGCGTGCTGGGTGATGGCCTGGAATGTTCAGCGCATCGAAATTATACCAATCACTGTCAATGCGCGGACCCTCGGCCACGCCGAACCCCATATCCGCGAAAATGGCGGTGACCTCTTCGGTCACTTGGGAAATGGGGTGAATGGTTCCCTGGCGTGCCGGACGGCTGGGCAATGTGACGTCCAACCATTCCGTGCGCAACCGTTCATCCAAGGCCGCATCCGCCAAAGCCACGCGTTTGGCCGCAAGCGCACTGTTGATCTCATCCTTTAGCGCGTTCAGCGCAGGGCCTGCGACCTGACGTTCCTCGGGCGACATTTTGCCCAATTCGCGCATTTTCAAGCTGACTTCGCCTTTCTTTCCAACTGCGGCTAGGCGCACCTCTTCTAACGTGCTTTCATCCATCGCATTGGCAATCGCCTGAATATATTTATCACGCAGATCGTTCATCATCGGCCTCCAAATAACTTTGTTCCCTGCTACCACATTTCCATCCGTGTGCAAGCCGCTTGGTCATAGCGAAGCGGTGACCAAGCTGATCGAGCGTGCGCCTTTGGCGCACTCATTTTTATAACAGCCCCTTAAGGCCAAAGAAAAACGCTGCAAACCCGACAAGGCCCGCAGCGTTTCAAATTTGTAATCCGGTTAAGGATTTTTTACGCTAGTGCGGCCTTTGCCTGATCGACAATCGCACCAAACGCAGCTGGTTCGTGAACAGCCAGATCCGCCAGAACTTTGCGGTCAACTTCGATACCCGCTTTGGCCAGACCGTTGATGAAACGGCTGTATGTCAAAGCTTCGTCGTGGGCGCGCACAGCAGCGTTGATACGCTGGATCCACAGGCTGCGGAAATTACGCTTGCGATTATGACGGTCGCGTGTTGCGTACTGGTTTGCCTTATCAACAGCCTGAGCCGCGACTTTGAAGGTATTTTTACGACGACCATAATAGCCTTTAGCTTGGTCGATAATTTTTTTGTGACGACGGTGAGTTACTACACCACCTTTAACGCGTGACATCTCTCAAATCCTCCTTAGCGGGCGTATGGCATCATGCCCTTGATGATTTTCTCATCAGGGGTGGACATAACAGTTGTGCCGCGTGCGTTGCGGATGAATTTGGTTGTCCGCTTGATCATTCCGTGACGTTTACCAGCTTGGCCGGACTTAACACGACCGCTTGCTGTAACTTTGAACCGCTTTTTGCAGCTCGATTTTGTCTTCATCTTAGGCATTTTCATCTCCTTAAACTTATGAGGTTTGGATAAACGCGACTCGGCATGCCCTTCGCCGGCCGCGCAATAAGTGAGGCGTATACGGGCATGATGCCCGAATGGCAAGTGGTTTTTAGGTGGAAATGGCCGTCATATGACGGCCATACCTGCGGCGCGAGTATTTTTACAAAAATGAAAGGGCTATTCGGGATCCATTGCGTAGATCATACGCTCATTACAGGGGGCAACGCGCAAAATATTCGTGGTCCCCGGGATATTAAAGGGGACCCCTGCTGTTATTACGATTTGATCATCTTGGGTAACATAGCCTTCGGCTAGTGCGGCGCGGACTGCGCTGACCACTGCCTCTTTGAAGCGTGTTTTGGAATTGGAGAGGACACAATTTGTCCCCCAGGTCAGGGCCAATCGGCGTGCGGTTCGCATTTCCGAGGTCATGGCGATAATCGGAACACAGGGGCGTTCACGCGCGGTTAACAGCGCCGTTGTTCCCGATTGTGTATAGCAGCAAATTGTTTTGATATTTGTCGTTTCCGCGATTTCACGGGCAGCGGCCACGATACCATCTGCGATGGATTGGCGGTTTGCTTTGCGCGATGCGTCCAAAATTTCGCGGTATGTTTGATCGTTTTCAACCTCAACGGCGACATTGTTCATGGTTTGGACCGCTTGGATCGGGAATTGGCCAGCTGCTGATTCGGCAGACAACATGATAGCATCGGCGCCTTCGTAGATTGCAGTAGCCACGTCGGATACTTCGGCCCGGGTGGGCATCGGGCTTTCGATCATCGATTCCAGCATTTGGGTTGCAACGATTACCGGTTTAGCCGCAGCGCGACATTTTCGAACAAGGCGTTTTTGAATGGGGGGAACGTTTTGTACGGGCAATTCAACGCCAAGGTCGCCGCGGGCTACCATGATACCATCTGACACGTTCAGGATATCATCAAAGCGCTCCACCGCAGATGGTTTTTCGATTTTCGACAAAACAGCCGCGCGGCCGGCAGCCAGTTCGCGTGCCTCGAGCAGATCCTCGGGGCGCTGCACAAAGGACAGAGCCAGCCAATCGACGCCCAATGCGCAGACAAATTCCAAATCTTGCTTGTCTTTTTCCGAGAGGGCCGCAAGAGGCAGGATGACATCGGGAACGTTGACCCCTTTGCGATTTGAAATTGTCCCGCCGTTGATGACCACACAATCGGCAAAATCGGGCCCACATTTCGTCACTTGCAATTTAATTTTGCCATCGTTGACAAGCAAATGCGCGCCAGATTTCAAAGCTGCGAAAATTTCAGGATGGGGCAGCTGGACGCGGGTACCATCGCCCGGCACATCGGATAGATCCAGACGGAAGGAAGCGCCGTTTTCCAGCTCTTCCGATCCGTTTGCAAATTCGCCCACCCTCAATTTTGGCCCTTGCAGGTCGGCCAAAATCGCAATCGGGCTGTTCAATTCTTTTTCGACCATGCGGATATATTTGTGACGCTGTTCGATTTCAGCATGGCTGCCGTGGCTCATGTTCAGGCGAAAGACATCTGCGCCAGCTTCGTGTAGGGCTTTGATTGTTTGATAGTCGCTCGATGCTGGTCCCAAGGTTGCGACAATCTTCACATTACGGTGGCGTCTCATATATCTTCCTTTGACGTCGGTTGTGCCACACCAGGCGGATCCAGATGTTAGCGTTAACATTTACTGCGTTATGCATCATTAGCCAGCGAATTGCAACCAATGTGGTTGGCAGCGGGGCTTTGATCCATATATTAACGGAGTGTAACAAAATTCGCACCACATGCGACCAAGATTATTGGCGCTCAAAACGGGGATCGCACCATGGACACACAAACCCAATTAGAACTAGAGGCTGCTGCCTTTCGCGCGCTGCGCGAACATTTGATGGTAAAACGCAAAGACGTCCAAAATATCGATATGATGAATTTGGCGGGGTTTTGTCGCAACTGTCTGTCGCGTTGGTATCAAGAGGCAGCGAATGAACGCGGTATTGACATGGACAAAACCCAGGCACGCGAAATTTTCTATGGGATGACGATGGAAGACTGGAAGTCCAATTACCAAACTGACGCCTCTGGTGCGAAGCAAGACGCGTTCAAAAAATCCTTTGCTCAGAATGTGGGCAATCAGGATTAAATCTGTCGCGCAAAACGCGGTCGCGGTTTTGCAGCCTGCGGGCAGGCTCGATGCCGGCCTGCAGGCTTGCTTTGTCTACTTGCGCGAATGAAAAAAATGAATTTGCCGGGTTTGGTTAATGACTGGGCTGGGCATCTCAGCCTGTACTGTGGCAGCATTGTCGATAACACGTAGCCCCAACCAAACAGAGAGATAGAGCCAAAAATCACGCCGCCGATATAGGGGCCAGCCAGTACACCAACTGGCCCAAACCATAGCGCACCTAGATATACGAACGGAATAGTTCCCACCGTATGACGCGCCCAATTCAACCAAGTAGAATAATACGGGTATCCAAGGATATTAAAACTCGCGTTTCCAACGAACAACAAACCGTTAAAGAAAAATAGCAAGGCCAGCGGACCAGAAAAGGCATATAGTAACGCGCGGCCATCCCCAGTGGCATTAAACAGATCGGCAATCATACCGCGCAGCCCAAACAGAGCGATTGAAACAACAGCCACACAAATCCCCACAAACAAAACTGCGTCCCAAAATGTCTTTCGCACCCGATCAAAATTTTTGGCCCCAAAATTTGGGCCAATGATTGGCCCAACCGCACCAGACAGTGCAAAGACCACGGCAAAGGCCAAGGGCGTTAGGCGTCCGACAATTGCCATCCCCGAAAAAGCTGCCTCTCCAAACTGGGCCATGCTGCGCGTGACAAAGGCCTGTCCAATGGGAGTTGCCAATTGGGTCAGGATCGCGGGAATTGCCAAGACCATGATTGGGCTTGCATCGCGCAGGACGCCAGTTATCCTCGGCTGCGCCAAACCTTGGTGTTTTTTATGCAAAACCCATAGGTCA
>CBFHVU010000105.1:0-8199 GCA_965659465.1 uncultured Paracoccaceae bacterium | reverse complement strand
CACGCGCCAAATCCGCAGATCTTTGATCATCGCTGCGTGTTTCAAGGTGATCGTAAAAACCCATAGTCTCGTCTTTCATTTTTGCTTAAATACTCAATCGCTCCGCCCGTTTAAAGCGGACCAAAGATCATGATAACCAACGCTTGCGACGACGATAACTGCGTACATCACGAAATGATTTGCGTCCCTGATCTGACATACCTAAATAAAATTCTTTCACGTCCGGATTTTCACGTAATTCTGCTGCCGGTCCGTCCATCACCACACGGCCAGATTCCAAAATATATCCATAATGCGCGTATCGCAGCGCGACATTCGTATTCTGCTCTGCTAACAAAAATGTAACGCCTTCATTTTCATTTACAGTTTTTACAATCTCAAAAATCTGTTCAACCAATTGTGGCGCCAATCCCATAGATGGTTCGTCCAACAAAATTGTTTCGGGGCGTGACATCAATGCGCGCCCGATCGCACACATCTGCTGTTCGCCACCCGATGTATACCCAGCCTGTGATTTTCTGCGTTCTTTTAAGCGCGGGAAATAATCATATACCATTTGCAAATCTGCTTCGATCGCACCTTTGCCGTCGTTGCGTGTATATGACCCGGTCAACAGGTTTTCTTCGACAGTCAGGTGTTCAAAACAATGGCGTCCTTCCATGACCTGAATAACGCCACGACGCACCATATCTGCAGGGTCCATATTATCAATACGGTCGTTTTTATACTTGATCGAGCCCTTAGTCACTTCGCCACGTTCTGAATGCAGCAGGCTCGATACCGCCTTAAGCGTTGTCGTCTTGCCCGCCCCGTTTCCGCCAAGCAAAGCTGTGATTTTGCCCTTGGGAACCTTCAAAGATACGCCCTTTAACACCAATATAACGTGATTATAAATCACTTCGATGTTGTTCACTTCCAAAAGCGTTTCTGTCGTTTCGTGTCCTGTGTCCAGCATGATATCTCTTTCAATTTGGCAAATGGAAAACTGGCCCCCACACAGCTGTGGGGGCCAAAGACCTTAGTTACATCCAGGAGTAATGTTGTTTTCAGCTGCAAAGGCTGCGGAATCTTCTTCGATCAATGGGTTCAAAATATCTTGATCTGATTGTTCAAACCCGGTGATCAAACCCCATGATTTTGCAGAGGCATCCCACTGCGCAACCGCAACCATGCCGTCGCCACCGTGGTTTTGGCAGCTAACATTAAAGCTGGGTCCAAATCCTGGCAGACCAAGCGAGGCCATTTTTGCTTCGGTGATTTCCAGCGCTTCCATACCGTCACGCATTTGCGCAGGTGTGATCGCGCTCACGCCGTGGATGCCTTGGGCTGTTTTTGCAGCCTCAGCCGCCAACATTGCCGCGTATAGACCACGGTTATACAGTGCTGTTCCGATTTGATCGCCGGCGCCGGCTGCTTTGCCGCTGTCGACAACATATTTCTGGATATCATCAAACACAGGGAAATCATCGCCCACATTGTGGAATGTCAGGGCTTTGTACCCATTCGCACCGTCACCTGCTGGCAACACGTCATTTTCAGAGCCTGACCACCAGATCCCGATAAAGTTTTCCATGTTGAAACGGATGTTGACCGCTTCTTGGATCGCGACTTGGTTCATCACGCCCCAGCCCCACATCAGGACATAATCAGGACGGTCACGGCGGATTTGCAGCCACTGTGATTTTTGTTCTTGGCCAGGGTGATCCACAGGCAACAACGACAGCTCGAACCCGTGCTTTTTCGCAGCCTCTTCCAAGGTGCGGATCGGTTCCTTACCATAGGCCGAGTTGTGGTAGACCAGCGCGATTTTCTTGCCCGCTAGGCTGCCGCCGTTTTCACCCAACAGGTATTTCACCGCAACCGATGCGCCATCCCAGTAGTTCGCAGGATAGTTAAAGATGTTGCGGAACACTTCACCGTTTTTCGCGGATGTCCGGCCATAGCCCATGGAATGCACAGGGATGCCGTCTGCGGTCGCTTTGGGGATCAGCTGATACGTAATTCCTGTGGACAGCGGTTGATACACCAATGCACCTTCACCTTTGGTTGATTCATAGCATTCAACGCCTTTTTCGGTGTTATAGCCCGTTTCACATTCCACCAGATTGATTTTTTCACCACCGATGCCGCCATCGCGTTCATTCAACAGTGTGAAATAATCCTGATAGCCATCCGCAAATGGAATACCATTCGCAGCATAGGGTCCTGTACGATAGCTTAGTGCTGAAAAGGTCAGATCCGCAAAGGCTGGCGCCGCGGCGACCATCCCTGCAACTGCAGCTGTAATTAATGTTTTTTTCATCGGTAAAAATCCTCCCATTTTGGTTGTCCGATGGTTCACAAAGTGCCGGGGTGTTCCCCGATCAATCTCTTGGGCCATGCCTTAGTAAGGGAATGGCCAAAGCCTTAGTTTTTCTTTGGCCACGCGCCACAGTTGCGCCAGCCCATGGGGTTCGGCGATCAAAAACGTAATGATCAGACCGCCCACAATCATAAATTCTAGATGCGCGGCCAAATCCGTGGGCCATCCCAATGTCCCAACCAGTACGTTTTTCAAAAACACAGGCAAGAGGACCAGGAAAGCAGCACCTGCAAAGCTGCCAAAGATTGATCCCAACCCGCCAATAATAATCATGAACAAAACGAGGAATGATTTGTTGATACCAAATACCTCGCCCACCTCGACGGCGCCAAGATAGACCGCGAAAAACAACGCACCCGCGATCCCCACAAAAAATGAACTTACAGCAAAGGCCGTCAGTTTCGCAGTCAGTGGGTTCACGCCAATGATTTCGGCAGCAATATCCATATCGCGAATGGCCATCCATCTGCGGCCCACGGCGCCACGTGTCAGGTTGCGTGCGATCAGGGCTGACAGGGTCACAAAGACCAAGCAAACCAGATAAGGCGCCCAAGCCTCGGTATTCGCGCCCGTCACAGGGATGCCTGCCACAGTGCGCTCTGGGGCAGAAATCTGGCCTGATGCAGAATAGTTGTAAAACCACGGTACACGGTTGAACAACCAAACTAGGAAAAATTGGGCTGCCAATGTTGCCACCGCCAGATAAAATCCTTTGATCCGCAAGGATGGCAAACCAAACAAAACCCCTACGATCGCAGTGATACCACCGGCCAGCACCACGTGGATCAGGATCGACACCTCGGGGAAGGCAGTCATCAGTTTATAGACAGCATAGGCCCCCACCGCCATAAAACCACCCGTGCCCAATGAGACCTGGCCCGTGTAGCCCACCAAAATATTCAGCCCAATCGCGGCAATGGAATAAATCAGAAACGGCAGGAAAATGGCGTTCACCCAGTAGTCATTGATCATAAACGGGATCACGGCAAAGGCCACGAACAACACAGCATAGTAGCGATAGCGATCAAACTTGATCGGGAACGTTTGGTTATCTTCTTGGTAGGATGTTTTGAAATCCCCAGCTTCGCGATAAAACATTACCGATACTCCCGACTAAGTTTAAGGTAACTGGTCATTCCAGCCATAATTCCACCAAAGGCCAGCACGGCCGCGATGATAATGTGTTGATCGCTTAGGCTGTTTGCGAACAGGGCAATCGCCCCAAAGGTCCAAAATGCCAGCCAACCAATCACACAGACAAGGGCATGGTTTTTCATCTCTACACCCTTTCGATGATTTTTTCGCCAAACAGGCCCTGCGGACGAAACACCAGGAAAATCAGCGCCAAAACATAGGCAAACCAGTTTTCGGTGGCCCCGCCGATCATCGGACCGACCAGGAATTCAAACATTTTTTCGCCAACGCCAATGATCAGACCGCCGACAATCGCACCGGGAATGGATGTAAACCCACCCAGCATCAAAACAGGCAATGCCTTTAGCGCAATCAGGGACAGCGAAAATTGAACGCCCGATTTGGTGCCCCACATGATACCCGCGACCAAGGCGACAAACCCTGCTACGGACCAAACCATGACCCAGATAAAGTTCAGGTTGATCCCGACCGACAGGGCCGCTTGGTGGTCATCGGCCACTGCGCGCATAGCGCGGCCCTGTTTGGTGTATTGCGAAAAAATCACCAACACGCCAACCAACAGCGCGGCAATCACCGTGGCCACAATGTCAAGGTTATCGATAAAGAACCCATAGCCAAAGATACCATAGGTCACCTCATCAATGGCGATATTGATCCCTTGGGGTAAACCGACATCCAAATTCTTGATGTCCGATCCCCACATAATATCGCCCAATCCTTCCATGAAATATGCTAAACCGATGGTCGCCATGAACAGGATAATGGGCTCTTGACCCACAAGGTGCCGAAAAATGACTTTTTGAACGATCCACGCCAAAATGACCATGACACCCATGGACAAAATGATGCCGATTAAGGCAGGCACATGCCATCCAAAGTGATGAATGTCGGTGCCCAGCGCCGCATTTATCAGGTGCGAAAAGGGCACTTGCCCGTCCATAATGCCGACCAAGGTCAGCGCCGCAAACAGCGCCATGACCCCTTGGGCATAGTTGAAAATGCCAGAGGCTTTGTAAATCAACACGAACCCCAAGGCGACCAAGGCATATAAAACGCCTGCCATCAAACCGTTCAGGAACACTTCCATCGAGAAAATTAAGGTGTCTGACATGGCTTATTTCTCCTTAAGAAATGTTTTTTCGATGCGGCGGCGTGGGCGGGTGGGCGACGTATCGAAAAAACATGACGCGACACGATTATTCATGGGACACCCCCAGATAGGCATCAATCACATCTTGGTTGTTGCGCACCTCATCCGGTGTGCCGTCCCCAATCTTTTTACCATAATCCATCACAACCACACGATCCGACAGATCCATAACAACCCCCATATCGTGTTCAATGAGCGCAATGGTGGTTCCAAACTCATCATTGACCGATAGGATAAATCGGCTCATGTCCTCTTTTTCCTCGACGTTCATGCCGGCCATGGGTTCATCCAACAACAACAACTTTGGCTCTGATGCCAATGCACGTGCCAGTTCGACCCGTTTTTTCAAACCATAGGGCAAACGTGAAACGGGCGTTTTGCGGATGTGCTGGATTTCCAGAAAATCAATGACCTTTTCACAGATTTCGCGGTTTTCAACCTCTTCGCGCTCGGCTGCGCCGCGCCACAGTGCCTGTTGAAACAGGCCCGTTTTCATATTGTTCAACCGCCCTGTCATGACATTATCCAAAACACTCATCCCCTCAAACAGGGCGATGTTTTGGAACGTGCGCGCAATCCCCTGTTGCGCCACCTGATAGGGTTTCATCGGTGGACGCTTGGATCCGCGGAACCAGACTTCTCCCTCTTGGGGCACATAAAATCCTGAAATCACGTTCAGCATTGACGATTTGCCCGCACCGTTTGGCCCAATAATCGCCCGAATTTCTCCTTCGCGAATATCGAAACTGATGTTTTTGATTGCCTCTACCCCACCAAAGCGCAGGGTAATGTTGTGCATATCCATGACCACACCGCCAATTTTGCGGCCATCAGCAGTCACATATCCCTCTGTTTGATCTAACATGATGTCCCCCTATTGCGCCGCGATCTGGGCCGCGCATGGGAAAACCTCGGCGTCCAGAATATCCAATGTGGCCGAAATTTTGCCCTTGCGACCATCTTCATAGGTCACCTCAGTTTCGGTATAGATGCTGGTCGACCCGTCATAGAGGGCATTGACCAAATCCTCGAACTTTTCGCCAATGATTTTGCGACGCACCTTGCGGGTCCGGGTCAATTCGCCGTCATCCGCATCCAATTCTTTGTGCAGCACCAAGAACCGGTGGATCTGACACCCAGATAACATTTCATCCTGCGCGACCGACGCGTTCACTTCGTTCACATGCAAACGGATCTGCTCTAGGACGCGGGGGTGGCCCGCCAATTCCTGATAACTGGAATAGGCAATGTTGTTCCGCTCGGCCCAATTGCCCACCGCTGACATATCGATATTGATAAAGGCCACGCATGTGTCCCGTCCCGCGCCAAAAACCACGGCTTCAAGGATGCTGGGATAAAACTTTAACTTGTTCTCGACAAACTTGGGCGCGAACATGCCGCCATCGGACATCTTGGCCACATCTTTGGCGCGGTCAATAATGCGCAGATGGCCCGTGTCTGTTTCAAAAAAACCCGCATCGCCGGTGGCAACCCATCCTTCTGGGTCTTTGGTGTCTGCCGTGCTTTCAGGGTTTTTATAATATTCGACAAATGTACCGGCGCTGCGATAATAAACCTCTCCGCTATCGCCGATGCGCACCTCGACCCCGGGGCTGGGCACGCCTACAGTATCGCTGCGGACCTCGCCGTCTGGCTGCTGCGTGATAAATACGGACGCCTCGGTCTGACCATAGAGCTGTTTCAGGTTGATCCCCAAGGACCGATAAAAATCGAAAATTTCAGGGCCAATCGCCTCGCCCGCGGTATAGCCGACACGGACATTGGAAAACCCAAGTGTATTTTTTAGCGGACCATAAATGAACATCTCGCCCAAAGCATATTTCAAACGATCCAACAGCCCAACAGAATGCCCATCCAAAATGGCAGGGCCCACTTTGCGTGCATGGGCCATGAATGTATCAAACAGCCATTTCTTAAACTTACCTGCATCCTCCATACGGATCATCACGTTGGTCAACTGGGTTTCAAAAACACGCGGCGTGGCAAAGAAATAACTGGGCCCAATTTCGCGCAAATCGGTGGCCATCGTGTCCTGACTCTCTGGGCAATTAACACAAAATCCCGTCCAATACGCCTGACCGATTGAAAAAATAAAGTCGCCCACCCAAGCCATTGGCAGATACGCCAACACATTTTCACCCGCAGTTAATGCGTCAAATTCAGACGATGCGCGCGCTGTTTCGATGATATTTCGATTAGACAGCACAACGCCCTTGGGCTTACCTGTTGTACCAGATGTGTACAACATCACACAGGTGCTGTCGTAATCCAGCTGCCCTTCTCTCTCGTTTAGGATTGGCAACAGACTATCGCGCTTGGACTGGCCATTTTGCATGATCGCATCATATGCATGCAGATGCGTATGGTCGTATTTACGCAGGCCGCGCTGATCCAAATAAACCATGTGCTTTAATTCGCTCAGCTGGTCTTGGACCTCTAAAACTTTGTCCACTTGTTCTTGCGATTCCACAATAACATAGCGCGCGCCACAATGTTGCAGCACATAGGCCATTTCTTCGGCAACCGCGTCTTGGTATAATGGCACAGGAACGCCACCGGCCATCTGAACCGACACCATCGACAGATAAAGGCTGGGGCGGTTTCGGCCGACAATGGCCACGAAATCGCCACGTTCGATTCCCAGATCGATTAACCCTAGCGCCAGATTTTCAGCCTGTTCACAGGCTTGTGTCCATGTCCACGTTTGCCAAATACCAAATTCTTTTTCGCGATACGCGGGGGCTTGTGCCAAGGTTTTTGCATTCCGGCGCAGCAATGCTGGAACGCAACGCAGTCCGGCATCGCCATTCACTGGCTGTGTCAACGATGTATCCTCCCAGATTTTCACGCTTGTGCGCGATTATTTTGACTCACGATCAATTTCAAACATTGCGGGATGATTTCAAGAATCTAACAAATTGTAACAGGCTTGAATTTTCCTTTTTCTTGTGCGGACACGGTGATAGCACTAGGCCCAAAGGACCCTCACGATGGATCGACGCACCAAAGAGTCTATGACGCAAGCTGGATTGAACCTGATTCAACAGGCATTGACGATCTATGACCAAGATTTGAAACTGGTTTTGTCAAACCGACGGTTCCAAGACATGTTTGATCTGCCAAGCAAACTGACCACAGTTGGTGCCAGCTTTGCCGATACAATCAGACATTTGGCCCAACTTGGGGAATATGGCCCGCTTGACGATATTGACGCCTTTGTCGCCGAACGCGTACAGGTGGCGCGTGATTTTGAACCCCATTACATGGAACGCACCCGCGCAAATGGGCAGGTCATCAGCGTCGAAGGCGCCCCGCTGCCCCAAGGGGGATGGGTCACCGTCTATACCGACATTACCCAAGTCAAACGCCAAGAAGGCATGTTGCGTGCCCGATCCGAGGAATTGTCGGGCCAGCTGTCCGCCTATTCCGCTGAATTGGGGGAAACCAACAGAAAATTGGGATCGACAATCGCTGCCCTAGAACAGGCCAAACGCGAATTGACCGAGATCGA
>CBFHVU010000104.1:0-8253 GCA_965659465.1 uncultured Paracoccaceae bacterium | reverse complement strand
GCCCAAATCGCGACGGAACACGTCTTTGTCCAGCTTGCGGCCTGTATCCAGGTCCCACAAACGACAGCTGTCCGGGCTGATTTCATCGGCGACGACCAAACGCTGGAAATCGCCTTCGAAAACGCGACCGATTTCTATTTTGAAATCAACCAAGCGGATACCGACGCCATACATCACGCCGGACATATAATCATTCACACGCAACGCAAGCGATAGGATATCGTCCATTTCTTGTTGGCTGGCCCAGCCAAAGGCGGCGATGTGTTCTTCTGCAACCAAAGGATCGCCAAGGGCGTCATCTTTGTAACAATACTCAACGATGGGACGGGGCAATTGCGTGCCCTCTTCTAATCCCAAACGGGTGCATAATGTGCCCGCGGCATAATTACGTACAATCACCTCAAGTGGAATAATTTCACAAGACCGCACCAGCTGTTCACGCATGTTCAAGCGTTTTAGGAAATGCGTTGGAACGCCAATGCTTTGCAAACCAACCATGAAATATTCCGACAAACGGTTGTTTAGGACACCCTTGCCTTCGATCACGTCCTTTTTTTGGGCGTTGAACGCGGTGGCATCGTCTTTGAAAAATTGAACGATTGTTCCTGGCTCAGGACCTTCGTAAAGGATCTTTGCTTTGCCTTCGTAAATTTTAGTGCGACGTGCCATTTTATCACCTTTGCAATCGTGTTGCCGCCTCTTTAGGGCAAGTCCCCTAAAAGGGCAAGAGAACAAAGGTAATAGGAATAATTTTCACGCGCCAGCTCTTCCTTTGTCTGGGTGCAATACCCATATATTATTTGTAAAATATTTCACTGAAAGGAATAGACAATGACCAGCTTTGACGAACGCGAAAACGCCTTTGAAGCGAAATTTGCACATGACAGCGAACTGCAATTCAAAGCTGAGGCGCGCCGCAATAAAATTGTAGCGCATTGGGCGGCTGGATTGCTGGGCAAAACGGGCGATGACCTTGGCGCATATGTCAGCGAAGTTATCCGGGCCGACATGGAAGAAAGCGGATCAGAAGATGTTGTTCGCAAATTGGCCGCGGACCTGACAGGCCACGCCACCCAAGATGAAATCCGACAGCAATTAGAGATTGCAATGTTAGAAGCAAAACGTCAGCTTGCAGAGTAATCATAGTTACATTGATCGTTAAATTCATAACGATTGTGAAAAATTCGACATTGTCTTTGGACCCTGAATGTGGCAACGCTGCGCCAACACAGACAAAAGGTAAAAATAACAATGTCGAATGCTTTTTTGACACTTATGGCGCAACGCGACTGGATTTTGGCAGATGGGGCGACTGGGACCAATTTGTTCGAAATGGGTCTGGAATCGGGTGATGCACCGGAATTGTGGAACGAAACCCACCCCGGCAACATCACCAAACTGTACCAAATGGCCGTCGATGCAGGCAGTGATTTATTTTTAACCAACAGTTTTGGCGGCAATTCGGCGCGATTGAAACTGCACAATGCAGGCCATCGCGCGCGTGAATTGTCGAGCATCAGCGCCGAACTTGGCCGCGAGGTGGCAGACAAAGCACGCCGAACCGTGATCGTTGCAGGTTCCGTGGGACCCACAGGTGAAATTATGGAACCCGTCGGATCACTCAGCCACGCAGATGCTGTCGAAATTTTTCATGAACAAGCGCAGGGCCTGAAAGAAGGCGGCGCAGATGTTTTGTGGCTGGAAACAATTTCGGCTCCCGAAGAATACCGTGCCGCCGCCGAAGCATTCGCCATGGTTGACCTGCCTTGGGTCGGCACCATGAGTTTCGACACTGCCGGGCGCACCATGATGGGTGTGACATCCAAAGCGATGGTTGAAATGGTGCAATCGTTGGATCATAAGCCCGTGGCCTTTGGCGCAAACTGCGGAACCGGTGCTGCCGATATTTTGCGCACCGTTCAGGGATTTGCCGCAGAAAACCCTGCCCAAGCCATTGTATCCAAGGGAAATGCTGGCATTCCCAAATATGTCGATGGGCACATTTGCTATGACGGTACCCCCGACCTGATGGCCAATTACGCCGTAATGGCGCGCGACAGTGGTGCCAAAATCATCGGCGGCTGTTGTGGTACCCGCCCTACGCATTTGACCAAAATGCGTGAAGCCTTGGAAACACGTGCCGCCGGCCCTGCCCCAAGTTTAGAAGACATCGTTGAAAAAATCGGTCCATTTACATCGGAAAACGACGGAACCGGTCCAGGCTCTGAACCGCACACACGTGCACGCCGCGGGCGGCGGCGCACCTAATTCGGGGCCGTGTTAAACCCCAAATTTGGAACGAAAATCTGATCAAATATCGCGGATCATAGCGTGTTAAATTGATCAAAACGAACAAAAAAAATACCGAAAGTCGGCTTCGGAGCAACGCATGTCGTAATTTAACAATTCAACCTGCGACAAACTGGCCAAAGGTGACGCCAAGTGTAACATGCGTATGAACGCACAACAAAGGAATGGACCCATGTCTGACGAAGACGACATCATCCTGTCTGAACTGGACGACGAAGAACTGGTACAACAGATGTTCGACGATCTCTACGATGGCCTGAAAGAGGAAATCGAAGAGTCAGTGAACATCCTGCTGGAACGCGGTTGGCAGCCCTATAACATCCTAACCGACGCATTGGTCGGTGGTATGACCATCGTTGGCCAAGATTTCCGTGACGGCATTTTGTTCGTTCCAGAAGTGTTGCAAGCGGCAAACGCGATGAAAGGTGGCATGGCCATACTGAAACCATTGCTGGCCGAAACTGGTGCGCCCCGCGTTGGTAAAATGGTTATCGGCACTGTGAAAGGCGACATCCACGACATCGGCAAAAACCTGGTTGCCATGATGATGGAAGGCGCAGGCTTCGAAGTGGTCGATATGGGCATCAACAACCCAGTCGAAAGCTATCTAGATGCCTTGGAAACAGAACAGCCCGACATTTTGGGCATGTCTGCCCTGCTGACCACAACCATGCCCTATATGAAGGTCGTGATTGATACCATGGTCGAAAAAGGTCTGCGTGACGATTACATCGTTTTGGTGGGCGGTGCGCCCCTGAACGAAGAATTCGGCAAAGCCATTGGCGCAGATGCCTATTGTCGTGACGCGGCCGTGGCCGTGGAAACAGCCAAGACATTGGTATCGCGCAAGCACAACCAAATGTCTGCCTAAGCAATCGGCGCAGAATGAACAGCAAAACCCGCGCCACATTGCGCGGGTTTTTTTGTATAAGGGCCTGACATGACCATAGATGACACCACCCTGACCCGTGATGAAACCGATTTGATCACGGCAAACAATGCCGCGTCGCGCGTGTTACTGTTGGCCTGTGGCGCCATCGCACGCGAAGTTTTGGATATTATCAAAATCAACGCTTGGTCGCATATCGATCTGAAATGCCTGCCTGCCATTTTGCACAACAGTCCCGAAAAAATCACCCCCGCCGTGACAGCGGCAGTCCGCGCGGCACAGGGAACCTATGCGCATATCTATGTACTATATGCCGATTGTGGGACGGGCGGTTTGTTGCAGCAGGCCTGCGATAAAATGGGCGTTGAAATGCTGCGCGGTCCGCATTGTTATTCATTTTTCCAAGGAAATGACAGTTTCGCGCAATCCGATGATGTGACGGCATTTTATCTGACCGATTTCTTGGCCCGCCAATTCGATGCCTTTGTCTGGAAACCCTTAGGATTGGATCGTTTTCCGGATTTACGCGACATGTATTTTGGGAATTATACCAAACTGGTCTATCAATCCCAAACGGATGATCCAGCGCTGGTGTCGCTGGCGCAGGACCATGCCACCAAGTTGGGACTGGCGTTTGAACACCGCCCCACGGGCTATGGTGATTTGCAAAATCAGCTACGCGACTGGATCTAGCCCTGCGCGGCAACAGAACGGATGCGTTCGACCATGGCCCGCACACCATTTGAACGCTGTGACGATAAATGATCGTTCAGCCCCAAACGGGCCAATTCCGCGGGCGCATCTATCGCGGCAATCTTTTCCGTTGGAACATCATTATACAACGCGCGCAAAACGGCAATCAATCCGCGTACGATCAAGGCATCGCTGTCTCCATCGAACCGGTAAACTCCGTCTTCTATATAGCTTTGCAACCAGACCTGTGACGCGCAACCGTGAACTTTGTTGGCATCCACGCGAAACGCATCATCCAGCGGATCCATCGCCTTGCCCAATTCAATGACATAGCGGTAGCGATCTTCCCAATCGTCCATAAATTCGAAATCACCAACTATGTCTTCAAAATTCTGCGTGGCCATGGAACACTCTTTCTGTTTGATCCTTACCTAGTCAGCCAAAGGCCAAAGGTAAAGACCCCTTGATCAATATCATTTCACACTTGCACTTAGCGGCCCTTCGGTGCAGGTTCACAGGTGTATTCAGGGACCAAGGGGACGATATGAACAGGATTGCGATCATCTGTCTGGCGGCATCAGTTTTAACAGGATGCAGCACGATCAGGGACTCTCGGGCCAATCCAATGAATTGGTTTGGCGACGCGACCACCACCGAGGAACGTGACAGCCTGATCCCTACAGAAAACGCCATTACCCGCGCCCGCAAAGCGTCCCCCTATGCCGGTGTGCCCATCGCCCAGCTGCAATCGGCTGCGTTGCGCGATGCAATTGGCGGTAAAATCCTTGAGGTTCAGGCCATATCCGCCACATTGGGCGCAGCAGATTTGCGGTTTATCGACGTTCCAAACGATAATCCACGCCTGCGCGAATTTCGGTTGCATGCTGTCATGCCCTATCGTGCGCCCGTTGGCACCGTTGCCGCGCGATCGGTGGCTGCGGCACAGTTTTTGACTGAACAGGATTTGGCGGGTTTGACCACAATTATCGTGACATCTGCAAACAATTCGATCACGTTGCGCCCCTGAATGGGCACCCAAAGAATGGCGTCCGTATTATCATGAAACGGTGAATGTCTTCACCTGCTTGCCGCGTGCAATCAGGCCAATTTCACCGTTACACAGGCGCAACGCATCTTGGCCGAATACCTCGTATCGCCATCCATGCAAAGTGGCCACATCACGGTCCCCCGCAGCCAAAGCATCCAGATCGGCAGAGCCAGCAATCAGTTTTGCCGCGACCCCCAAATTTTCTGTTTTGGCCTTTAATAACACACGCAACAGGTCCGCCAAGGCAGGGTTTACGTTTTGTTTGTGATCCAAATCTGCGGCCACAGGCAGTTTTTCTGCTGGCATATCCAATGCGGCCTTGACGCAGCGCAAAATTCCAGTAGCAATATCGCCTTTGCGCGCCTCGCGCAGTAACAATCGGGATTTTTGCAAATCGTCAATGCTTTGCGGTTTGGTTGAAGCCAGTTCAATCAAGGCATCATCTTTGAACACACGGCTGCGCGGAATGTCACGCTTTTGCGCGTAGTCTTCGCGAAATTCAGCCAATTCACGCACAATCGCCAACAAACGCGGCGACTGTGACCGTGTTTTAACCCGTTCCCATGCGGTTTTGGGTTCGGTGATATAGGTTTCGGGCGTGGTTAGGATTTGCAATTCTTCTTCGACCCAATGGGATCGTTTGGTTTTAACCAATTTCGCGGCCAGATATTCATAGATTTGGCGCAAATGCGTCACATCGGCCAGCGCATATTTTTTCTGCGCATCGCTCAGCGGACGGCGCGACCAATCGGTAAAGCGGGACGATTTATCCAGTGTTTGTTTCGCAATTTTCCGCACCAAGGTTTCATAACCCACCTGATCGCCAAACCCGCACACCATAGCGGCCACCTGCGTATCAAACAATGGTTTCGGGATCACCTTGGCATCAACATAGAAAATTTCCAAATCCTGACGCGCGGCATGGAATACCTTGACCACAGTTTCGTTTTCAAACAGATCATAGAGGGGTTGCAATGACAGCCCATCTGCCAATGGGTCAACCAAAACCGCGTCTTTGGTATCCTTGCCAGGCAACGCCAGCTGGATCAGGCATAATTTGGAATAATACGTCCGTTCGCGCAAAAATTCCGTATCAACGGTGACATAATCGCCCTGCGAGGCTTGTTGACAAAATTCGGACAGTTCTTGGGTGGTTGTTATTGTTTTCATGGTTTCATGGTTTCATTCTTTTTCCATCACCCTACGGTGTCAATAAATAGCCGACCACTGTCACAAATAAAAGCCATAATACTGACCCTAGTCAGGCATGCGGGTTTTATCCCCCGCCGCAAAGCGCCGCAAAACGGCTGGATATAACAGATGTTCTTGCACCAATACACGCGCTGCCAGATCATCGGCGGTATCCTGTGGCAAAATGGGAACGCGGCGTTGGCCCAAAATGGGGCCATCATCCAAGGCTGGCGTGACCTCATGCACGGTGCAGCCGGCATGGGTGTCGCCGGCATCTATGGCGCGCTGATGGGTGTGCAACCCTTTGTATTTTGGCAATAATGACGGATGAATATTCAACATCCGGCCCGTCCAGTCAGCCACGAACCCTTGGGTTAAAACCCGCATAAACCCCGCCAAACACAGAATATCCACACGATAAGGTTCAATCACTGATTTTAAATTATTTTCAAACGCTTGTCTGTCGCCCTTAAACGGGCGATGATCAACAACCTCGGTCGCGATACCGTATTCGCGCGCGCGGACCAAACCGCCGGCATCGGCCGAATTGGCCAACACCAAAACAGGCGTTGCGGGATGATCGGGGTCGCGCATATCCTCGACCAAGCGGACCATGTTTGATCCGCCCCCTGAAATGAAAATGGCAACGCGTTTTTTCACTGCCCGATTAGCCCAATGTGCCGGTATATTCGACCTGACCTGTGTCTGTGACACGGCCTAAATCAACCACCGTTTCGCCCGCTGCGACCAATGCCGCACGGACCGCATCCACAGAATTGGTGTCAACCAACACGGTCATGCCAATACCGCAGTTAAAGGTTTTCAACATTTCCGATGCGGACATATTGCCTTGGGACATCAACCACGCAAACACCGGTGGCAGGTCCCAAGCGTCCAGATTTATTGCAATCCCCTGCCCCTGATCCAATGCGCGCGGGATGTTTTCGGTCAAACCACCGCCCGTGATATGGGCAAACCCATGCACCCCACCCGCAGCAATGGCCGCCAGACATTGTTTGACGTACAACCGCGTGGGCGCCAACAAAGCGTGGCCCAGTGTGTCATCGCCAAATGGATTTGGCGAATCCCAAGTCAGTCCAGATGTTTCGAACAGTTTGCGCACCAAGGAATAGCCGTTGGAATGCACGCCCGAACTGGTCAGGCCCAAAATATGATCGCCCACCGACACATTCGCAGGCAGTGACACACCGCGTTCCATCGCTCCAACGGCAAAGCCCGCCAAGTCGAAATCGCCGTCATGATACATCCCCGGCATTTCAGCCGTTTCGCCACCGATCAAAGCACAGCCCGATTGTTCACAGCCCGCCGCGATCCCGTTGATAATTGTGGTCGCCTCATCTACGTTCAATTTGCCTGTTGCGAAATAATCCAGAAATAACAATGGCTCGGCCCCTTGGCAGACCAGATCATTGACGCACATGGCCACCAGATCAATGCCAATCGTGTCCAAGATGCCCGTGTCAATCGCGATGCGCAGTTTGGTGCCAACCCCATCGGTTGCGGCCACCAAGATCGGGTCATTGTATCCCGCAGCTTTCAAATCAAACAGACCGCCAAACCCGCCCAAGCCCGCCATGACGCCCGCGCGCGTGGTCCGTTTTGCAGCTGGCTTGATCCGTTCGATCAATGCGTTGCCTGCATCAATATCTACACCTGCGGCGGCATATGTCATGCCGTTTGAATTCTCGCTCATCAGACGTCCTTTCGTGGCTTTGCCGGTCAAATATCGGAATGTTTTACAACAATCAATCGCAAAGACTTGACCTTGGCGTTCGTTATGATAGCACGGGGATCAGGCGGGCCTGTAGCTCAACGGTTAGAGCAGAGCGCTCATAACGCTTTGGTTGGGGGTTCAAATCCCTCCGGGCCTACCAAAACTTGGCAAACATCGCCTGTTGTGCCACTATTGCCCCAAGACTATTTTCGCACTTAGCCCGCCCAAGGTCGCCGACCGGCCCAATTCCAACCGTCCCCCGTGCGCGCGCGCGATATCGGCGGTAATTGGCAGACCCAAACCAACACCTGCCCCACGATTTTGGTTACGCGATGGGTCCAGTCGGCTAAACGGTTTTAACGCCTCAGCATAATTTTGTTCGTCAAT
>CBFHVU010000103.1:0-8420 GCA_965659465.1 uncultured Paracoccaceae bacterium | reverse complement strand
CTGATGCGTCTTTAGCCAAAGCGAAAAAGGTTGGCAAGACCCCTTTTTAAAAAAAATAAAATTATTTTGCAGTTCGTGCCAACAGCAGAACGGATGCGATCCCGACCGCAATGATATACATCGATGCAGGTGCGGCTTGGGACAGGTTTTCTAGGCTGGCTTGTTCATGTACACGGGTTGCCAAGGTGTTGAAATTAAAAGGACGCAACAACAGTGTGGCGGGCAATTCTTTGACACAATCAACAAAGACCAGCAAAACAGCAGATCCCACCGATCCCTTGATCAAGGGGACATAAACCTCGCGTAGCACCTGTGTGTGATTGCGCCCCAATGATCGGGCGGCATTTGCCAGATTGGGCGATACGCGCCCCATAGCCGCATCCGCAGCCCCCTGCGCAATCGCGAAAAAGCGCACAAAATAAGACAGCACCAGCGCAAAAGCTGTGCCTGTCAAAATCAATCCAGGGTCAACGCCAAATGTGGCATCCACAAAATCAGCAACCGCATTATCAATTGTTGCCAGCGGGATCAAAATACCAACCCCTAAAACGGCCCCTGGTGCGGCATAGCCAATCGTTGTGATGGGCGACAACATGCGCGGCAATCTACTGCCCGATAGGCGCACGCCATAGACCAGGAACAGACCTGCCGCGACGGTGACCACAGCGGCACTGCCACCGGCCAACAACGTATTTCGTAACGCTTTCAGCAATTCAGGGTTGGCCCATTCGGGAATGTGATGCAGGGCATGATTGCCCAAAACGCTGGCCGGTAGGATGAACCCGACCAAGACCGGAGCACCACAGGCGGCGAATGCAAAAAACGATGCGCGGCCTGTCAGGATCTGCGGCGCAATGGGGCGATGATGGCGTGACAGGTTGAAATACCGCATTCTGGTGCGGCCAAATTTTTCCAATACCACCAACAGGACTACAACGCCCAATACCACAGATGCCAATTGCGCCGCCCCGCCTGCGTTGTTTGTTTGCAGCCAAACGTTAAAAATACCAGTGGTCAGGGTCTGCACCGCGAAATAGCTGACCGTGCCATAATCATTAACCGTTTCCATCATCACAATGGCCGCACCCGCAGCAATTGCGGGCCGCGCAAGGGGTAGACCAATTTTGAAAAACCGACCCAAGGGCGATACGCCTAATGATTGCGCCACCTCGTCCGAGGCACCAGATTGTTCGCGAAACGCCGCCCGCGTCAGCAGATAAACATACGGATACAGCGCAAAAGTTAGCACAAAGACCGCAGCGCCAAAGGATCGGATTTCAGGAAACCAATAATCGCGCGATGTTTTCCATCCCATCAATTCGCGCAGCGCAGTTTGCACCGGTCCCGCATATTCCAACAAATCGACCAAGGCATAGGCCCCAACATAGGCCGGAATTGCCAGCGGTAATAGCAACAGCCATTCCAGCCAACGCGATCCGAAAAACCGATATCGTGTGATCAACCACGCCGCGCCCGCGCCAATCATGATGGCCCCAAATCCAACTGACAGCATCAAAGCAAGCGTCGTGCGAAAATACCGTGGCAATGTGCTCGATAGCAAATGGGGCCAAATATTTTCGGTGGGAAAAAACGCCAAGTAGATCACCGAAAAAACAGGCAATATGACGATCACGGCGATGATCACTGCCCCAAACGACCATATCCCCGCCCCATTTGGGCGCCATCGTGTCGTTGGTGTAGCGCGACTGACCTGCACAACTTGTCCTTTTATCGTTGTTTACACATTGCTAAAACCATTGTGGCTTATATACAAATACATACCGCAATCCACAAGAAAGCGATCAGATGGACATTTTGCTGCACGCAGGGGCGCATCCAACAGATAATGACACGCTGATGGTGTCGATGAAAAACAATATACCTGCCTTGGATCGTTGTCACGTTGCGGTACCCGATCCTGTTCTATATCGCCGATCCCTAAGACAGGCGATGCGCCAGATCGAAGGTGAACAATTTACCGATGAACTGCGCGATATGCTGTATGACAGCATCTGCGGCGCTCAGCCCCCCGACACGCAGGCCATGGTATTGTCGGTGCCAATGCTGTTTGCCCCACCCGCCCAGTCCGTGGGCCAAGGCGTGTTTTTCCCCCAAGCGGTCGAAAAACTGCGCAGCGCCGTTGAGGTGTTCAAAAACGATCGCATCAAGTTGTTTTTCGCAATTCGCAACCCCGCCACCTATCTGGCGGCCCCGATGAAAACCTGTGATTCGGATAATCTGTCCGTTGTGACCGGCAATTCCGCGCCAGAAACCCTTAGATGGAGCGAACTGTTCCTGCGCCTGCAGGCCCATTTCCTAGACATGAAAATCACGCTGTGCTGTTACGAAGATTCACCCTTTATCTGGCAAGAAGTCATTCGCGCAGTTGGACAGGTGTCCCCAAACATTGCGATCAAAGATACCTATCGTTTGTATTTGCGTCTGCTCAGCGATGTGGGTCAGGCCCGCTTTGTCGCCTATATGAACAAAAACACAAACCTCAGCGCTGAAAAAAAGCGCGAGGTTATGTTTGCCTTTGCCGAAAAATTTGGCCGCCCCGAAATTATGGACCAAGATGTGTCAATTACGGGACTGGCCCAAGAGGAAGTGGATTTCCTGACCGATCTTTACGAAGATGATCTGGCAAAAATCGTGGAAATCCCCAATGTCAGGTTAATATTCCCCTAACTTGATTTTCCCTTACCGGCTTATTGCATACCTAGCGCTTCTTTGTACATTTCCAACACGGCCTCTTCTTCGGCAATGTCGTTTAGATCGCGTTTGCGCAATGTGATCAGTTTGCGCATCACTTTGGTGTCATAGCCGCGGCCCTTTGCTTCGGCCATCACTTCTTTTTGTTGGTCTGCAATCTCTTTTTTCTCGATCTCTAAACGTTCAAACCGTTCAATGAATTGGCGCAGTTCATCGGCTGTGACGCGATATGTTGCATCTGTAATTTCGTCGTTCATCTCTGACCTCTTGCTTGGTTGATCCGATTTAGCCTGTGCACGATGGGCATGCAACCCGCTTACACTTGCTCTGACAAATCTTTTGTCATATGCCACAGGAAACAACTGTTATGGGGGCAAACGATGCCAATTCTAATTTGGGGCGGTGCTGCAGTATCTGTTATTGGATTGATCGGCCTGATCATCAGCATTCTGAAAGTATCCAAAGCCAAGAAAACCGCTGCCAATGATGACGAACTGCGCGAGGCGGTGAAAAAGGTCGTGCCGCTGAATATGGGCGCCCTATTGCTATCAACCTTTGGTTTGATGATGGTCATTTTGGGAGTATTTTTGAAATAATTTTCGGGAAATATCGAACTCTAAATATTTTCTCTTGAAATATATTCCATTTTTAATATATATTCATTTGTGAATAAGAATGGAGATTCTGATGAAACCCGAAGTTACCGCATTTTTCGACGAAGCAACCTTTACCGTTTCGTTTGTTGTTAAGGATCCCAACGGCTCGGCCTGTGCCATTATCGACAGTGTATTGGATTTTGATTATGCATCTGGGCACACCGACACGAAATCGGCCGATGAAATCGTCCAGTATGTTAAGGACAATAACCTAGAGGTCCAATGGCTGCTGGAATCGCACGTCCACGCTGACCACCTGTCCGCCGCCCCCTATATCCAAAAACAAGTTGGTGGCAAAATTGGTATCGGCGACAGAATTACAGTTGTCCAAGACACCTTTGGCAAAGTGTTCAATGAGGGCACAGAATTCCAACGTGATGGCAGCCAGTTTGATAAATTGTTCCAAGAGGGTGATGTATTCCACATTGGCCAAATGCGCGGCGACGTGCTGCACACACCCGGCCACACCCCTGCGTGTCTGACCTATGTCGTGGGTGATGCTGCATTTGTTGGTGATACGTTGTTTATGCCCGACTTTGGCACCGCGCGCTGCGATTTCCCCGGTGGGTCGTCTGAAACACTGTACAACTCAATCCAGAAAATCTTGGCATTGCCAGATGATACACGCATTTTCGTTGGTCACGATTACAAAGCACCGGGCCGTGACGAATTTGCGTGGGAAACCACTGTGGCCGAACAAAAGGCGTTGAACGTACATATCGGCGGCGGAAAATCAGAGGAAGAGTTTGTATCTATGCGCGATGAGCGGGATGCAAATTTGGCAAAACCCCGTCTGATTATTCCATCATTACAAGTGAACATGCGCGCCGGCAACATGCCGCCCGCGGATGAACAGGGCAACGTATACCTAAAGGTACCTGTCAATAAAATCTGAACCTTAGCAGGGTTTAAGTGGGGACATCCCAGTGCGGTAAACCGCGCTGGGATAAACAGCTAGCAATCGGAAAATTAAAATGCACATAGACTATATTTACGGTCTGATCGGCGGCCTGCTGATCGGAACTGGGGGTGCCATTTACCTGATCGGGAATGGGCGCATCATGGGGGCCAGCGGTATCATCGGCGGTCTGGTCGATAAATCAGGTTGGTCCACCGCGGCTGAACGGATCATATTTCTAGCGGGCGTATTCTTGATGCCCCTGATCGTGATCCAATTCTGGGAACGCACAGAAACCAACATCACAAACAATGTGGTCCAGCTGATTGCTGCGGGTCTGTTGGTGGGCGTGGGCACACGGATTGCCAATGGCTGTACATCGGGTCACGGTGTGTGCGGCATTTCACGCCTGTCCCTGCGCGGGATTGTGGCAACTGTATTTTACATTGGCGCGGGCGGTCTGACGATGGCCACATTGCGTCACGTTTTGGGGTTGATCTGATGCGGAATATTATTGCTTTCGTCGCTGGTTTGTTTTTTGGCGGTGGTTTGTTGGTGTCAGGAATGACCAACACGGCCAAGGTCCAAGGTTGGCTGGATGTCTTTGGCGCTTGGGATCCCACGTTGGCCTTTGTTATGGGGGGCGCGATGATCCCGATGGCGCTGGCGTGGGCCTATACCGAGGGGCGCACACCTGTTGTTGGCGGATCGTTCCCTGCGAAACCTGACCCAAAATTGGGCCGCAATCTGGTTGTCGGATCGGTTCTGTTTGGTGCAGGTTGGGCCACGGCAGGTCTGTGCCCGGGGCCAGCGATTGCTTCACTAAGCTTTGGCGGAATGTCCTTGTGGATTTTCTTTGCCGCAATGCTGGGCGGCATGTTGATTGCCCCAGTTTTCAAGGCACAGTTGGAAAAAATGGACGGATAAATCCCAGTCTGCAGGGATTTCATCTAGGCGGCGCCGTAGATCACATCCTGATCGGCGGCGTCGTCATAGTCAGCCAAGGCCTCTAACCAATCTTGAGCCAAGACATCTTCAACATCGCGATCCTCAGATGACTGGGACGTGATCAGAACCGCAGTTTCTGCATCCAGCACGGGCGTGTCAGCATCGTATACCGCGTCCATCGCGGGATTTGCGGCAGTGTCCAAAATCATTTGAACCGCCCGTGATCCCATGTGTCGGCCTAAGCTGCACAGATATTCTGGCCCGCTCCCTTGGGATTTTAGGCGAACATCGCTTAGGGCATTTATGGGCAACATGACCTGATGCCCAGTTTCAATCTTGGCCAAATCAGCCAAAGTGATTTTAATGCGCGCCAATTCGGCAGACATTTGCACCTGTAACTCGGATATTTGGGGACATTCCTTGGCAATTTCGGGACCATGGCTTTGCGATTCTGTTGTCGGTGGGATTTGCAAACCGATCACCACCTTGTTAGGCTCCCCCCCATCGCACATCCGAAATGACATTGAAACGATGTCAAATTCGCGTTCGGAAAAATGCGAAATATCGGAAACGGTTTGTACCCAAATTTTGCGGCCAAACCTGGCCTGCACCAAGTCATTCGTGACGGCATCATCCAAGATCGCATCAATAAAGGGAATGGTCAGGGCAAAATCCGTCTGCGTTGCACGGCGACCGTGACAGGCCCGACCCAAAACGCGGCCGATGGTCTGGACCTCAACCATGGCGCCCAAAGCATGTTGATCAAATGCGATAAAAACACCTGCATCCTGATCCGAGGCGCACCATGCGACCAACCCCATATCCGTCAACAACGCTGGCACATCGTCGGATAGCACCCGCAATGCATGCCGCCGCACTGCCGTTAATGGCAACTTCAACGCCGCATGGGCCGCCCGCATTACGCACTTTGCCCACTACACCGCGTTTTGCGGCGCCTTACCCCGATCCGATTGCGACAGTTTGCGTTGAATAATTGTGCGATGTTTCATTCTAAAACCATGTGCATAAGATACTGCAGCACATTGGCATATAAACCTTTACGAATTTCTTAATGAGCTGGGAAATTATCCGCGTCCACAGGAAAGCTGACGCGAAACGCGCCACCGCCCTGTCCCGGTAGATAGACGATGTCGCCCCCCAGACGCCCCATGATTTCGCGGCATATGGCCAAGCCCAATCCCGCACCACCTGCCTTGGTTTGGCCAACACGGGCGAATTTTTCGAAAATCATTTCTTGTTCATCTTTGGGAACGCCGGATCCATTATCAACAAAATCGCAAAGGATGCGCCCGCCACGATGAGACACCGTAATCATCAGTTCCGGCGCATCGGCGTCACAATACTTGCGCGCATTTGTAATCAAATTGATAAAAACCTGCCCCAAGCGATCCGGATCGGTAATCACCTTGGGGACAGTATCATTAAGGCGCAGATTTATGCGCATCACCCGATGTGCGTCGCCGGCTTGCACCGTTTCTATAGACCGCCTGATCAGCTGATTGGGGCAGCTTTCAGTCAGGTTCAAATGCACCTGACCATGTTCCAAAACGCTCAGATCCAACAGATCATCCAACAATCGGGTCAGGCGTGTCGATTCTGCATGAATGATCGTGGCGTATTTGTTCAAATCCTGCCGCCCTAGGTCCTGACCCTCTTTCATGATTTCAGAAAACGCCAATATTGAGGTCATAGGCGTGCGCAATTCGTGGCTGATTTGGGACAAAAACGCATCCTTTTGCACCGAGATTTGCGTCAACTTATCATTGGCATTTCTCAGCTGTCTTGCGGTCCGGCTAAGTTCATCTGATTGCGCCTCAAGGCGCGACGAATATTCCATCATCTGTGCCGTTTCATCCGCCACAGCCATCAAATCCTGAACCGTCACCGATGTGCCCCCAACGATTTGGCCCACCATCGCATGGGCCGTTGCAGCACCGACAGATCCCGCCAATTCGCGTTCCAGACGTTCCAAAAATTCAGGCGTGGGTTCTGGTAGAAAACCAGTAATCCCTTGTTTGAGCGCCTCAAATTGAAACAATCTTTGGGCTTGGACCGACCCAATTATACGCTGGGCCATTACCATTAAATCTTCGCTTTGGCCGGCTTTGCCTGTCCATCCGCTGGTGGCTGATGAATGATCAAAGACATTGACAAATTGCGCGCCTTGCAAGCGTTCCAGGGGGGATGGAAAATCAATCAGTGATACAAAAACAAAAACAATTGCGTTTAACAGCATGCTCCAGAATATCGTGTGAACCAGCGGGTCCATCCCATCAATCCCGAACAAAGCCTGAGGACGCAACGCGCCGATACCCCAAGGGCCGTGCTGCATCAGGCTGGCAGACATTATCACATCGACCCCAAAACTGGGCAAAAATAGGCTATAGCTCCAGACAAAAAAACCAACCAGCAGCCCGCAAATTGCGCCCGTGCGGGTCGATCCGCGCCAAAACAGCCCGCCGATCATCGCGGGCAGCACTTGGGCGACACCCGTAAACGAAATCAGTCCAATTGCGGCCAAGGCCGCACTGCCGCCTGAGAGCGAATAATAGAGATATCCCAGAAATAAAACGAACCCGATGGACACCCGACGTGCCAACAACACAATGCGCCGCACATCCCCAAATGCGGAAAATTTACCCTGCCAATATCGCAGCCAAATGGGCATAACGATATGGTTTGAAACCATGGTCGACAACGCCAAGGATGCCACCACCACCATGGATGTGGCAGATGAAAATCCACCTAAGAAGGAAAAAATTGCCAAGGTGTCCTGACCCAACGCCAGTGGGATCGTCAAAACATATAAATCAGGGTTCGACCCTTGGGGCAAAATCGCTTGGCCGACAACTGCTATGGGCAAAACAAACAGGGACATCAACAAAACATAGGTTGGAAATGCCCAGGATGCGGTTTGCAAATGGCGTTCGTCTTCGTTTTCAACCACCAATACCTGAAACATGCGCGGCAGCGTTAAAAACGCAGCGGCCGATAAAAATGTCAAAGCCACCCAACGCGCGTTATCCATATGCCAATTGTGTTGCGGGGATGTGTTGATCGCCTCTAACATCGGGGCAATGCCGCCACTGACGCCCCAGACGACGAAAATACCCACTGCCAAAAGCGCGCATAATTTTACAATCGCCTCGACGGCGATCGCCATGACAACACCGTGATGGCGTTCG
>CBFHVU010000102.1:8294-8534 GCA_965659465.1 uncultured Paracoccaceae bacterium | reverse complement strand
CCATCGGGAGCATTTCACCGGCTGAATTTCACTGGCTGAATTTAACTGAGCCAATTAAATCGCCCCCACGGTGATCCGCGTCACTCTGCGGTTTCGGTTTCGATCTGCTGGGCGCGTTTTTCAACCAAATCCACGATGTGATCGACCATTTTTTCATTGTCAATCTTGTGATCTTGCTTTCCAGCCCAGTACACCATGCCATGCCCCGCGCCACCGCCGGTAAAGCCGACGTCAGTCATC
>CBFHVU010000102.1:0-8284 GCA_965659465.1 uncultured Paracoccaceae bacterium | reverse complement strand
ATGCTTCACCCGGTCCATTGACCACACAACCGATAATCGACAGGCTTAGCGGGGTTTTTATGTGTTCCAGCCGTTTTTCCAAAATCTCAACGGTTTTGATCACATCAAATCCCTGACGGGCACAGGACGGGCAGGAAATAATATTCACACCACGATGGCGCAGGCCCAGGGATTTCAGGATTTCATAGCCAACCTTGACCTCTTGGACGGGATCTGCGGACAGGGATACGCGAATTGTATCTCCGATGCCCATCCACAATAGATTGCCCAATCCAATGGCGGATTTGATGGTGCCAGAGGTCAACCCACCGGCCTCTGTGATGCCCAAGTGGATCGGGGCATCCGTCGCCTCGGCCAAGGCTTGGTACGCGGCGGCCGCCATGAAAACATCAGACGCCTTAACGCTGATTTTGAATTCGTGGAAATCATGGTCTTGCAGTATCTTGATATGATCCATCCCGCTTTCGACCATCGCGTCAGGACAGGGTTCACCATATTTGTCCAACAAATGTTTTTCCAGTGATCCGGCATTTACCCCAATCCGTATCGAACAATTGTGGTCGCGCGCGGCCTGAATGACGTCGCGGACGCGATCTGCAGACCCGATGTTTCCGGGGTTAATCCGCAAACAGGCAGCACCCGCTTCGGCAGCCTCAATGCCACGTTTGTAATGGAAATGTATGTCGGCCACGATGGGCACAGGGCTTTCTTTGACGATGTCTTTCAACGCGCGCGAACTGTCTTGGTCGGGAACCGAAACGCGTACAATATCAGCACCTGCCTCTGCGGCTGCCTGAATTTGCGCGATTGTGCCACGAATATCTGTGGTCACCGTATTGGTCATTGTTTGGACTGAAATGGGCGCATCACCGCCCACGGGCACATTTCCAACCATGATCTGGCGCGATTTTCGGCGATATATATTTCGCCAAGGGCGGACGTGATTGATCAACATTTTTATTCCACTGTTAGAAAGCCTGACCTAATACATAGGCGCAATGGACCAGTGGTGCAATTGCCAAGGTTATTATTCGCCCGCGGAAAACGGCTTTACGCTTTCGAAATTCAATTCTGCAACCATGCGTGCAAGGTTTTGATCACTGTCCAAATCCGCAGAGACATAACTATCCATCAGGCTGGCCACAGATAATTCAACGTTTTTCGCAACCTGCGACCCGGTACCGGCTGGACCAAACAAATCACCATTGACCGCGAAATACACAGACCCTGACATACCTGCCCGCAAGACAGGGGCATTCTCGGTTTGGGGCAACACATATTCTTCGCCAGGTTTCATGATTTTTTCGTACAGAACCGATCCATTGCTTGATTTAATCTGAACCCATGCCTCGCGTGTTGCAATCACGGCCAGCGCGGGGCGCGGATCCTCGACCACTTGGGGCGCGGGGATAGAGGTGGTTTCATTCAGCACATCGGCCAAAGCGGCATCGATGCCCGCAGGATCGACAGTGTCCATCTGTGCGACCACAGGATCGACAAAACTGCCATAACGATTGGGATCAAGCGTTGAAATAGGCGCGTCGCGCGACACCAAAATCGGCACGTCCAGCGCTGCTGGGCGATAAATGCGGTCCAATTGGTCCGGCCGTTGATCCGGATTTACGCCCGTGACCTGCAAACTGCCGTCATCACCGGCAGATTGGGGGACATCGAAATCGGTCAACACGACGGGGGCCGTGTCCACAGGTGCGGTTGTGACCTGTTGAATTTCACGAAATACAGACCACGCACCATAGCCCAAACCTGACACCAACAGCGCCAAGACCGTGATCGACCCGATTGCGCTGGCATCAAAGCGATCCAGCATATTGCCCGATGGGGCCAAGATGGCAGAGGGGGATTTGGCAAAGACGCGATCATCGAAACTGTCTGGGGTGCGTGTGCTAACCGCAACAGCGCCCGCGCGCTTGGGCAGCGCTTTGTCTGACATACCGTGGGCCGTGGCAAAACCACTTTCGGCGCAAAATTGGCGGAATACATCCTCCTGATCCAACCCCAGATACCGTGCATAAGACCGCACAAACCCTGCGATAAACCCGGGGGTTTCAAACGCATCGGGATCGCAATTTTCAATGGCCGCTATATAATTTGCATTGATTTTCAGTTCGCGTTGCACGTCGAGCAGCGATTTGCCCAAAGTCGCGCGTTCTCCGCGCAGTATGTCGCCAAGTTTCAGTTCGAAATCATCGAACCCTTTGGGTTTACCTGCCTCGGTCTGACCCGCTTCGGTCAGATTTTTTCGTTCCATACCTCAATTTCCCCAGTGCGCGTACCCAATTGGGCCCCACTTTCGAATCGGCCCCTCACCTTAACGGTATTTTAACACATATTTCGGATAGTTGCACTGGATTCGCGACTAGGCGCTGAGTTCGGCACGATTTAGCGCACAATGCGACCATAATTGGTCCATTCCACGAATAAGCGTGTCCATTTCCTTGGGTCCATGCACCGGCGATGGGGTAAACCGCAGCCGTTCTGTGCCACGCGGAACCGTGGGGAAATTGATCGGCTGTACGTAAATCCCGAACTGTTCCAACAGCATGTCAGACAGTTTCTTGGTATGCACTGGGTCGCCCACGATTACAGGAACAATGTGGCTGCCGTGATCGATGATTGGCAAACCCATCGCTTTCAAACGGGTTTTCAGGATTTTTGCCTGTGTTTGATGTTTGTCACGCAATTCCTGATCGGTTTTCAAATGCGCAACTGATGCGGCCGCCGCCGCGGCAACAGCGGGTGGCAGGGATGTGGTGAAAATGAACCCCGGTGCATAGGACCGCACCGCGTCACACATTTTTGCACTGGCCGCGATATAGCCACCCATCACACCATAGGCCTTGGCCAAGGTGCCGTTGATAATGTCAATCCGGTCCATCAGCCCGTCGCGTTCGGCCACACCCGCACCGCGGGGGCCGTACATGCCAACGGCGTGCACTTCGTCGATATAGGTCAGCGCGCCAAATTCGTCCGCCAGATCACAAATTTCCTTGATCGGGCCAAAATCGCCATCCATGGAATAGACGGATTCAAACGCAATTACCTTGGGTGCGGCGGGATCGTCTGCGGCCAGCAATTCGCGCAAATGTCCAATATCGTTATGTTTGAAAATGCGTTTTGCGCCCCCATTGCGGCGCACGCCTTCGATCATTGAGGCGTGGTTCAGTTCATCGGAATAAATGATCAAACCGGGAAATAATTTTGGCAAGGTCGATAGCGTTGCATCATTTGCGATATAGGCCGAGGTAAACAGCAGAGCCGATTCCTTGCCGTGCAGATCGGCCAATTCCCACTCTAGGCGTTTGTGATAAACGGTTGTCCCTGAAATGTTGCGCGTACCACCTGATCCCGCGCCCGTGGCATCAATCGCCTCGTGCATCGCGGCCAAAACGGCAGGGTGCTGACCCATGCCCAGATAATCGTTGCCGCACCAAACGGTGATGGGTTGCTGCGTTCCATCAGGTTTATTCCAGACGGCATGGGGAAAATTGCCCTTTTCGCGTTCAATATCGATAAAGGTCCGGTAACGACCCTCTTGATGAAGACGGTTTAAAGCCTGATCAAGATGTGCGTCAAAATCCATCTGGTCTTTCCTTTTGCTTGCCATGGCGGCGCGGTTTTGCATGCAATTGCATGCCTGTGCTTGCCCTAACATATTCAAAAAAGTTTATAGGTCAAACTTTTCTTTCAATGTTCTGTCGTCGCAGGTGTATCGGGCGGCTGGACAGTCACTCGATCAATGATACGCTGACCCGAAATCTAATAGCAGGAGAATCGCATGTCGCTAACCCCAGTTTTGGCGCGTATTGACGCAGATTTGGAAAAATCCACTCAAAGATTGCTGGATTTGTTGCGTATACGCTCCATTTCCACGGATCCCGATTATCAAACTGACTGTGATCAGGCGGCGGATTGGTTGGTGCGCGATCTGAAATCTTTTGGGGTTGATGCGCGCAAATGTCCCACACCGGGCCACCCGATGGTGATCGGTCATATGGATGGGCCAGCAGATGCGCCGCATATTTTGTTTTACGGACATTATGATGTGCAACCCGTAGATCCAATTGATCTGTGGGATCGCGATCCGTTCGACCCTGTTGTGGAAAACACGCCCAAGGGTCGCGTTATTCGTGGCCGCGGATCATCGGATGACAAAGGCCAGTTGATGACATTTGTCGAGGCCTGTCGCGCCTGGGTCAGCGAACATGGTGCGCTGCCATGCAAGGTGACGTTTTTCTTTGAAGGAGAAGAAGAAAGCGGATCGCCCAGTTTGGTGCCATTCATGCAAGAAAACCGCGATGAATTGATGTCGGATGTTGTTCTGATTTGCGACACAGGCCTGTTTCAATCTAAAACGCCGGCAATTGTGACAATGCTGCGCGGGTTACTGGGCGAAGAAATCATTTTGGCAGGTCCTGACAAGGATTTGCATTCGGGCATGTATGGCGGCGCAGCAATCAACCCCATCCGTGTGTTGTCCAAGGTATTGGCCGGCCTGCATGATGATCAGGGCCGCGTGACGGTGCCCAATTTCTATGACGGTGTGCCAGATTTGGCGGATGACATTGTCCAGCAATGGCATGATTTACAATTCGATCATGGCCGTTTTCTGGGCGATGTTGATCTGTCCCATCCCGCTGGCGAAACAGATCGTACCCCATTGGAAATGATCTGGTCACGTCCGACCTGTGAAATCAACGGGATTAATGGCGGATACACAGGCGAGGGGTTCAAAACCGTATTGCCATCGCGGGCCAGTGCCAAGATCAGTTTCCGTCTGGTCGGCACCCAAGACCCACTGGAAATTCGCCAAAATTTCCGCGCCTATGTCAAATCTATGCTGCCCCCCGATGTCCAAGTGGCGTTCAAGGAACATGGCGCATCCAAGGCATCGCAAATGGCCACCGACAGCGCGGAATTTGAACAGGCGCGGTTGGCATTGTCCGATGAATGGCCCGATGCAGCGGCCTTTGTCGGCTGTGGCGGATCGATTCCGATTGCAGGGCATTTCCAACGTATTACGGGGGTCAGCCCGATGTTGATCGGCTTTGCCAAGGATGATGACGCCATCCACAGCCCGAATGAAAAATACGATCTGGACAGTTTCCACAAAGGCATCCGCAGCTGGGCGCGCATTCTGGATGCCGTGTCAGGCGCATCCCCAACGCAAGTGTGATCCATGTTTGAGGGGTTTCAGCGGTTCAGCCACATGCGCGATGGTGTGAAGGTGCAGTATCTGCACGCGCGGTCCGGGAAACCGGCGATTTTGTTTTTGCACGGGTTTCCGCAAACCCATGCGATGTGGGCCAAAATCGCCCCGCAGTTTCTGGGTGATTATGATGTGATTTGCCCCGATCTGCGCGGCTATGGCGCGTCGGATAAACCCCGCGATGTGGCGCAATATTCCTTTGCCGAAATGGCGCGTGATCAAATCGCATTGATGCAATCACTGGGCTATGACCGCTATCATGTGGTGGGCCACGATCGGGGCGCGCGCGTAGCGCATCGATTGGCATTGCTGGCGCCGGATGCTGTGGCCACGGTCACGTTGATGGATATTGTGCCCACGCATTTATTGCTGGCGACCTTGAGCAAAGAGGTGGCACAGGCCTATTACCATTGGTTTTTTCTGGCCCAACCTGAACCCGTTCCCGAAAATATGATTGCCGCGGATCCAATTGCGTATTTCAACAGTTGCCTGATGGGATGGGGGCAGGCGGGGGATGCGGGGTTTGATCCACAGCAACTGTCCGCCTATCGCGCGGCCTGGCAGGATCGTGAAACCATTCGCGGCATGTGCAATGATTACCGTGCCGCTTTGGCGCATGATTTTGACGATGATGCCGCGGATTTGGGGCGCTGCTTGGATATGCCGGCCTGTATCATGTGGGGACGCGATGGTATCATGGGGCGGCAGTTTGATGTGCCGGCCACATGGGCTGTTCGGTTCGCACATATCACGCCCATTGATATGCCGGGCGGGCATTTTTTTCCTGATCATGTGCCGGATATGGTGGCGCATAAATTGCGCGGCTTTTTACGCGCTTAGGCGGCGATGCACCCAGGATATCGCCCAGCAGAGGGCAAAAAACACCAAGGCGGTGGCAATCGTTGTGCCGTAAAATCCGGCACGTCCCGCTAGGTCCATATCATTCAGGAAAGGATAGGGCAGGCCAGATGTCACCTTGCCCACTGGCGCAGTATTGATGGGGCGCAACACCGCTTCGCACCACACAACATAGGCCGCACAAAACGCGACCGTATAGGCAGCCCCACGCAGGACCTGATTAGCAAAGGCGCGCGACAAAAACAGCGCATCAAAGACCAACAGCAATGGCCCAAGCAAGTGCAAATAATATTCCTGATACCACACTGGCGTGCCGTCGCCATTGACCAGCTTGGGATCGATGAAAAATAACCGCCAGTACAAAAACATCACCATGATATTCAAAACGGCACTGGCTGAAATCAACGCGGCGGGGCCATCAGGCGCACCACTGCGGCGAGCCCGCCACAGCAGCCAATGCACCGCCACGGCCGCACACAGGCCCCAAATCGTCAGGTACCGAAATTGCAGACCGAATTGATCAAAATCCTGCCGCGTGAATTGGTAAAACCAAAACCCAAGTGCCAAAATAACGGCCGCCATTGAAAATTGGGTTTTGGTCATGGTCCTTATCCTCGTTTGTCTGACACCAGTTCGCGCATCGCGTCTAGCGGAACATAGCCACGAACCAATTCATCTTGCAAGACGAACGTTGGGGTACCTGTGATTTGCAGGCGTTGGGCCAGCGCGCGCGTGGTGGCGATTTCCATCAACACATCATCGCTGTCCATCCGTTCCATAATTTCGCCGGCATCATGGCCCAGGCTGGTTGCCAAACGGATCAGCGTGGGCTCACTTGGTTCGCCGTTCAGCGCGATCAATGCGTCATGCGTTTTTTTGTAGGCGACAGCGCCATGCAGTTGTTTGATCGCAATGGCAAATTGCGATGACGCCATGGATGCGTCACCCAAGATTGGAAATTCCTTGACGATCAATCGTATGTTGCCATCGCTTGCAATCAATTCTTCGACATCATCATAGGCTTTTCGACAATAACCGCAGCGGTAATCCATGAATTCCACCAAGGTTATGTCGCCATCTGGGTTGCCGCCGACGTAGGAAAATCCGTCTTCGAAAATATCCTGTGCATTGACAGTGACCAAGTCGAAATCTGCGCGTGCCTCGGCCTGTGCTTCGCGCTCGCGCAGAATGCTGACGGCCTCCATGATCAATTCGGGATTTTCCAAAACATAGGATCGCACCGCTTTGCCGAATGCCTGTTGCTCTGCGGCTGTCATATTTGACAGGTCTGTTGCGCGCAGCGGTGTTGTGGCCAAGGCCAGCGCGGTACATGCGGCCAATGTCAAAGTACGTTTCATTGTTTATCCTTTATGCTCGGACCCGTTTGGGCCGTTTTGGTGTGTTCGTGTTACTTGAAACTTAGAATGTCTTGCGCCCGCTGCCAAGAGGGTGCGCCGCGTGGCAATTGACCTGCGGCCCGTGTTGCGTGCAATTTGGCATCCTCTAGCTTGCCTTGCAATGCATAGCGTTCGGCTGTGACCAAAGAGGCCATGGGCAAATTATTCGTCTTGGCATAGGCCTGTGCCAGATCACGCAGCAAGCTGGCGTTTCGAAAATCACGATCGCGCGCTTTGGACAGCGTATTGACCGCAGATTTATATTGCCCCGCGGCCAACTGTGCGCGACCCATTCCGGCCAAGATGATAGGGTCGTTTGGGGCATATTTGACGGCCTTGGCATACATCGGGCTGGCGGCTGAAAATTGGCGATCACGCATCAATAATTCTGCCCTAAGGTCCAATAAAAACGGATCATTCGCTCGCAGTTGCAAGGCGCGATCAAGTTGGACCATAGCTCCATCAATATCCCCCTGCCGCGACAGGGCAACAGCGCGGCGCATGTATTCAATGTCCTTGGTCACGCTGTCGCCCGCGCGGCGCAACGACCATTGGGGCGAGCGCAAGAATGCGGATAATTTCCCAATCGCACGCCCATGCCAATAGCGGGCATCATTAACCGTTTGCTTTTTTGGATATGCCTGCGACTGAGCCTCTACGTTTCGGGCGCGATCGCGCGAAATCGGGTGCGATCTGACATAGAGATCCTGCCGGCCGCGGGTTAGGTTTTCTTGGCCCACAAAAATATCCAACATCTCTTTCATACCGCGTGGATCGACACCGGCACGGACCATATAGCCCA
>CBFHVU010000101.1:324-8552 GCA_965659465.1 uncultured Paracoccaceae bacterium | reverse complement strand
AAATTTATTTCGGTCTTGTGTGGTCGAAATTGCACTACTGTCTAGCGGAACACCCCCTAGGGACAATTCGCAGCTAACCTTTTGGGGGATCTTATTGGGTGGGAATTCATAGACCAAAGTTTTACGGGTTGTTGGGACTGAATTTCGGTGAAAGTCGGTGCCATATCCAGCCCGAAACGCGCTGTGATATTTGCTGTGCATTTCTATATCCACGGTTCCCCCCTGACCTATCAGCGGCAAACAGGTCAAATAATAATTTGTGTACACGCCCGCATTTTCGATCCGTTCAATCTTCAAGGGACTAAAGTCCACGTCTTCGACGATCGCTTGGGAATTAAACGATGCGCGATGCCCTGTATATTCACCCACGACAATCAGATATGTCAGTTTATGATGATAGTGAAAACAATCCTAATCGGGAAATACACGTATATGTAAAATATTTCGCGTGGCAAACCGATTTGCGCGGCCCTCTCCTATCCCGTACATAGATTGATAAGCCGTCATTTGTCGAACGCCATCACGCAAATTCACGGCTCCAAACTTTGCCAACAGCTTGCGTGTATGGATCTTGACCGTTTCTGGGGAAATTTTCAGTATACTTGCGATATGGTCCCGTGACAAACCATTCAACATAAAAGCCAACACCTGTCGTTCACGGTGGGTTAGAATTGGTGGTGGATCATAAAAAACGGTCAAAGCTACCCCCGTAGGATTATTGATTGCAACTCTGCCAGCGGTGCTGGGACATGGTGAGCGACCGTTTTGCTTGAAAATTCAATGAATTGAAAGCCACATATTTGTTTACAGGATATACAAGAACGTCATCCGAAATGTGCAATCAACGTTCACGAAACCAGCGGGACATCAGGTCTGGTATCCCGCTGGTACATAATTCGAGATGTCGTTAACCGTTGCCGTCTGTTTCGGCCGCGACTGGGGTGCTGATAACAGCAGATGTGGTTGCAAATGTCAGCATCAAAATTCCAAATAGGTTTTTCATTTTTTGGTCCTTTCATGTTTGGTTTTGTCGATCATCGACACAGAAAAGAATTGCAAGCGAAAGGCCAACTGCCGTTTTCGGCACCAAAAAACCAGTCTGGACTGTCAAATTGAAACTTATGCACACAAAACCAGTCCAAACAAAAAAAACACCCCGCCAAGGCGGGGTGTTTTAAAATCAACTAACCAGTGTTTCGTGGTTACTCTGCTTGATCGCTCTCGGACTTGTCTAATGCAATCGCGGCCAGCGCCTCTTCTTGGCGTGCCTCAATCACGACGTTGTCACGTTCATTCGCAATGCGGCGCACGCGCTGGGTTGCCCCACCTGTACCCGCTGGGATCAAACGTCCAACGATGACATTTTCTTTCAGACCAATCAACTTGTCGCGTTTGCCCTGAACCGATGCTTCGGTCAGAACGCGTGTGGTTTCCTGGAATGATGCCGCCGAGATGAACGAACGTGTCTGCAATGACGCCTTGGTGATGCCCAACAGGATGGGTTCACCCTGTGCTGGACGTCCACCTTTGGACAATGCTTTTTCGTTCGCTGCATCAAACTCGGCTTTGTCGACATGCTCACCTTTCAGCAGCGTTGTATCGCCACTGTCGGAAATTTCCCATTTCTGCAGCATTTGGCGAACGATCACTTCGACGTGCTTGTCGTTGATTTTCACACCTTGCAGACGGTACACATCTTGAACCTCGTCGATCATATAGTTGGCCAAGGCTTCGATACCCATGATGGCCAAAATATCATGCGGCGCAGGATTGCCGTCCATCAGGTATTCACCTTTCTGGATAAAGTCACCCTCCATCACTGGGATGTGCTTGCCTTTGGGAACCATGTATTCCACTGGATCACGGGATTCATCCACCGGCTCAATGCTGATACGACGTTTGTTTTTGTAGTCCTTGCCAAAGCGCACATATCCATCGATTTCCGCGATGATCGCGTGATCTTTGGGACGACGTGCTTCGAACAATTCGGCAACACGCGGCAGACCACCGGTGATGTCTTTCGTTTTTGCACCTTCGCGTGGAATACGTGCAAGCACGTCACCGGCACGAACGTCTGTACCATCTTCGATAGACAAAATCGCATCAACTGACATCGTGTAGGTGATCGGCGCGCCCAGTTCATTGCGAACAGGTTCACCGTCCTTGTCAACCAAGATGATTTCAGGTTTCAGGTCATTGCCCTTAGGTGCTGCACGCCAATCGACAACGATTTTCTGGGTCATGCCAGTTGCATCGTCAGTCTCTTCACGCACGGCGATACCGTTGACCAAATCGACGTGTTTCGCTGTACCATCTTTCTCTGCGATGATTGGCAGAGTGTATGGATCCCATTCATAAAGCTTATCGCCGCGTTCGACTGTATCGCCCTCTTTGACGAACAGCTTTGTACCATAGCCCAGCTTAAAGCTTGCGCGCTCAACCCCCTGCTCATCAAGGATGCGCAACTTCATATTACGACCCATGACCAATGTTTCGCCATTCGCATTTTCCAAAGTCATCGGCATATCAAATGCGATTTTACCTGGCTGACCTGCTTCTTGGAATGACTGCTGACCACCTTGTGCAACACCGCCGATGTGGAATGTCCGCATCGTCAGCTGTGTACCAGGTTCACCGATGGACTGTGCGGCAATGATGCCGACAGCTTCGCCGACGTTCACCTTGGTACCGCGCGCCAAGTCACGACCATAGCAGTTGGCGCAAACGCCCTCTTCTGCTTCGCAGGTCAATGGGCTGCGAATACGGGCGGACAACAAACCAGCTTCGTCGATTACATCAGCCATCATTTCGTCGATCAACTGACCCTTGGCAACCAGCACTTCGTCCGTACCAGGTCTGACCAAATCTTCAGCCGCAACACGACCCAAGATCCGCTCGGCCAATGACGAAATCACTTCGCCATCGTTGACCGCGGGTTCTGCAGTGATTGAATTTTCAGTGCCACAGTCGTTCATGCGAACGATACAATCCTGTGCCACGTCAACCAAACGACGTGTCAGATAGCCTGAGTTCGCAGTTTTCAACGCCGTATCCGACAGTCCCTTACGGGCACCGTGGGTCGAGTTAAAGTATTCAAGAACCGTCAAACCTTCTTTAAAGTTTGAAATGATCGGCGTTTCGATGATGTCGCCGTTCGGCTTGGCCATCAGACCACGCATACCGCCCAACTGTTTCATCTGAGTAACAGAGCCACGCGCACCAGAGTGGGCCATCATGTAAACCGAGTTTGGCTCCATTTCGGAACCGTTCTCATCACGTTTGGCAGACGAAATGGTGTTCATCATTGCCTCGGTGACTTTGTCGTTACATTTCGACCAAGCATCGACAACTTTGTTGTATTTTTCGCCCTGTGTGATCAGGCCGTCCATATACTGTTGTTCGAAATCTTTAACTTGGTCACGTGTTTCGTCGACGATTGACCATTTGGTATCAGGGATAACCATATCGTCTTTACCGAACGAAATGCCCGCCTTAAACGCTTCGCGGAAGCCCATGGTCATGATCTGGTCACAGAAAATGACAGACTCTTTTTGTCCACAATACCGGTAAACTGTGTCGATCACCTTTTGCACGTCTTTCTTACGCAACAGGTTGTTGACCAATTCAAACGGCGCCTTGGCGTTTTTAGGCAGCAATGCACCCAAACGTACCCGACCAGGTGTTGTCTCGAAACGTTTGATAACTTCGTTACCGTGTTCGTCAATCTGTGGGACACGGGCTGTAACTTTGGCATGCAGGTGAACAGCACCCGTATCCAATGCGTATTGGACCTCGTCGATCGACGCAAATGACATGCCCTCACCCTTCATGCCTTCGCGCATGATGGTGGTATAGTACAGACCCAAGATCATATCCTGTGATGGAACGATGATCGGTGCGCCGTTTGCAGGCGACAGAACGTTGTTCGTTGACATCATCAGAACGCGCGCTTCCAGCTGTGCCTCAAGGCTTAGGGGCACGTGAACCGCCATTTGGTCACCGTCAAAGTCCGCGTTAAACGCAGAACAGACCAATGGGTGCAGCTGGATCGCTTTACCTTCGATCAAGACCGGTTCAAAGGCCTGAATACCCAAACGGTGCAAAGTCGGCGCACGGTTCAGCATCACGGGATGTTCGCGGATCACCTCGTCCAAGATATCCCAAACTTCGGGACGCTCTTTTTCGACCAGCTTTTTCGCCTGTTTCACAGTGGATGACAGGCCTTTTGCCTCAAGACGGCTATAGATAAACGGCTTGAACAATTCCAAGGCCATTTTTTTCGGCAAACCACATTGATGCAGTTTCAGCTCAGGACCGGTCACAATTACCGAACGACCCGAGAAGTCGACGCGTTTACCCAAAAGGTTCTGACGGAAACGACCCTGTTTGCCCTTCAGCATATCGGACAGCGATTTCAATGGGCGTTTGTTTGTGCCGGTGATCACACGACCACGACGACCGTTGTCAAACAACGCATCCACGGATTCCTGCAACATCCGTTTTTCGTTACGCACGATGATATCGGGCGCACGCAATTCAATCAGACGTTTCAAACGGTTGTTCCGGTTGATCACACGACGATACAGATCGTTCAAATCAGATGTCGCAAAACGACCACCATCCAGGGGCACCAATGGACGCAATTCTGGCGGGATCACGGGAACAACGGTCAAGATCATCCACTCAGGACGGTTGCCAGATTCCAAGAAGGATTCGACAACTTTCAAACGCTTGATGATTTTCTTGGGCTTTAGTTCACCTGTCGCCTCTTTCAGCTCGGCGCGCAGACGCTCGGCCTCGGATTCCAGATCAATGCCCGCCAACATTTCACGGATCGCTTCGGCACCGATATTGGCGGTGAATGCATCCATGCCATATGTATCTTGCGCGTCCAAGAATTCCTCTTCGGTCATCATCTGACCATAGGACAGATCTGTCAAACCGGGTTCGATTACCACATAGTTTTCGAAATACAACACGCGTTCCAAATCACGCAATGTCATATCCAGCATCAAACCGATGCGCGATGGCAGTGATTTCAAAAACCAAATATGCGCAACGGGTGATGCCAATTCGATGTGGCCCATGCGTTCACGGCGTACTTTTTGCAATGTAACTTCGACACCGCATTTTTCGCAGACAACGCCGCGATATTTCATACGCTTATATTTGCCGCATAAACATTCATAGTCTTTGGTTGGGCCAAAGATACGCGCACAGAACAGACCATCGCGTTCAGGCTTGAACGTACGATAGTTGATTGTCTCTGGCTTCTTAATCTCACCATAGGACCATGACAGGATCCGTTCGGGTGATGCCAACGACACCTTGATTTCATCAAACATCTTTGGGTTAGCCAAAGGGTTGAATGGGTTATTTGTGATTTCCTGGTTCATTTTGAATTCCTCAAATTAGGGACGAAAGGGTGAATAAGGGGCGCCCCTTATTCTTCCCCCTCTGAGTCCAGGAGTTCCATGTTCAGGCCAAGGCCGCGGACTTCTTTGACAAGCACGTTAAAGGATTCTGGGATCCCTGCTTCAAAGTTGTCTTCACCCTTAACAATCGATTCATACACTTTGGTACGTCCAGCAACGTCGTCTGATTTCACTGTCAGCATCTCTTGCAGCGTGTATGCCGCGCCGTATGCTTCCAATGCCCAAACTTCCATCTCACCGAAACGCTGACCACCAAACTGTGCCTTACCACCCAACGGCTGTTGTGTGACCAAGCTGTATGGGCCTGTCGAACGTGCGTGGATTTTGTCATCCACCAAGTGGTGCAGTTTCAGCAGGTATTTGATACCGACTGTAACCTTACGGCTAAACTGCTCGCCTGTGCGTCCATCAAACAGAACCGATTGACCTGATGTGTCAAAGCCCGCGCGTTTCAGCGCATCGTTGACATCAGCCTCTTTGGCACCGTCGAAAACGGGTGTTGCGATAGGAACACCGCGTGTGACGTTGCCGGCCGCTTCGATCAGCTGCTCTTCGTCCATGCCGTTGATGCCTTCTTCATAGACATCGTCGCCATAGGCGATGCGCATTGCTTCGCGAACGGGTGTCAGATCGCCACTGCGACGATATTCACCCAAGGCATCATCCACCTGCAGACCCAGACCGCGTGCAGCCCAGCCCATGTGTGTTTCCAAAATCTGACCCACGTTCATCCGTGATGGAACGCCCAATGGGTTCAAACAGAAATCAACCGGTGTACCATCGGCAAGGAATGGCATGTCCTCCATAGGAACAACGCGTGAAATCACACCTTTGTTCCCGTGACGACCCGCCATTTTATCACCAGGCTGCAATTTGCGTTTCACAGCGATGAACACTTTGACCATTTTCATCACACCTGGGGGCAGATCATCGCCGCGGCGCACTTTCTCTACTTTGTCCTCAAAACGGGCATCCAATGTCCGTTTTTGGATTTCGTATTGTTCGTGCAATGCTTCGACGACTTGTGCATCTGCCTCTTCGGCCAAGGCCAATTGCCACCACTGACCACGTGTCATGGATGCCAGCAATTCCTCGGTAATCGGTGAATTCGAAACGACGCCTTTGGGGCCTTTCACGGCAGTTTTACCCAAGATCATGGATTTCAAACGCGCATAGATGTTGCGGTCCAAAATGGCCAATTCGTCATCACGGTCACGGGCCAGACGTTCGACCTCTTCGCGTTCGATTTGTAGGGCACGTTCGTCTTTTTCCACACCATGGCGGTTGAACACGCGTACCTCAACAACGGTACCATAGTCACCTGGTTTCACACGCAGGGATGTATCGCGAACATCAGATGCTTTCTCACCAAAAATGGCGCGCAGCAGTTTTTCCTCTGGCGTCATTGGGCTTTCACCCTTGGGGGTGATTTTACCCACCAAGATGTCACCTGGCTCAACATCGGCACCGATATAAACGATACCCGCTTCGTCCAAATTACGCAGCGCTTCTTCGCCGACGTTTGGAATGTCGCGTGTGATTTCCTCTGGTCCCAATTTCGTATCACGGGCGGCGACTTCGAATTCTTCGATGTGGATCGATGTGAATACGTCATCACGCGCAATGCGTTCGGAAATCAAAATCGAGTCTTCGTAGTTGTAACCGTTCCAAGGCATAAACGCGACGACCACGTTTTTACCCAGGGCCAATTCACCCATATCTGTGGACGGACCATCGGCGATCACTTCGCCTTTGGTTACGGTTTGCCCCACCTTCACCAACGGACGTTGGTTGATACATGTGTTTTGGTTGGAACGCTGGAATTTACGCATACGATAGATGTCAACGCCAGCATCGCCCAGTTCCAGATCACTGGTCGCACGAATAACGATACGCTGTGCATCAATCTGATCGACAACACCCGCACGTTTCGCCGTAATCGCAGCACCGGAATCGCGCGCCACAACCTGTTCGATACCCGTCCCGACCAACGGTGCCTCGGCACGCAGCAGCGGAACAGCCTGACGTTGCATGTTGGACCCCATCAAAGCGCGGTTCGCGTCGTCGTTTTCCAAGAACGGGATCAACGAGGCCGCAACAGATACCAACTGCTTTGGGCTAACGTCGATCAAGTTGACGTTTTCGCGTGGTGCAAGGGTATAATCACCATTTTGACGTGTAGACACCAAGTCATTGATAAAGTTACCATCTTCATCCAATGTCGCGTTGGCCTGCGCCACGGTATGACGCATTTCCTCTGTCGCGGACATATAGGACACTTCGTCGGTCACTTTGCCGTCTACAACTTTGCGATAGGGTGTTTCGATGAAACCGTATTTGTTCACACGCGCAAATGTCGCCAACGAGTTGATCAAACCAATGTTTGGACCTTCTGGCGTTTCAATTGGACACATACGACCGTAATGGGTTGCGTGAACGTCGCGCACCTCAAAGCCTGCGCGTTCACGTGTCAAACCACCTGGCCCCAAAGCGGACAAGCGGCGCTTGTGCGTGACTTCGGACAGTGGGTTAGTTTGGTCCATAAACTGCGACAATTGGCTTGAACCAAAGAATTCGCGAACTGCTGCGGCAGCAGGTTTTGCGTTGATCAAATCCTGCGGCATCACGGTGTCGATTTCGACGGATGACATACGTTCTTTAATCGCGCGATCCATGCGCAACAAACCAACACGATATTGGTTTTCCATCAATTCACCGACAGAACGAACACGACGGTTGCCAAGGTGGTCAATGTCGTCCACTTCGCCCTTGCCATCACGCAGTTCAACCAAT
>CBFHVU010000101.1:0-314 GCA_965659465.1 uncultured Paracoccaceae bacterium | reverse complement strand
CTTGATACACGCAACGATGTCCTCTTTGCGCAAGGTACGCACGGTATCCTCGGCATCCAGAGCCAGACGCATGTTCATTTTCACACGACCGACCGCGGACAAGTCATAGCGTTCACGATCAAAGAATAGCGTATCGAACAAGGATGACGCCGCCTCTAGGGTGGGTGGTTCACCTGGGCGCATAACGCGATAGATATCCATCAGCGCGGTTTCACGGCTCATGTTTTTATCCTGAGCCATGGTGTTGCGCATGTATGCACCAACGTTGATATTGTCGATGTCCAAAACAGGAATATCGGTAAAGCCTGCGTCCA
>CBFHVU010000100.1:0-8746 GCA_965659465.1 uncultured Paracoccaceae bacterium | reverse complement strand
CACATCCGCGGACAAGGTCGAATTGATCCGTGAACGCCATGGCATTTACATGGTGGGCGATAGCCGATTGAACATTGCGGGTTTGAACGAAAAAACAATTCCGTTGCTGGCGCATGCTATTATTGATTGCGGCGTTTAATATTTGAATTGCGCCTGTAGTGGCGCGTTCAAACCATACATCCCAATTCAAACGGGGCTGGTGCAATTGCCAGCCCCGTTTTTTGTTCACTCGGCAGCTTGGGCCGTTTGGGTTTGTGTTCCCAATCCTTGAACGGTCAATTCCATCACATCGCCGGCACTCAGGAATCGTTGTGGTTTCATGCCCATGCCGACGCCAGACGGCGTGCCGGTGGCAATAATGTCACCGGGGCGCAGTTCCATGAATTGTGACATATGCGAAATGATTTCACGGACTGTGAAAATCATGTCATCTGTATTCGAATTTTGCACCACTTGGCCATTCAGCGACAGCGACAGGTCCAATTTTTGCGGATCGGCGATTTCATCAGCCGTCACAAACCATGGCCCAACGGGGCCGAATGTTGGGGCGGATTTCCCCTTGATCCACTGGCCGCCACGTTCGATTTGAAAGCTGCGTTCAGATACGTCATTGATCACACAGTACCCTGCGACGTAATCCAGCGCGTCCTCTTGCGATACATAGGATGCTGATTTGCCGATCACGACACCCAGTTCCACCTCCCAATCGGTTTTTTGGGATCCGCGCGGGATAATCACGGGATCGTTCGGACCGCTTAGGCAGGATGTGGCCTTGGAGAAAATGATGGGTTCTTTGGGGGGCTCCATGCCGGTTTCGATGGCATGTTTTGTGTAATTCAGACCGATGCAGAAAAAATTGGGAACATCCGCAAAACAGGCCCCGATCCGTGGGGTTCCATCGACGATCGGCAGGCTGGACAGGTCTGCGGCCCGGATGGCCGCTAGGCCGCCATCTGTAAACAGGCGGGCATCTAGATCAGGCACCAAGCCTGAGATATCGCGAATATGCCCTTGGTCATCTAGGATGCCCGGTTTTTCCTGACCTTTGGGGCCAAAGCGTAGTAATTTCATAATGTCTCCTATTGTGGACAATCACCTATCCTAACACAGATAGCATCCTTGATGGCTTAGGCGAGATTTTCAGGAAATTTTGCAGCCCTAGCCGCGCCCGATAAAGGGCATGGTTGTGGCCATAACGGTCATAAATTGTACATTCGCATCCAGCGGCAGGCTGGCCATATGCATCACAGAATTGGCCACATGTTTTACATCCATGACGGCTTCGGATTTGATGGTTCCATCGGCCTGTGGCATGCCGGTTGTCATGGTTTCCACCATTTCCGTCAGGGCATTGCCAATATCGATCTGCCCGCATGCAATGTTAAACGGGCGCCCATCCAGACTAAAGGATCGGGTCAGGCCCGTGATGGCATGTTTTGATGCGGTATAGGGGGCCGATCCCCAGCGCGGGACATGGGCCGACACGGATCCATTGTTGATGATGCGGCCCCCTTGCGGGTCCTGCGCGCGCATGCGTGCAAATGCGGCACGCCCACAGATGAACGACCCTGTCAGATTGATATCAATGCAGCGCCGCCAATCAGCCACCGAAATTTCATCAGGGCGCGCGCCAAAAACCGAAATACCGGCATTGTTAAACAATGTGTCAATGCGTCCCCATTTGGCCACCACCTGATCAAAGGCCTGATCAACAGCGGTTTCATCGGTGACATCACAGGGTAACGCCAACGCATTTGCGTGCCCACCTGCGGTCTGTTCCAATGTGTCCGCCCTGCGCCCGATCAGGCCCACATTCCAGCCCCTGTCCAAAAAGAGTTGAGCCGTGGCCCGACCAATGCCTGCGCCCGCGCCTGTGATGATAATGGTGTTCATGTCTTTGTCCTGGGTCCAATTCTCAGCGTTCGGCCAATGCATTCGGTTACGCCCCTAGATTAGGATTTTATCCCTGCTTTGCAAGTGGATTGCACTGGTCCAATCAGTTGCAGTACACCACAGAATGCCATAAACCTTTGCATGATGGCATTTAAGGACGGCGGCCCAAATCATGACCCAAATCTTTGATCAAACCTTTTGTTCATTGGGCGAAGGCCCGCTGTGGCATCCCCTGCGTCAATCCCTGTTTTGGTTTGATATCAACGCCTTTACCCTGTTTGAAAAATCCCCAGATGCTGCACCATCGCAGCAACCACAGCGGTGGCAGTTTGACACATTCGTCTCGACTGCAGGTTGGATCGATGAAACGACCCTGCTGATCGCGAAAAAGGGGGCGTTGATCACCTTTGATCTGGACACCCAGCGGCAAACCCATGTTGCCGATTTGGAACCCGATCAGGCGCAGACACGCCCCAATGATGGGCGGGCCGATCCATTGGGTGGGTTCTGGATTGGGACCATGGGGATCAATTTGGAACAAAATGCCGGCGCGATTTATCGGTATTATCGCGGCGAATTACGGAAACTCTATTCCGATTGGACCATCCCCAACGCCACCTGTTTTTCGCCCTGTGCGCGCTGGGCCTATATCACGGATACGCCGCAGGCCCTGATTTTACGTATTTCCTTGGACGAAAATGGCTGGCCCGATGGTGCGCCCGCGGTCATTGCGGATATGTCGCAGGGGGATTTTCGTCCTGACGGGGCTGTGGTCGATTGCGATGGACGGATGTGGATTGCACATTATGGGCATGCCAAGGTCACCGTGTTAAACCCCGATGGAACGCCGCATCACGTGATCGCCCTTGCGGCCGATCAACCAACCTGCCCAGCTTTTGGGGGACCAGATCGGCGCAGCCTGTTTGTCACATCAGCGGGACAAAGCAAGGCGCATCCAGACGTGGCCGACGGGCGCGTTTTACGGATTGAAACGCAGGCACAAGGCCAAGCTGAACATCGGGTCATCCTCTAGATGGGGTCATTCCTGTCCATTGGGGAATGCATGATTGAAATGGCCGATCTGGGTGACGGCCGTTACGCGCGTGGGGTTGCGGGCGACACGTTCAATGCGGCGTGGTACGCGCGGCATCTGTTTCCTGCGGATTGGTCCATTGCCTATGGAACCCGTCCGGGGATGGACCCTGCATCGCAAACTGTGTTTGAATTCATCGCCCAGTCAGGGATCGGCACCCATTGGATCAGCCGCGACCCAGATCGCAGTGTAGGGCTGTATATGATCACCTTATCGCAGGGCGAACGCGAATTTACATATTGGCGCGCGCAGTCGGCAGCGCGTCAATTGGCGCAGGATCTAACCCTGTTGCGCGCCATGATGGCCGATCATGATGTTTTGTATTTTTCGGGGATTACCTTGGCAATTTTGCCACCGGCAGATCGGGAACGGTTTTGCGACTGTCTGGCACAGGCCCGGCGGGCAGGGGCCTGCATCGCCTATAACACAAATGTTAGACCGCGCCTGTGGCAGGGTCAAGATGACATGCGCAACGGGATCATGATGGGGGCCCGTGTGGCGGATATTGTGGTGTCCTCTACCGACGACGAAGGCATGCTGTTCCCCGATCAACAGACATCTGATGCGCTGGATCGGTATCGCAGTGCGGGTGTGGATACAGTCGTTATGACAAACGGGCCAGATCCGATTTGGTGTGATCATCTGGGGCAGCGGTCGCGCCACGATGTTGTCCCCGCCAAGGATGTGATCGATACCACCGCTGCAGGCGACAATTTCGCCGCCGCATTGCTGGCGGGGCTGGTGCAGGGGCGCGACCCCGAACAGGCCATTGGCGATGCTTCCTTTGTTGCGGGCCAAGTGGTTCAAGCGCATGGTGCCCTGATTTCGGTGGACCCGCCCGATCATAATCGCAAATTATGATGCCGCCGGCATCCAATCTAGGCTGGCCTCGGTCGGGCCATTGGGTTTGTATTCGGCCCCCAGTGGGGCAGACCAACCCAAACGATCCAGATGATTGAACACAGCGTGATAATCCAAATCCCCCAAATGCGGTGCGCTGCGATGGGGTGTTCCGGCGAATTGAATGTGCCCAATGTGGGGGAAACATTTGGTCAGATTTCCAATTACATCGCCCTGCATCCGGTGGACATGATAGCAATCAAACATCAATTTTACAGTCTCCAGCCCCAGGGTCTCGATAATCTCGACCGCTTGATCCGTGTGGGTCAGAAAATATCCCGGGGCGTCATAGGTGTTTAATGGTTCAATCAAAACTGTAATGCCGTGGCCCTGTGCCAAGGTCGCAGCATAGTCCAGATTTTCCAAAAATATGGATGTCGCATCTGTGTGGTCCGTGTTTCCGGCCATGAGATGAATATTGCGTGCCCCGATTTGGTTTGCATAGTCTAGGGCTTGATCAATGGCGGCTCGGGCCTCATCGCGGCGATGTGGGACGGCGGCCAAGCCGTTTTCGCCAGCGGCGACATCCCCGCGGATGGTGTTGATTCCCAGCATCGGAATGCCGCAGGCCGCCAATGCATCGCGGACCAAGAGCGCGGGTGTATCATAGGGCCAATGACATTCAACCGCGTCGAACCCAGCCCGTGCAGCAGCATGGATGGCATCTACCAATGTGCATTCTGTCCATAGAAACCCAAGACTTGCCGAAAACTTGGCCATTTTGACCTGATCCTTACAATGGTAGAGTGATCAGGGTTCCGCGAAACGACACGCGGTGTCAAGCGTGGTTTCACGTCAATGTATCGTTTACTTCATGGATAATGGCTGGGGTGGTAGGATTCGAACCTACGGTACACTGTACCAAAAACAGCTGCCTTACCGCTTGGCTACACCCCAACGATGTGCGCTAGGTACAATGCAACGCCGGACGGTTCAAGGGGGGAATCGCAAAAATATGATCTGTTTTCTGAAAATTTTTCTGCATCCCCTATGCTTTGGTATGGGTTTGCCTGGGGATCGACTGCGAAAGCAGGATTTTGCAGAATCGTAAACCGGTTGCAGGATGTACCCGCAACCGATTTACCCTGTACTATCATTCAGCGGGGACCAACGTCGCGGCCTTGGCTGAAAAATGTTGTTTGTTCAAACGCAGGACCAAGGCGATCATTGCCATTTGGGATACCAAGGCAACCGCGGTCAGCGCCCAGTAGGGTGTTCCAAACTTTTCAATAATTCCGGAGGCCACCAAACCTTTGTTGATGAAAAAATGCATCAAGACGGAAAAGGCAACACCAGGACATACCAGCGCATAGGATCCGACGTGTTTTTTGTCGCCAAAGACATAGTCGCGGAAATATCCTTGTGATTTTAGAACAACCCAGCCTAGGCCCAAGAATGCGATTTGAATAGACAGGCCTTTGGCCAAGAACATCATTGTATCAATGGCATTGGTATGCGCGTCAAAGGTGGTGTGCATGCCGTGGTTTTGGCGCATGAACATGATCGACAAAATGGTGACCAAGGGCACGACAATCATCAAGGTTGGCGCAGCATCACGATCCACACCGTGGTGCAATTTCGCAGGGATCGCCGCCAGAATTGCAACAATGGCATAGATCATCGCGATGGTGCCAATGACGGTTGATAAGACCAAAGATGTTCCGACAACGCTTGGCAGGGTGCTCATGGCGGCGGGGGCGGACAGGCCCACAGCGTTCATGGCCAATGCGAATGCGGGCAGAGCTTGGGCAAAGGAATTGTTGGCATCTGCTTTGAACCCGTTCGGATCCCTCATGATGCGGCCCAGAAAATCGCCGATCAATTTCATAGCCCAAAGGGTATTTAAGGCAAAGGCAACCATTGCCAGCGGAAACAGGAATTCAACCACGCTCCATAGATTGGGAACAAAGACCAATCCAACAATGAACAATCCGTTGATCGACATCGCAACCGCCAAGGGGGCGGCCAACAGGGTGGATTGTGCGTTGGATGTCATCAATGCGGCATAGGGTTCGGTTTTCTTGAACTGCCGTAATGCGCCGAAATTCCAGGCCAATGCCTTAAGGTTCAGAAAGGCAAAAAATGCAATTCCCGCCATTGCGGCAATGATGGCGAATTGTTGGGCGGCAATGCCCTTGGACCATGCGGACACGATGTCTTCGAACACGGGCACAGGTTGACCAGGGTGAGGGACCCAGAAAAACAGGTACATGAAAAACGTCACCGACAGACCGCCTGCGCCGACAGAGGCAAGGAAATAGAGCGGGCTATAGGATTTTGTGGCTTGTGTGTGTGACATTGGATCACCTCATTTACATTCAATTTATGGAATGTAATATACATTCTGAAATTTGAATGTAAATGGTAAAACTGTCGCACCCCAAAATTGGGATGCTACGCCACTGCCTTGGGGTATGGTGTTAATGCCCCAGACGTGCCACACTCTCCGAGATATCCTTTTCAAAGATCAAGCGATCATTTTCATAGGCCTCTAGCCGGGCCGAGATGTGAAAATGTGTATGATCGGACCACATTGTGGCATAGGTTTCCGTGCGCGTGTCCCAATCGTCGCGCGCGCGCCGTTCGGTCCAATGGGTTTTACCCCGCGCTGACAGGGGGTCATCTGGATGAATATCCCACCATTCGCGTGCGATAGCCTCGATGATCATCCCATGGTCTGCATCTTGGACGCAGCCGAAATCATCAATAATTTCCAGCCGCGTGATCCCCGTTTTCAGGTCCGTTTCGCGGCGACGTTCATTATTGGCGGGCCGCAGGGTTTGGGTTTGCCACGCGGGCGCTGCATCGGGATCGGGAAATACGCGCTCGGCTTGTGTTCCGTGTTGCGAAATTGGCAGATGCAGGGTGCCTTGGGTCACGGTCAGTGTGCCGGCCCGCGGCATGGGCCACAACAGGGGCCAATAGGACGTCGATACTGATACGCGCAGCCTGTCCCCTTTGGGCAGGCGATAGGCGATGTGATCCAATACCACCTCAATTTGGTATGTTTTTCCGGGCTCCAAATCACGAACCTGATCATGGCCAGCCAGATGGGTCAGGTTCATCACGCCATAGGTGATCCGCGTGGCCGCACCATCAGCATGAATATGGTTTAATCGCACGGCAATTTGCGCGTGTGGTTGGTTGGATTGTACCGTGATGGTCACCTGTGGGGCGCCGATAATGTCCACATCGGCGTCCATAGGGCCTGATGTATAGCACAGCGATTTTGCATCATCGGCTCGCTGGTCGCCCGGTTGTTCGGGGCCCAACCAGATCGCACAATATTCGCCGCCATCCATGCCGCAATCTTGGGGGGAAGCAACGATATCGGACAGCACCGCGGCTGCGTCTGACAGGCGATGGTTTTCATCAAAATGCAGGGACTGTTCGATTGGGCCATTGGGCCAGTCAGGTTCATTCACCCACCGCCCGGGGCGGTGTTCGTACCATGTTTGGGGGCGCACACCATCCATCAGATAAACGCTATAGGCTGGGTCTGTTTCCACACCGGTCTCAATACCCTTCAGCCACCGATCCCACCAGCGCAGGGCCTCTTGCAGAAAACCGATGCGGGGTTCTGGCGCGGCGAAATGCGGGTATTTGTGAACCCATGGCCCCACGATCCCTTTGACTGGTGCTGACAGATGTTCGACCAGTTGCGGCACCGCGTTTTTATAGGCATCGCCCCAACCGCCAACCGCCAAAACAGCCGCGCGGATCCCGCCATAGTTTTCACAGACAGACCCATGCCGCCAATAGGCATCGCGCGTTTGATGGTTGAGCCAAGTGATCGGCAGATAGGGTTCCGCCTGTAATCGCTGTAACCACATATCGCGCCAATCATCGCCCACCAGCATTGGATCGGGTGGTCGCGACGAATAGGCCCACATCGTCGATCCCCAGCCCATATTTTCGTTCAGCAAACAGCCGCCTTTGTAATGGATGTCATCGGCATAGCGGTCAACGGTGGAACATAGGGTAATCACCGCCTTTAACGCGTCAGGCGCACGTTCGGCCAGTTGCAACCCGTTAAATCCGCCCCAGCTGATCCCCATCATGCCCACCGACCCATTGCACCATGGCTGGGCGGCTAACCATGCAATGACAGCTTCGCCATCGGATAATTCCTGCTCGGTATATTCATCCTCCATGATGCCTTGGCTGTCGCCATTTCCGCGCATATCAACGCGGACACAGGCATATCCGCGCTGGGCGAAATAGGGGTGAGTCAGGCTATCGCGTGCAATTGTTCCATCGCGTTTGCGATAGGGCAGATATTCCAAAATGACGGGAACGGGTGCGTTGTTTGCATCCGTGGGGCGCCAAACACGGGCCGACAAACGACAGCCATCAGGCATGTGAATGCCAATATCTTCGATCACGTCTATGTCACATAGGTTGCGCGTCATTTTGTTACTCCTTATTCTTGGGTATCGAACCCTTGAAACCAAAACGGGTCAAGCGAAAAGGATCACGCAATGCGGGTTTTTCAGTCTATCATCATTTTGGGCGTTACAGGCTTGGCTGTGTTTTTTTGGCTGACCCGACCCGCATCCGCCCCCGTGGCCACGATCGCGCAGGTTCAGGGCAATGCGGCCGAGGGTGCGGATGTATTTCACATGGCAGGCTGTGGCGGCTGTCATCGGGCCGTTGGGGGGGATCCGGTGGTTTTGTCCGGCGGACAACGTTTTGCCAGCCCTTTCGGCACCTTTGTTGCGCCGAATGTGTCGATGGATCCCAATCATGGGATCGGATCGTGGGATATGACAGATTTCGACCGCGCCGTGCGGGCCGGGGTGTCCCCGCAGGGACGCCATTATTATCCAGCCTTTCCCTATGCCAGTTATGCAAATATGA
>CBFHVU010000099.1:0-8774 GCA_965659465.1 uncultured Paracoccaceae bacterium | reverse complement strand
GCTTTACTTTCTGTGGCGTGGCATAGTCGTTTTCACCGCCTCCGACCAAGATTTCTGACCGCATCCTTGTAATCCTTATTTCTGTGACGTATCAAACATACAATCTTAACAGATAAGCGCTAGTGTAACTTTGCCCAGATCGTAAATTGGTTTGGGCGACGTCCTCCCTGTCAGACTGGTCGCGCTTTGCGCGGCCTTTTTTATATTTACTGTAATTTTGCAAGGATTCCCCAAAAACACTGTTGACCGAATGCAAATAGTTTCGTAGCGTCACGTTCATAAGTCGGCCAGTCCGACGGGGAGAGAAACAAATACAAGAGAGGGCCGCTGTAAAAGGCCCTCTTTTTCGTTTGATAGACCGTAAACTTAATGTGAACTTTCCCGCCTATTTTCATTTTATCATGGCAGTCGGCTTGTGCTTAATCCGATAAATTTGCATGGTGTTTGCATGGATTCTGTAAACAAAGCGATCAATACAATGTGGAAATTTTTTGGCCTGAACCTGTTGGCCCTGACTTTGGTTTCGTTGATGCCATCGGCATCATTTGCGCAAGAGGCGTCAGGTCTGTCCTTGGGTAAACCATTGCAGCCCAAACGTGAGATTGGCCAACCCTATATTGTTGAACGCAAAGACGATTGGGCCATCCGCTGTGTCACCACAGAAACGGGTAATGATCCGTGTGAAATGTTCCAGCTATTGGTCCGCGAAGAAGGCGCCCCAATCGCCGAAATCTCAATGTTCCCATTGCCGCAAACGGAACCCGCCGTTGCAGGGGCCACAATTCTGGTGCCATTGGAAACATTGCTAACCGCGCCGCTGGTCATCGAATTTAGTGACACCAAGGCCAAGGAATACCCATATTCCTATTGCAACAAATCAGGCTGCGTTGTGCGGGTGGGGTTTGATCAATCCGATTTGGACGACCTAAAGAAAGGCACCGAAATCACAATGGCCATCAGCCATATTTTACAGCCTGATCAGCAATTGATCCTGCCCGTATCCCTGATCGGGTTTACAGCGATGTTCAATAAACTGGCCGCCGCACAGTAAATTATGCGGAATAATGGGGGCTGTGATTGCGCAATGGAATCACGGGCCCAAAAAATCCAACACAGATTTCGCTGCCCGTTGCCCCGGATCAATACCATCGCGCCCAAGTGCTTCCATCGTCTTGTCCATTGCAATTTCCTGATCTGCACTGTTTTGCAATACCTTTGACAGAGATTCGGCAATGTAATCGGGGCGGCAGTTTTGGCCAATAAATTCGGGAACACTGCGATCACCGGATACCAAATTGACCAAGGTGACCGTATCCGTCAGCAACATACGACCAATGATCTGGCGCGATAACCAGCCCATGTTATAGGCAATCACCATCGGCGTGGCATTCGCCGCCAATTCCAATGACACTGTGCCCGAGGCCGCAAGCGCAATATCGGCCGTACGAAATGCGGCCCGTTTCATGCGGCGGGCAAAGTCCACATCAATATCACGCGGATCAATCACGATCGGTTTTTGTTCCCAACGCGCAGTCATTTCATGCACCAATCCCGCCACATGTGCCGTTGTCGGCAACACCCATTGCAGATCGCGGTGGGTATGACTGGTTTGCACCATCGCTTTGTGAAATACGGGCAACAGGCGCTTGACCTCGGATCTGCGCGAGCCTGGCAGCACCAGCGCGACGGGCGCATCCCCCAAATCGTAATGGCTGCGAAAATCCGTGATGTCCTGATCTGAGGCCAAGGGTTCATGGGTCACGGGATGACCGACAAAATCGCAGCTCATTTCTGCTTCGTGCATATAGGGGGGTTCAAAGGGAAACAGCGCCAAAACATGGTCGATATATTTTGCCATTTTTTCCGCGCGCTTGGGCCGCCATGCCCAGACCGTGGGGGCCACATAATGCACCGTGGGTATATCAGATTTGGATTTGATGATTTCAGCCAATCGCAGTGAAAATTCCGGTGCATCTATGGTGATCAACACATCCGGCTTTTGCGCCAAAATATAATCGGCGCATTGGTTTAATCGACGTTTCAAATGGCTATATTGTTTTAGGATTTCGACAATCCCCATGACGGACAGTTCGGACATATCAAACAAACTGTCCATTCCGCGTTCGATCATCAGCGGCCCACCCACCCCGATAAAATCCGCAGGTTGGTCCAACAGCGCGTCAAAGCCGTCGATCATGGCCGCGCCCAATTTATCGCCTGATGCTTCGCCTGCAATCATGGCGATTTTTAACATGTGGGATCCTTTGCCCAAATGAATACACCCTTATCCTTAGCTTTGGCCAATAATGTATCGCGGTCAACCACGACCACACGATCGGGTGCAATTACGATGCCAGCCAATCCAGCCGCGACCACTTGGTCAATCGTCGATGGGCCAATCGCAGGCATATCAACACGCAGGTCCTGACCCGTCTTTGGGCGTTTGATTAAAACACCACGCGGGTTTCGGCGCAGTTTCGGGTTTGAATGTGCGACAAAGTCCAGCAACGCTTTGGTCCCTTGCAGCGTTTCGATGCCCAGAGTCAGGCCACCTTCGATCACGACAGCTTGGCCGATGTCAAAAGGCGCAAGTGTATCTAGCACCCTGTCACCCACTCCGATATCGCGCAAATGTGCCTCAAGATGGGGATCGCCGCTGTATATGCCCTCTGGCAGGGTCAGTTCGGGGATCAGCTCATGCGCGCCCACGACGTTAAACCCCTGCCCCTCGATCATCTTAATCAAAAACCGCAGGACATTATCATCGCCCATGCTCATCGCTTGGGCCAAATTCGGCAGAACATTCGCGGTAAATGGATCCAGCTTACCTGGGTCAAATTCAGGCCGCGACATCGCGCCTGCCATCACAATATCGGTCACGCCACGCCGGTGCAGATCATCAAACAAATCGCCCATCCGTTCGAACCGATGTTCCACCACAACGCCCGTATCAGTGGATAATTTATGGTCAGCCCCAGCAAAGGTGACCCCGATTGCCCCCGCATAGCGTTGATGGATCATCACCGGCAATTGGCCGGTTCCCGATAGAATGGCAAGGGTTTGGGGCATAATTTATCCAGGTGTTAAGAAAGAACGATCACTATCTGCGAGTATAAAATTGACAATCTGTTTTACATAATCGCTGTCCGTGTCGTCCCCCAAACGACTGGCACGATTTTGAAATGTCCCCTCGCCTTGGGCCAGCATTTGAAATGCAGCCCGCAGCGCGGTGATGTCGCTGCGCGCAACACCTTTGCGTTTCAAACCTACAAGGTTCAGACCATCCAATTCCCCACGCGGGGCCTGAACCAAACCATAAGGAATGACATCATTTGTCACCATCGTCACTGCGCCAATTATGGCCCCCTGTCCGATCCGCACAAATTGATGGATCCCAGACAGTCCGCCAACAATCACGTCATCCTCTAGCACACAATGCCCCGCGACAGCAGCCGAGTTTACCAAAACGACACGATCTCCAATAATGACATCATGGGCCACGTGACAGCCTGCCATAAACAGGCCACCATTTCCGATGCGGGTGATCCCCCCACCGCCTTGGGTGCCCGTGTTCATTGTTACATGTTCGCGGATACGGTTGCCTTCACCAATGATCAACTTGGTTTCTTCGCCGTTGAATTTTTTGTCCTGCGGAATTTCGCCCAACACGGCAAAGGAATACACCGTTGTGCCCGACCCAATTTCCGTCTGGCCCGTTACGACAACATGGCTTTTCAATGTGACATTATCATGCAGCACCACATGTGGGCCGATATGACAAAACGGCCCAATCGAACACCCCTGTCCAATGACAGCGCCCTGTTCGATCACAGCTGACGGATGTATGTCTGCGTTGTGCATATTATGCCCCTTGTGGCAAATCCATCATAGCGGTGAACTCGGCCTCGGCCGCCATTTCGCCATCAACTGTGGCCACACCCTGGAATTTCCAAACCTTGCCGCCCGGTTTGCCGCGCAGCGTTTCCAATTTCATTTCCAGCACATCACCCGGAATAACCTTGCGGCGGAATTTGCATTTGTCGATGCCCATGAAATAAATCAACATTTCCTTATCGGCCAAGCCCAGCGATGTGCCGACCATCACAGCCGCCGTTTGTGCCATCGCCTCGACGATGGTCACGCCGGGCATGATGGGCGTGCCAGGGAAATGGCCCTGAAAATGGGGTTCGTTCATGGTGACGTTTTTGATCCCCGTGGCCGAGGTGGTTCCATTGATATCAACCACACGGTCTACCAACAAAAATGGATAGCGGTGGGGCAAAATGCGTTGGATCAACTGAATGTCAGCTGTTTTTAGATCCTCGGTCATGAAACAGATCCTTTTGTATATTTTGCACAGTCCCTAGCAAGCCTAGGCGAATGGCGCAAGCGGTTCATTCAGCTGTTGGCGATTGTGTCGTTCCATCCCCGATGCGTCGATCCATTTCTTGGATCGCTTGACGTGTGACATCAACCGAAGACAAATCGACCAAAACATTGCGTTTATCGATCAAAACCGATGCCCCGTTTTGCTGGACCAGTTCGAATAAAATCGGACCTGCTGCTTGCAGTAACGCACGGCTATAGGCCATTTCCTTTTCGGGCAATTCCGCGCGGCGTTCGCGTTGTTCGCGGCGCACGGCAACAACCTTCTGATCAAAGGCCTTAGACAGGGTTCGGAACTCTTCTGCGGACACGATTTGCCTCTGGCGCACCAACTCTTCTTCTTCTTGCAACAACTCTAATTCGATGCGATCCCATTCGGCCTGCAATGCATCCTTTTCGGCCTGAAATTCGGCGGCCAGCCTGCGCCCGTATTGGGTTTCGCGCAAAAATGCCAGCCAATCAATGGTCAAAACCGGCTTGGCCCCATCTTGCGCAAATCCACTCTGCGGGGCTGCAAACAGACCCAGCGCCAGAGTGGCTATGACCACCAAACGGATCATTAGAACCCTGTAGCAAATGTCAGGTCAAAGGTTTGCTCTTCGTCCATTGACTGTTTTTTGACCGCATTGGTAAAGTTGAACCGCAGCGGGCCAATCGGCGTATTCCAGAAAATCGACGCCCCAACCACATGTCGCCATGCACCATCGTCGTAAAGGATATCATTGTCTGATGCGCCCGATGACCATAGGTTCCCAATGTCATAGAACACACCGCCTGAAATACCATATTCCTCGGGCAGACCAATGGGGAATTCCGCCTCTAGGCGGGCAACCGCGAAGCGTTCGCCGCCCAAGGCATCGTTGATTGCGCCATCAACTTCGCGCGGGCCGACACCTGCGGGATAAAATCCGCGCAATTTAGATGGGCCTAGGAAAAACCGATCCGTTACGCGGCTGGACCCTGTTTGATAGGACAATAACCCTGCCTCAACCGTGGCGCGCAGGGTTAATTCTTCGTTCCAGATTTTATTCTGGGCGATCACGCGGCCAGTGGTTTGGATGTGACGATCCCCGCCATCTAGCCCACCGAAATCTTGGCCGATTTGGAACAATACGCCTGCTTTGCTATCCAGCGCAGTCAGACGGGTATCATAGGTAAGGGTATATCCCAAAGACACATTGTTCACCCGCCCGCGTTGTACATCCGCATAGATAACGTCTCCCACGGTTCCCGCATCGCTCAGTTCGGAATATTCAGCCGTCGTGCGCACCGATAGTTTCGACGCGGCACTGATGGGGAATGTCAAACTGGGCTGAAACCGCGCAACATGGGTATCATAGGCTGCGTTTTGATTATCAGTTTCCTTGAACGACAAATCCAGGCCAAAGCGTAAATCATCATGCAAAAACGCAGGTTCTGCAAATTTCAATTCGTACAGGCGGTTATCAACCCCGCTGTTGATCGCAAAATTCAATTGCTGGCCACGGCCCAGGAAATTGCGTTCAGAATATTCCAACAACAACCCAGCACCTGAGCTGACCGAATAGGTTGCCCCAAACGACAGGTTTCCAGTTGGCTGTTCGGACACTTTCACATCAACAACAACCTGTTCGGGCGACGACCCTTCGCGGGCATTGACGTCAGAGGTTCCAAAAAATCCAAGCGCACGGATACGTTCGGCCGCAGCACGGATTTCACGCGGGTTAAAGGGATCGCCTTCGGCAACGCGGAACTGACGGCGAATAACCTGATCCAATGTCGCAGTATTGCCCGAGATATCAATACGTTCCACAAAAATGCGGTCGCCGCGTTCCAAAACGAAATCGACATCCAGCGTCAAATCGCGATCATTGCGGGTCACACGCGGTGTCACGCGCACGAAATCCAGCCCATCCAGCATCGCCTTGCGTTCCAGCCGGGAAATGTTGTTTTCCAAGGCAAGGGGCGAATACACATCGCCACTGTCCAATTTCAGGGCCGCCTGAAAATCCGCGGCATCAACATCGCGCAAATCGGACGAAACAGTAACCGATCCGAATTTGAATTGCTGACCTTCGCGAATGTTGAAATTCAGGAAATAGGCATCTTTCTCTTGGGCCAATTCCGCATTCACGTTATTGACACGAAAATCAACATAGCCGCGGGATTGGTAGAAATCGGTCAGAACCTGTTTATCAAATTCGATCCGATCCGCGATAAAGGTGTCTGATTTCACAAATGTCCGGAAAAACCCTGCCTGTTTGGTGCCCAAGACGCGGCGCAGACGGCGATCGGAATAGGCTTTGTTTCCGACGAACCCGATCTTGGCGATTTCAACAATACCGCCTTCGAACACTTCGAACACTAAATCCACACGGTTGTCGGATTGGCGGATAATTTTAGGGGTGATTTTTGCAGCTAAACGGCCGCTATCTGCATAAGCTTTGGCAATAGCGGCACGGTCGGCCTCGGCTGCTTTGGGGTTAAACACCAAACGCGGACGCGATTGGACCAAGCTGGACAACACTTCGTCACCCAAACGTTGATTACCTTCGAAATTAATTCGGTTGATCGTTGGGTATTCTTTAACCTCAATCACCACCTGATTGCCCCGTGGGGTCATTTCAACGGTTTCAAACAGGCCACTGTCCAAAATGCGTTGATAGGCGGCGTTCAAATCCCCCATCGATACCGATTGGCCAAGTTCCAAACCTACATAGGTTTGAATGGTCGATGTTTCAATGCGTTTGTTCCCAACAACGCTTATTCCGCCCAAGGTGAAATTTTGCGCCTGTGTTGCCTGCGCAAAGCCGACTGACGCGACCAATGCCGCCGCCAAAATCTTGCCACGCCCTGTTCGATGAAACCGCTGTTTGAATTGCATTGCGCACTCCTGCCAAAAACCTAAGTTCTAGGTACCGCGTAAACAGAGCTTTGTCAAAACGCCAATGCCCCGTGTAGCAGGATTTGCGCCACAATTATGGGCAGAAAATGTCGTTAAATACGGCAAACAGCATGAAAGCCAAAATCAACATCAAGCCGGCGGACATTAAACCATTCATAAATTTTGGATTTGGAGGCTTTCTGAACACCGCCTCATAGGCATAAAACACCAAATGGCCCCCATCCAAAACAGGAATCGGGAACAGATTGACCATACCAATGGCGGTGGACAACATGGCAATGAACCACAATAAATCCAAACCGCTTTGCTGGGCCATTTGCCCCGTGGTTTCGGCAATGCCAATCGGACCAGACAGGTTGCAGCTGCTGATCGCGCCAGAAAACACGTGATAGAGACCTGATACAGATCCCTCCATGATGCGATAGGTATTTGCCAAGCTAAAGCCAACCGCATCCCACACCCCAACGGCACCATTTGCGGGTTCAAATGAATAAACCGTGCCAACAATGCCGATCCGCCAGTACGTGACGAATGATCCATCAGCTTTTTGTTCATCACTGCGTTTGGGCTGCAAAATGGTTTCAAATTCTTGACCACTGCGCCAGATATTCAGCGTCAGGGGTTTGCCATCTGATCCTTCGACCAATTCTTTCAAACTCGAAAATGAATAAATCTCTTGGCCATTGACCGCGGTGATCACATCGCCGACGTCCAAACCCGCCTCAATCGCGGCGGACCGCGGGATCAGACGATCCACACGCGCGGGATCCATGCTGGGTCCATCAACGGTCATCTCAACCCCATCGCGTTCAACACGATAGGGCATCAGTGGAAATGTGGTCGATTTGCGAATATCGGCAAAAAAATCGCCCACATCATCGGTTTGCGGTGCGTCTATGCCATCCACAGACAGCAATGTATCGCCCACCTGCAATTCACCCATATGCGGCAGATCATATATTTTTCCAACACTTAGCGGCAGTTTAACGGTTCCCTCGCTAAGTGACAGCGTAAAAAACAGCGCGATCGAGAACATGAAATTAAACACAGGGCCCGCCGCAACGGTTGCCGCGCGCGCCCATAGTGGCGCACCGTGCATGGTGTCACGCAACTGCGATCGCTCTAGGGTCTCTAGCATTTCGCCATCTGGGGCGCTGGCCGCAGATTTGTCGCCCTTGAATTTGACGTATCCGCCAAAGGGCAACAGCGCGAATTGCCATTTTGTGCCATGGCGATCAACGCGTGATGCCAGAACGGGACCAAAGCCCAGCGAAAATACATCCGCCTTGATGCCCGACCACCGGCCCACAATGTAATGGCCAAATTCATGGACAAATACGATGACCGACAGGCTAAAGACAAAGGCCAGTATCGTAAATCCAAAGTTTCCAAATGCGGGCAACACGGACGAAAATTCCAACAGATATCCCTACCTTAAATCTTACCAATTTCTTCGACGGCAAAGGTGCGCGCCAGTGCGTCCATCGCCAAAATATTTTCCAAA
>CBFHVU010000098.1:0-8929 GCA_965659465.1 uncultured Paracoccaceae bacterium | reverse complement strand
GTTGGCTCGGACGAATGCGCATCATCGCCCTGCCAATTTGGGACGCCCAAATCGACGACACCAAGCGGGCCTGTCACCTGAACCTTGGCCCCGTCTACCAACACTGTTTCGGATTGATACTGCACAATGTTGCCAACAGCGGTTGGGGACGCTGCCCCACCACCACAACCCTGCACGCCAATCGCTGCAAGAAAAATGAACACACACCGCCGTATCATTAAAAATCGTTAACGCATGAATGGTTAACAATTGCTTAAAATGGCTTAAGCTTTCTTGCTCTTATTGGCGGCCACAACCTTTTCGGCCAAATCACGGGCGATGGAAAATGCGCCTTTGATTTTGTCGCTATCCTTGGTCCAATCGCGACGAATAACAATTTTGTTGTCTTTGATCTTGGCCAGACCCCTTTGATCGGTGATAAATTCGACCAATCCTTGGGGAGACGCAAATTTGTCGTTATGGAATTGAATGGTTGCCCCCTTGGGCCCACCATCCAATTTTGCGATACCCGCTTTCTTACACATGGCTTTGATCCGCACGACCAGCATCAATGTGTTGACCTCTTTGGGCAGTTTGCCAAAACGGTCAATCAGCTCGGCAGCAAATCCTTCTAACTCGACCTTGGTCGACAGTTGCGACAAACGCCGATACAGCCCCAATCGCACATCCAGATCGGGAACGTAATCCTCGGGGATTAGAACAGAAACACCCAGATTGATCTGTGGTGCCCATTGATCGTCGTCCAGCACCGCCTCGGATTGCCCCGATCTGATTTTGGCAATTGCCTCTTCTAGCATGGATTGATAAAGTTCATAGCCCACATCGCGCATGTGGCCCGATTGTTCTTCGCCCAGCATATTGCCGGCGCCGCGGATATCCAAATCTTGGCTAGCCAGCGTAAAGCCCGCACCAAGCGTGTCCAAGCTGCTAAGTACGCGCAGACGTTTTTGCGCCGTGACCGTCAGTTTGGCATTCGGTTTGGTCGTCAGGTAGGCATAAGCGCGCGTTTTCGACCTCCCCACACGTCCCCGAATTTGGTAAAGCTGCGACAGGCCAAACATATCGGCCCGATGGATTACAATTGTGTTGGCGGTCGGAATGTCCAATCCAGATTCCACAATGGTCGTCGCCAAAAGAACATCGAATTTCCCGTCGTAAAACGCATTCATCCGATCATCCAATTCACCCGCGGCCATTTGCCCATGCGCCACAACATAGGTCAATTCGGGGCATTGATCGCGCAAAAACTGTTCAATCTCGGGCAGATCAGAAATGCGCGGGACAACGTAAAACGACTGCCCCCCGCGATAATGTTCGCGCAACAACCCTTCGCGAATGGTGATGGCGTCGAATTCACTGACAAAGGTGCGGATTGCCAAACGATCCACGGGCGGTGTGCCGATGATTGACAGATCGCGAACCCCTGACAATGACAGTTGCAATGTGCGCGGAATGGGCGTGGCCGTCAGCGTCAGAACATGGATGTCGGACCGCATCTGTTTCAGGCGTTCTTTGTGTTGTACGCCGAAATGCTGTTCTTCGTCGATGATCAATAATCCTAGCGATTTGATATTGACGGATTTGGCCAAAACCGCGTGGGTGCCGATCACAATATCGACGGTGCCATCAGCCAAACCTTTGCGCGTTTGTTCGGCCTCTTTCGAACCAACAAAGCGGGACAGTTGTCGGATATTCAATGGAAAACCACGGAACCGGTCGGCAAAATTCTTGGCATGCTGGCGCGCCAACAAGGTTGTTGGTGCAATAACCGCCACTTGCAAACCAGACATCGCAGCAGCAAAGGCGGCACGCATGGCAACTTCGGTCTTGCCAAAGCCCACATCGCCACAAACCAAGCGGTCCATGGGCCGTCCGGCATCCAGGTCGTCAATCACATCACCGATGGCAGCCAGCTGGTCGTCGGTTTCTTGGTATGGAAACCGCGCACAAAAGGCATCCCACATCCCCTCGGGCGGATTTAACACCGGCGCTTTGCGCAGTTCCCGTTCGGCAGCAACGCGGATCAAACGTTCAGCCATTTCGCGAATGCGCTGTTTTAACTTGGCCTTCTTGGCCTGCCATGCGCCACCGCCAAGGCGATCTAGCAGACCCTCTTCGTGGCCATAGCGCGACAACAATTCGATATTTTCGACCGGTAAATAGAGGCGCGAATTTTCGGCGTATTCCAGCAACAAACATTCATGAGCAGCACCCGCGGCTGTGATCACCTCAAGCCCGTGATAGCGGCCAATCCCATGATCGACATGGACCACCAAATCCCCTGGTGATAGGCTTTGTGCCTCAGTCAGGAAATTGTCGGCTTTGCGTTTTTTGGATCGCTGCCGGATCAAACGGTCGCCCAAAACATCCTGTTCGGAAATAACCGTCATATCGGGGGTTTCGAACCCGTGTTCCAGCGCCCAGACCGTCAAGTAGAGACCCGATTTACCGATGCGCGTGCCATCTGTGATGTGAACAGTCTCGGCCAATCCCTCGTCCTCGATCAGGCCGGATAGGCGTTCACGGGCCCCTTGGGAATAGCTGGCCACAATCACGGGCCCATAGGTCAATTTTTTGCGAATATGGTCCGCCAAGGCTGCAAACAGGCTGATGGTTTCTTGTTGCCGTTCGGGGGCAAAATTGCGCCCCGTGCGTGCGCCTGCGTCAATCGCATTTGGCCCACTGGCCTGCGGCAAGGGATTGAATTGCAAAACGCGATGTCGTGATATTGCTTGTGACCAATCAGTATCGTCCAGATACAGTAAATCCGGCGGGATCGGTTTATAAACGGTGTCAATTCGATTTTTTTGATCCATCGCGATTTTGCGTGTTTCAAACTGGTCAACAATGCCATCCCAGCGTGACAACCGCATTGGTGTCAGTTGATCATCCAAGGTAACAGATGCATCAGGCAGGTAATCGAATAAGGTTTCCAATTTATCATGAAAAAACGGCAACCAATGTTCGACACCTTGGTGTTTGCGCCCTGCACTGACCGCCTCATACAAGGGATCATCGGTCCGCGCGGCACCAAATTCAATCCGGTAATTTTGTCGAAACCGCGTGATGGCGGAATCGTCCAAGATAACCTCGGACACAGGGGCAAATTCGACGGTTTTCAGAACATCGCTGGATCGCTGTGTATCGGGGTCAAACCGCCGCGCGCCGTCTAATATATCACCAAAGAAATCTAACCGCACAGGCCCACCCGGGCCAGGGGGGAAAATATCGATGATCCCGCCACGAATGGCATAGTCGCCCGGCTCCATCACAGTGGGCGACTGCGAAAACCCCATGCGCACCAAAAACTGACGCAGTTTGGTTTCATCCACACGCTGACCCACATTGGCGCGAAACGATGCGCCCTGAATAACCGACCGCGCAGGGATCCGCTGCATCGCCGCATTAAGGGTCGTCAAAATGACGCAAGTTTTGGGCATATCATGCACCAAGGCAGCCAATGTCGCCATGCGCGTTGCCGAAATTTCCGCGTTTGGCGACACGCGGTCATAGGGCAAACAATCCCATGCGGGAAAGGTAAAGACAGGAACATCAGGGGCAAAAAATTGCAATGCCTCGGCCATAGCGGCCATGCGTTTATCATCGCGTGCAATATGCAGTACGGCACGGCCATTTTTGGCCAGCTCTGACACCAAGAATTTTGCGTCATACCCTTCGGGGACGCCGCCCACACGAATAAACTGTCCCATGTGATATCGTCCCTAGGTTACGGCAAAATGCGAAATGACAGAATGCCAGAATTGACCATGTTCACCCACATTCCCCAAAACGTTGTCAGGAATATAATTGCTGCGGCCAAAATCATCGTATAGATCCGGAACCGATACATGACCCGAAACAAATCGTCAAATTGAGGGTTTGTGCGCAGAATAACACGCGCAAATTGGTACCGAATAACTGCCACGCCAGACAGTGGAACAAGCAGAAAAAACAGGGCCTGCAAAATTTCGCTTTGGTAATAAAATGCCAACACAGCCCAAGTTGTGACCAAGAATGACGCGGATGCCGCAAAGACGACCCAAGATGCGCCTTGGTACATCCGCAACGTCAATTGCGCATTTTCGGGAACCAGCTGTTCCAGATAATACCGCATATAATCATCGCCGCGTCGCGCCAAAATCCAATAATAAAACGGCACCCCCAGCGTGCGATGGGTGGCTGCGGTCCAAACAACCAAAAGCCCAAGCCAATACCAGATGCTGCTGAACGATGAAAATTCGATATAATCCAATTGTGTGCCTATTTATTGGGTATGGGGCAACATAACCCCTTGGGCGTGAATGACAATAGCCAAGGGCGCATGCTCTCTTGCTCATGACAAAAAAAACTGCCACCTTAGCGGAAATCTGAAACATGAGGCACACCATGACCAATACGATCCAAGGCCCCTTTCCCTATACACGGTTTCGCCGCGTGCGAAAATCTGCGGCAACGCGCGCCTTGGTTCGCGAAACGCGGCTGAGTGTGGATGATCTGATCTGGCCCGTGTTTGTTTGCGATGGTGATGGCGTGGAACAGCCTGTGTCATCCATGCCAGGTGTGATGCGTCGCAGCGTCGACAAAATCGTCGAAGCCGCAAGCCAAGCGTTTGATTTGGGGATCCCCGCGATTTGCCTGTTTCCCTATACCGATCCATCGCTGAAAACCACCGATTGCGCCGAGGCATGGAACCCCGACAACCTGTCAAACCGCGCCACCCGCGCCATTAAAGAGGCCGTGCCCGACATCGCGATTATGACCGATGTGGCCCTGGACCCCTATAACATTAACGGCCATGATGGGTTCGTCGTTGATGGCGAAATCCTAAACGACGAAACGATCGAGGCCTTGGTCAAGCAAGCCCTATCCCAAGCGGAAGCAGGCGCGGATATTATCGGGCCATCGGATATGATGGACGGCCGCATCGGCGCATTGCGCGAGGCGTTGGAAACCGAAGGCCACACGAACGTTTGCTTGATGTCCTATGCCGCGAAATATGCCAGTGGGTTTTATGGCCCGTTTCGTGATGCGGTTGGGGCCAGTGGCGCATTAAAGGGCGATAAAACAACCTATCAAATGGACCCCGCCAACAGCGACGAAGCCCTACGTTTGGTTGCCCGCGACCTAGAAGAAGGCGCAGACATGGTCATGGTCAAACCCGGGATGCCCTATCTGGATATTTGCCGCAGGGTCAAAGACAGCTTTGGCGCGCCCACCTATGCCTATCAGGTGTCAGGCGAATATGCGATGCTGCAAGCGGCGTTTCAAAACGGCTGGTTAGACGCGGACAAAGTGATGATGGAAAGCCTGCTGACATTCAAACGCGCGGGCTGTGACGGAATTTTGACCTATTTCGCACCCGAAGCTGCGCGAAAACTGGCCAAATCCTGACAATCTGGATGACAAGTCTGGGCAAACAGGCTAGTATATTGCCCAGAAAACAAAACAAAAAAATCGAGCTTTAAAATGACACTTTTTTCACGACGCAGCGCAATGGCGCTGATGGTAATCGCAGGCCTAGGCGCCTGCACGAACGGCATTGGCAACGGCTATTCCGGCAGTTCAGCCGACAAAATCGATGCACGCGTCGCGCGTACAATCGATCGCATGCATCAAGAATTTCCCACGACACGGGAATTGACTGAAAAATCTGCGGGCATGCTGGTCATGCCGCTCATTACCGAAGCCAGCCTAGGTTACGGTGGCGGCTATGGTCGCGGAGCATTGGTCATAAATGGCGAAATCGTAGATTATTATTCCACGACATTTGCATCCGTTGGGCTGCAAATTGGGGCGCACCAATATGCGCATACTTTGTTTTTCATGACCCAAGAGGCGCTAGAAGAATTTAGATCATCCCAAGGATGGGCCGCAGGTGGCGATATCGAATATGCCCTACCCTCGGGCGGAGAGGCAATGCGTGCGGAAACAACGACCTCGCTTAGCGAAGTGGTGGCTTATGTTTTCGGTCAGGCCGGCATCAAATTCGGCGCATCGCTAGAGGGTTCAAAATACACACGCATCATCCCCTAGGATCGCCGAACTACAAATTCAGCACAGATATTTAATAACGGGGTCAACGATTTGCGTTGCGCCCCGATTTTTTTTGAAAATATCCCGCAAATCCCTGAAACTTGGCCAAAACAGGTAACCAACCATTGCGCCCTACATCAATGGTCTGCTATACCTTAACCCAACAAGATATAGAAAAAACTGATGCGAGCAACTGACAGTGACAGACACGCCTGATACACCCGAAACGGACGACGAAAACCGCCCCACACGCATGCCATTTGATGGTCCATCGGTATCTATTACAGATGAATTAAAAACCGCCTATCTTGACTACGCGATGAGCGTGATTGTCAGCCGCGCAATCCCTGATTTGCGCGATGGTCTGAAACCGGTGCACCGCCGCATTTTGTATGCGATGCATGAAACGGGCAACACAGCCGACAAATCCTATCGTAAATCTGCACGTCCTGTGGGCGATGTTATGGGTAAATACCACCCCCATGGCGACAGTGCCATTTATGACGCATTGGTCCGCATGGCGCAGGATTTTTCCATGTCGCTGCCGTTGCTGGATGGTCAGGGCAACTTTGGGTCGATGGACGGCGATAACCCCGCCGCCATGCGTTATACCGAGGTACGCATGGACAAGCCGGCCGCATTTTTGTTGGCCGACATTGACAAAGACACCGTTAATTTTCAGGACAACTATGACGGCAAGGACCGTGAACCCACTGTTTTACCAGCCCGTTTTCCAAATATGTTGGTCAATGGTGCGGGTGGTATTGCCGTCGGTATGGCCACCAATATCCCGCCCCATAACTTGGGCGAGGTGATCGATGCAACGCTGGCCCTGATTGACGATCCTGATCTGGATGCAGAACAGCTGATCCAATATGTCCCTGCCCCCGATTTCCCAACGGGTGGCGTTATTCTGGGCCGGTCGGGCGCGCGCAAAGCCTATACCGAAGGACGCGGCAGCGTCGTGATCCGCGCCAAAACACGGATCGAAGAAATCCGCAAAGACCGCTATGCAATCATCATTGACGAAATCCCCTATCAGGTGAACAAAGCCACGATGATTGAGCGTATCGCAGAACAGGTCCGCGAGAAAAAAATCGAAGGCATCGCCCATGTGCAGGACGAATCTGACCGCAATGGTGTGCGTGTTGTCGTCGAACTTAAACGCGATGCCACGGCCGAGGTGGTGTTGAACCAGCTCTATCGCTTTACTCCGATGCAAACATCCTTTGGCTGCAACATGTTGGCGCTGAATGGGGGCCGTCCGGAACAGCTGACATTGCGCACATTCTTGACCAATTTCATCGATTTCCGAGAAGAGGTCGTCGCCCGCCGCACCGCCTACGAATTGCGCAAGGCACGCGAACGCAGCCATATCCTATGTGGTCTGGCTGTTGCCGTGACAAACGTCGACGAAGTTGTCGCCACCATCCGCAGTTCATCGGACGCGGCCGAAGCGCGCGAAAAATTGATGACCCGCGCGTGGCCTGCGCATGATATTGCCGAATACATCCGTTTGATTGATGATCCAACCCACACAATCAACGAAGATGGTACCTATCACCTTTCTGAAATTCAGGCGCGCGCCATTTTGGAATTGCGCCTGCAACGCCTGACGCAGATTGGCGTGAAAGAGGTCACCGATGAGCTGCAAGAGTTGGCCGCCAAAATCCGCGAATATTTGGATATTCTGGCGTCCCGCGAACGGATCTTGGATATTATCCGCGCTGAATTGCACGAAGTTAAAGATCAGTTTGCCGTACCGCGCCGAACAGAAATCGTCGATTGGGCCGGTGACATGGACGACGAGGATCTGATCGAACGCGAAGATATGGTCGTGACCATCACATCAGGCGGCTATATCAAGCGTACACCTTTGGTTGATTTCCGCGCCCAACGTCGTGGTGGCAAAGGCCTGTCAGGCATGCAAACCAAAGACGAAGATGTGGTGACCAACCTGTTCGTGGCCAACACCCATACGCAGCTGTTGTTCTTTACAACAGATGGCATGGCCTACAAACTGAAAACTTGGCGCCTGCCCCAAGGGGGCCGTACCGCCAAGGGCAAGGCGATTGTAAATATCCTGCCCATTCCAACGGGTGTATCCATTGCCGCGATCATGCCGGTCGATGTTCCCGAGGATGATTGGGACAACCTGCAAATCATCTTTGCCACGTCCCAGGGGGATGTGCGCCGAAACGCCCTGTCTGATTTCACGAATGTTCGCTCAAACGGCAAAATCGCGATGGATCTGCCCGAGGGTGTGGAATTGGTCAACGCCCGTATCGCGGGCGAAGATGATGATGTGATGTTGTTCACGGATTCAGGTCGTGCGATCCGGTTTTCCACCACCGATGTGCGCGTGTTCAAAGGGCGTAAATCAACCGGTGTCCGTGGCATTCGGTTGAATGGCGACGACCGCGTTGTTTCCATGTCGATCATTCGCCATTTTGACGCAACCGCTGACGAACGCGCCGCCTATCTGAAAATGCGCCGCGCGATGGCGGGTGTTGCCGATGATGAAACCACCCCCGCGGACGAAGATGGCGGAAATGCAAATGCGCAAATCAGCACAGAACGCTATGCGGAAATGTCCGCCGCAGAAAACCTGATCTTGACGATCACAGCGGGCGGGTCGGGCAAACTGTCGTCCAGCCACGATTACCCTGTGCGCGGGCGTGGCGGCATGGGTGTGACCGCGATGGACAAAGCGATGCGCGGTGGCGACATTGTGGCATCTTTCCCCGTGGAATTGTCCGATCAAATCATGTTGGCGACATCCAAGGGCCAATCCATCCGCGTACCTGTGGATGGCATATCATTCCGATCGCGCAGTGCGGGCGGCGTGCGTGTGTTCAACACAGGCGCAGGCGAAGAGGTTGTCTCCGTTGCCTGG
>CBFHVU010000097.1:0-9110 GCA_965659465.1 uncultured Paracoccaceae bacterium | reverse complement strand
AGATGATCCATCAGGGGCCCCGCACAATGTTGGCCCGCGCGCACTGCAACACCGCGTTTGTCCAAAATGGTGGAAATGTCATGCGCATGCCCCGCCCCATCAAGGGTAAAGCTGAAAATTGCCCCTTTGTCCGCTGTGGTCCCTTGGACGGTAACAAAATTCAAGCCGCGCAATTTTTCGATCGTATAATCCCGCAGACTGTTTTCATGGGCCGCGATATTGTCCATGCCTATCTGCATCATATAATCCAATGCAACGCCCAAACCAATGGTTTGTACAATGCCGGGGGTGCCTGCCTCAAACATCATGGGCGCGTCGTTGTAAATGACGGTGTCTTTGTGGACCTCTTTGATCATGTCGCCGCCCCCGACAAAGGGGATCATTTCCGCCTGACGATCAGGGTGAATGTAAATCGCGCCAGACCCCGACGGACCATAGAGTTTATGCCCTGTAATCGCATAGAAATCGCAGCCGATATCGCGCACATTCACGGGGCCATGCACCGCCGCCTGTGATCCATCAACCAAGACCGCAACACCGCGTTCACGCGCGCCCGCACAGATTGATGTCACATCCACACGGCTGCCCAACACATTTGACATATGCGTCACAGCAATCAGCTTTGTTTTCGGGCCAATTGCATCAATCACAGCCTGCGGGTCCAAATGGCCGGTGTCGTCAATATCGACCCATTTGATCACCACGCCCTGACGTTCGCGCAAAAAATGCCACGGCACGATATTGGCGTGATGTTCCATGACAGACAGAATGATTTCATCACCGGCCTGCAAGTTCGGCATGGCCCATCCGTATGCAACGGTATTGATGCCCATAGTGGACCCAGTGTTAAGGACAATATCGTCCTCATTCCCAGCCCCCAAAAAACGCGCTACAACACCGCGCACGGATTCATATTTTTCAGTCGCAAGATTGGATAAATAATGCAATCCGCGATGTACGTTTGAATATTCTTGGGAATAGGCTTGGGTTACGGCGTCGATCACGACCTGCGGTTTTTGCGCGGATGCACCATTGTCTAGATAAACCAATGGCTTGCCATTGACCTGACGCGACAAAATTGGGAAATCTGCACGAATTTTTTCAACATCAAACATGATCAAGCCCCAACGATTACCATAGTTAAAACGCCCAAGGCGAAAATGCCCATAAATGATCCCACTAACACGGAAAAAATTGATTTCAGTATTCCATCAAACCCGTGCGCGACCCGTATCATGTTGAAAAATATCCAAAACGAAAACCACAACACCGCGAATTGAAGAACCAAAGCGATTGGCACCGCGACCACCATAAAGATACCCAAAACGCATTGCATCAAGAATTGCAGCCATTGCTGCCACGCCATGATCACCATAATCCGATCAAAATCAGCCTGACCCCCGACAATACGCCCAGCCGTTTGAATGCCAAACGCCGATAAAGTCGTTACCGCAAGGATCATAATCGCTAAACGGATTGGCGACGATATCATGGGGAAATCCGACCGCAATTCGCCAGGTGTTGGTCCACCAGTCAAATATATCGCAACAACGCTGAGACAAACAGTGATCAAGAATAGTCCAAAAATGGTGCGTCGATCAAGGTATTGGGCAAGCAAGCGTTCTGCTGCACGGCGCGGCGCGGTAAAGGACAGCTTGGTAAGGTCAATGATCAAATCCATCATATCAGATGTTTCCTGTGGTCGAACGAACGCCAGAGATAAAGGTACGCATAACGACCGCGATCCAGACGATGCCAATTATTTGTTTTTGCACACTGGGCCCAATGAACCCAGCGACCAATCCATGCAGTAATAACACAGGAACGGCAACAACCAATGACCAAAACACAATGACGCGCATTTGTGCAGCAGTGATTGTTTTCAAAAATAGGCGCACGATCCAATATAAAACCAAGGCCAAGCAATAAAACATCAATGGCGCGATGAAAATCCAACCTAGCACTGCACCGCCCATCAATTGCTGAAGGTCCAAGGATTCTAAATGCGCGCGCCGCGCCAGTTCAGGCAAAGCCGAAATAAAACCAGCAGCACTTGCCCCCATAACCAAAGCCAAGCTTTTGCTTTCAACAACGCCTGCAACCCACATTTGGCGAAACACCAATTGTGGGTTGCGATAACTTTGCGTGATCGACTGGATCAGCGGCATCAGCGTCTATGGCGGATCAGCCATCCCTGTAACCGTTCGACGACCATATCAGCCAAGTCGCGATCTTCGATTTCATCAACGGCTTCGCCCAAAAACGCTAGGGTCAGCAGATCTGTTGCCTCGCCGACAGGAACGCCGCGCGAACGCAGGTAATACAGCGCCTCTTCGTCGATGGCACCCGATGTGGACCCATGCGAACAGGCCACATCATCGGCATAGATTTCCAATTCCGGCTTGGCCAAGAACTGGCTATCGTCATCCAACAGCAATGATTGGCTGATTTGATACCCATCTGTTTTCTGTGCGTCGGGTTTGACCAAGATTTTGCCCTGAAACACGCCAGTGGCGCCATTTCGCAAAACTTTCTTAAACACCTGACGGCTTTCGCAATTGACGGCATCATGGGTAACAAAGACCGTGTCATCATGATGAAAATCACCATCGCCGACACAGGCCCCAGCAATATGCGCCACGCCCTCGTCGCCCTGTAGCCACACAATACATTCATTACGCGTCAACACACCATTGGCTGTCAGAGTAAAGGTTTTGAACACGCTTTCTGCGCCAAGTTCCGCAAACATATGTGTGACGGCACGGCGTTCATGATCGCGGCCTTGGGTCCGAATGTGGTTGAACGTGGCGTTGGGCGCAACGAATGCCTCTAGGACTTTGTTGAAACGTGCGGCAGCAGGGCCATTTTCCAACAATGTCAGCGACGCACCCGCATCCAGTTTCACGACGTGATGCAGCATCGCATCCGATGACGCATCTTTGTGTTCATAGATCAGATTGACGGGCTTATCGACCTGTCCCGTGACATGGATCAACACGCCATCGCTGGCAAAGGCCGTGTTCAGTGTCGCCAAAGGTCGATGAACCGGGTCTTGGCCCTTGGCTTCTAGAACGCCATAGGCATCCTTGGCCCAGTGCAGATCCAAATCTGCCACATCGGCCAACCGTTCAATTGACACATTCTCGCCCGACAAATCATCGGATCGTTGTGCGTCAAAAACACCGTCAACAAACACAATTTTGATCCGGTCAACACCATCAAACATAGGGGCTTCTTGTGCGTCAAAGACAGCTGCGTTCGGCGCATCTGCATTGATCAAGGTTTCTGGGTTTGTATATTTCCAATATTCATCGCGGCGTCCGGGCAAACCCATGGCGCGCACCCGCGCCAAAGCATCCGCACGGACATCAGCAGACCAACCTGCCGTTGGCAGATTCAAGCCCGCAAGACGCGCATCTGTCGCGTCAATCTTAGCCTGTGGTAATGCCATTACACTGCCTCCGCCAAGATGTCGGCATATCCGTTTTGTTCAACCTCAAGCGCCAATTCAGGGCCGCCCGTTTTAACAATACGACCATTGGCCATAATGTGAACCACATCCGGTTTGATATGATCCAACAAACGCTGATAGTGGGTGATGACCAAAAACGCACGGCCTTCGGAACGTAGGGCATTTACACCTTCGGACACCAATTTCATCGCGTCCACGTCCAGACCACTGTCGGTTTCGTCTAAGATACACATCTTGGGCTCCAACATTGCCATTTGCAGGATTTCATTACGCTTTTTCTCGCCGCCTGAAAACCCGACGTTTACCGGACGTTTTAGCATATCCGCGTCAATTTTCAGGGTCTTGGCGCGTTCACGAATGATTTTCAGAAAATCTGCGGCGCTCAACTCGTCCTCTCCACGCGCTTTGCGTTGGGAATTCACAGCTGTGCGCAGGAATGTCATATTGCCAACACCTGGAATTTCAACAGGATACTGGAACGCCAAAAACAGACCCGCTGCCGCGCGTTCTTCGGGTTCCATATCAAGGATATCTTCACCCTCTAGACTGACCGATCCATCGGTGACCTCATAGCCGTCTTTGCCAGACAGAACATAGGACAAAGTGGATTTCCCTGACCCGTTTGGCCCCATGATTGCATGCACTTTGCCCGCCTCAACGGTCAGATCAACTCCTTTGAGGATCTGCTTGTCTTCTTCTTCAAGTTTGACGTGTAGATTTCTGATTTCCAACATTTTTTTAATTCCTGTCTTGCGCCAGATGCGCCGATTTATTCGATAATGACGGCCGTACCACTGATGGAGACCATCAGCATGCTTTCGCCCACAACTTCGTAATCCAGATCAACCCCGACAATGGCGTTCGCCCCTAGGGCCAAGGCTTCTTCTTTGATTTCGGCCATTGCTGTTTGGCGGGCATCGACCAGCTTGCTTTCATATGCGCCAGAGCGGCCACCGATGATATCGGTGACACTGGCGAAAATATCTCGCACGAAATTGGCGCCCATGATGGCTTCGCCCACAACCACACCTTTGTAGTCAACAATTTTGCGACCCTCGATGCTGGGGGTCGTTGTGACGATCATCCCTTGTGATTTATTCCAAACCATTAACCCACGGACCCCTCAAGTGAAATGGCAACCAACTGCTGTGCCTCCATAGCAAATTCCATGGGCAGCGCTTGCAGCACCTCTTTACAGAATCCGTTTACGACCAAGGCGACCGCCTCTTCTTCGTCCATCCCGCGTTGACGGCAATAAAACAGCTGATCGTCATCGACCTTGGATGTTGTCGCCTCATGTTCGACGCGGGACGAATTATTTTTCACCTCGATATAGGGAACGGTATGCGCGCCACATTTGTCCCCGATCAGCAGGCTGTCACATTGGGTATAGTTGCGGCTGTTTTTCGCCTTGGGGTGCATCGACACCAATCCGCGATAGGTGTTTTGCGCCACGCCTGCGCTGATGCCTTTGGATACGATGCGTGATTTGGTATCCTTGCCCAAGTGGATCATTTTCGTGCCAGTGTCGGCCTGTTGATGATTATTGGCAATGGCGATGGAATAAAATTCGCCTTGGCTTTCGTTGCCCCGCAGAATGCACGACGGGTATTTCCATGTTACAGCCGATCCTGTTTCAACCTGGGTCCACATCACTTTGGATCGATCGCCACGGCAATCGGCCCGTTTGGTCACAAAGTTATAAATGCCGCCCTTGCCGTTTTCATCCCCTGGGAACCAGTTTTGGACTGTGGAATATTTCACCTCGGCATCTTCTTCGATGATGATTTCCACGACGGCCGCATGCAGCTGTGCTGTGTCGCGTTGTGGCGCTGTGCAGCCCTCTAGATAGGATACATAGCTGCCCTTGTCGGCGATAATCAGCGTGCGTTCGAATTGGCCTGTGTTTTCCGCATTGATACGGAAATATGTGGACAATTCCATTGGGCACCGTGTGTTTGGCGGGATATAAACAAACGATCCATCAGAAAACACAGCGCTGTTTAGGGTCGCATAGTAGTTGTCGGATACTGGCACAACAGAGCCAAGGTATTTCTTGACCAGCTCGGGGTGTTCGCGAATGGCCTCGGAAATGGAACAGAAAATCACGCCCGCTTTCTTTAGCTCTTCTTGGAACGTTGTCCCCACCGATACACTGTCAAACACCGCATCAACCGCCACTTTGCGGCCTTCGGCTGGCATATCCTCGGCGCCCTCAACACCGGCTAGGATCATCTGTTCCTTTAGCGGGATGCCCAGTTTTTCATAGGTCGCCAGCAATTTCGGATCAACGTCATCCAATGATTTGGGCTTGTCCGCCATCGATTTGGGGCGCGCATAATAGTATTGGTCCTGAAAATCGATTTCAGGATAGTTGACCATCGCCCATTTGGGTTCGGTCATTTTTTCCCAACGCTCGAATGCCGCCAAACGCCATTCGGTCATCCATTCGGGTTCTTCGTTCTTTTCAGAAATCAACCGCACGATATCTGGATTAACGCCCTTAGGCGCGTATTCCATTTCGATATCCGTGTTCCAGCCATATTTATAGGTACTGACTTCACGAACGGCGTCGACTGTCTCTTGATCAACACCTTCTTTGACTTCGACCTTATCCAATGCTGCCACTTCTGGCCTCCTATCGGTTGTTGCCCCAATGCCTTGAGGCGAATTTTGCGTAATGCGCGCACCATGCGTCGCAAAACGATTGAATGTCATTTTCCGTTGTGCTGGGCCCTAAACTGACCCGAACCGCACATGAGGCCATGTCATCATCATAGCCCATAGCCTTTAAAACTTTGCTGGCCTTTACCCTGCCACTTGAACAGGCAGACCCAGCCGATACAGCGAACCCAGACAGATCCATTTGCATCACTTGCGTCTCGCCCTTCCAACCAGGTGTCACAAAATAGGACGTGTTGGGCAGGCGCGGCGCGTCTTTCCCCACAAAAATAGTCCTATTTGACGATTGTGCAATGGCCTTTTCTAGAATGTTTCTAAGTTTTTCGACATTTTGCCAAACACCTTGTTCTAAATCCTGCTGGGCGGCCTGCGCCGCCGCACCAAATCCGGCAATTCCAATGATATTTTCGGTGCCTGACCGGCGGCCCATTTCCTGCCCCCCACCCCGAATACGGGCCGCGATATCAATGCCGCGTTTGATGACCAGTGCGCCGATGCCCTTGGGACCGCCCAGTTTATGGGCCGAAATAATGGCCATATCCGCCCCCGACCAATTAAAGGCCAGAGGAATTTTGCCAAACGCCTGTGTCATGTCGCATAACAATACGCCCTGCGGGACAGATTGCAAAATGCCCGTTTCGGAATTTGCCAACTGAATGGCAGACCCCGCGGGATTATCGGTGGTGACCACGCCCTGACCCGATGTTGGCAAACTTGGATCGCACCATGCCTGTACCGCATCATGTTCCACACCCGAACACAGTGCGCCCCGCCCCTCAAGCGCAAGCGCGGCCGCTTCACTGGCAGAGGACGTGAAAATAATGTCTGCGCCTTCGCAGCCAAAGGCTTCTGCAATCTGGCCGCGCGCGCGTTCCATGATCCCCTTGGCTGCGCGCCCCTCGGCGTGGACCGAAGATGGGTTGCCCACCACATCCATTGCCGCGATCATGGCATCGCGCGCCGCATCCCGCAGGGGGGTTGTGGCGTTGTAATCCAGATATATCCGCGATCCCCCCATTACCTATTCATCCACAACGGAAAACAGGCTGGGCACAGCTGGACAGGGGGCCATGGCGTTTTCGACAACATCCGACAAACGCGCTTGATGCAAGAACACATAGACATTGGCAGACAGGCTTTCCCACAAACGGTTTGACAGGGATTGCGCCTTGGACCCAGATACAGCACCGCTGGCGCCTGCCCCTTTGTGCATGGCATCTAGGGTTTCATCGACGGCCGTTAAAATATCGACCACCCGAATATCTGACGCATGTCGCGCCAAACGGTATCCGCCGCCGGGCCCACGCACCGATTCGACCAAATTTGCGCGGCGCAGTTTGACAAACAACTGCTCTAGATAGGCCAATGAAATATCTTGACGTCGCGATATGTCGGCAAGCGTGACCAAGTGATCAGCACCCTGCAGCGCCATATCAACCAACGCGATCATTGCATATCGCCCTTTGGTGCTGAGTTTCATCTGCTTTTTCCCGCAAATTCATTGACGTGAGGCCAAACAGACCTTATGTGACTTGCAACTGCACACAGGACCCGTTGTTTAGAACCTTTCTAAGAAAACCGAGTCATTTTGTCAAGAATGCACATCCTCTGAGGAGAGACAATTACATATGCCTGAGGTCATTTTCCCCGGTCCAGAAGGACGCCTAGAAGGTCGTTATCACCCACAAAAAGACCGCGACGCCCCGATTGCCATCGTTTTGCATCCGCATCCGCAATTTGGCGGCACGATGAACAACAAGGTTGTCTATAACCTGCATTATGCATTTTACAACATGGGCTTTACCGTGCTGCGGTTCAATTTCCGTGGCGTGGGTCGGTCGCAGGGTGAATATGATCAGGGCATTGGCGAATTGTCTGATGCGGCCTCGGCGCTGGATTATTTGCAATCGATGAACAACAATTCCAAACATTGCTGGGTTGCAGGGTTTAGTTTTGGGGCATGGATTGGCATGCAGCTGTTGATGCGCCGTCCAGAAATCACAGGATTTATTTCTGTGGCACCGCCTGCAAATATGTATGATTTTTCATTCCTTGCGCCCTGCCCTTCGTCGGGTTTAATCATCAACGGCACCAACGACCGGATCGCGCCCCCTGCGGATACCGAAAGTTTGGTTGGCAAGCTGCAAGAGCAAAAAGGCATCACAATCACACATACCCAGTTAGAGGGTGCTGGCCACTTCTTTGAAGAGCCACATATGGACCCGATGATTGGTCATGTGACCGATTATGTGAAACGCCGCCTAACGGAGAATTCGCGCTGATATGGGTGTGGTTGACGATCTGGCCGATGCGTTAGCAAAGGACGCGATTGCCATTGCAAATGCAATTGGCAATGACGATGTGATCTATGAAACCGCAAAAATCCTAGAGGCCACATCCGCCACAATGCAAGAATCCTATATGACATCGGTGCGTGTGCGTTTGGCCGAACGTCGCGCACGCGAATTTTTGGCCGAAAAACTGCCGCCGGATTTGGATGAAATTTAATCCCGTTTGCGCCAGAAATCATGCCGCATCATCAAGGGTCATCCATTTTGGTCCCTGTTATGACCCCAAAAAACTGATCGCCCGAAAACGCGCCAGCGATGTGTTCACCATTTAACTGCGGGTCAACAGAATACACCCCCCCTGCAATGTCGCCCAAGACTGGCGAAACCCAACGCGGCCTGTAAATTCGCCAGTTTTGGCCAAATCGGCAAAAATATCGACCCCCAAACTGGGAACGCTCCCTAGTACGGGCTGGACATCCCAATTCGTGTTTACCGTCAGCACCACAGGATGCTGAAGTGATGTTTGCCCCGATATGATCTGAATCTGTGCCTTGTATTCAATGGGTCGATCGCCATAGGCACCCGACAATGTTCCAGCCGCGCCATGAAATCCGATGCCATTTTCCACACCAGCCACAACGAAATAATCCGGCCGTCGTGTCATG